>CAIQKV010000019.1 GCA_903872505.1 uncultured Opitutia bacterium
GTCACCCTCACCGGCGGCGGTCTCGCCGCGGGCCACCCGGGCCGGTTCGACTGCACCGCCAACATTGTCTTCGCCGGGGAGGGCGCCGCCGTGGGCGAGCTCAGGATCCGCGGCACGCTCGGCGTGGTGATGGGCACGCCGCGGACGTTCACGCGATTTGTCGCCACCTCGGAAGCCGAGGCGACCGGCCCGAAGCTGCCCGGCGGAGTGCGGCTGTCGGTCGATGTCTCGGCCGCCCAGTCGGCCGCCGGGGAGAGCTACGCCCTTGCCGTGCACACGGGGGCGAAGCAACTCGCCGCGATCGAGACCACCTTCGTGGCGGGGCAGAGCCACCTGCGCGGCACCTGGCGGCTCGACATGCACGATACCGACCTGGCGCCGTTTGTACTCGGCCGCGAATTGCCGGCGTTTGTGGCGGCCGGCGAGGGCAGCTTTGACCTCGATACCACCTTCACCGAGCTGAATGCGAGCGGCCGGTTGAACGCCACGGCCGACCGGCTCGCGGCCATCAAACCCGGCTTGGACGTCCTCGGCTCCGTCAAGCTCGCCGCCGACTTCGATGTCACCCGGCGGGGCCAGGCCACGCGCGTGGACCGCCTGGCGGTGACGGTCACCGGGGCGCAGCCGGTCGCCACGGTGACGGCCTTGCAGGCCTTCGAGTTCAACCTGACGACGGGCGAGCTCAACGTCGCGGACCCGGCGCGGGATTTGCTCGCGATCTCCCTCCACGGGCTGCCGCTCGCCTGGGCGGCGCCGCTGCTCGGGGACCAAGGCTATGTGCTCGCCGGCGACGAGGTCCGGGGTGAATTCGTCGCGAGCGCGCGCAACGGGGGCTTTGCGCTCCGGCCCCGGGGTCCGCTGACGGTCGGCCACCTGTCCGTCACAGGGGAGGGCGGCCGGCCGCTGCTGCGCGCGGTGGACATCACGCTGGCGGCCTCGGCCGATTACTCGCCCCTCGGCTGGCAGATGGAGGTCGCGCCCCTCGCGGTCAGCAGCCGGGGCGCCAGCCTGCTGGTGCTTGAGGCGAAGGCCGGGCAGCTGGCGGGCAAGGATCAGCCGGTCAAAACGGCCGGCAAGTGGACGGCGCAGCTGCCGGCGCTGCTCGGCCAGCCGGCCTTCGCCCGGGCGGCGGGGCTGACTGGTGGCGAGGCGCGGGGTGACTTTGCGGCCAGCTTGGGGACGAAACGGGAGATTCAGGCCCGGCTGGCGCTCGCGAAACTTTCGCTGTCCGCCGCGACCGCCCTGCCGGCGGTCTCGCTCGAACTCCGCGCGGATCTGGCGGGCGACGGCAGCGCCAGCTTCAACGTCCCGCTGCGCTTCGAGCGCCCGGGTCGCACCTCGGATCTGACGATTACCGGCACATTTGCGCCCACCGCCGCCGGCGCGGCCATCACTTCGCGTCTCACCGGCGAACTGCTCGTGATCGACGATGTGCTGCCGCTCCTGCTGGCGCTCACCGCCCCGGCGGAGTCGGCGGGACCCGCCGTTGGCGGTCCGGCGGGCCGCCCGGTGGCGTCCTTCTGGGAGGGCGTGAGCGGGACCTGCGCCCTCGGCGTGAAGAAAGTGACCTATGGCGAACAGTTCTCGGTCACCGATCTCGGCGGCTCGCTCCGCCTCGAGCCGGAGGCACTCAAGCTGGCCGACGTGCGGGCCGCCTTCGGTCCGGACAGCACGATGCGGCTCAACGGCGGCATCATGTTCAGTCCGGCCGCGGCGCAGCCCTACGTGCTTGCCGCCGATTTTGCCCTCGAGAACTTTGACAGCGCGCCGCTGCTGCGGGCGCTGAACCCGGGGCAGCCCCCCACCGTCGAGGGCCGGTTCACGCTCCAGAGCCGGTTGACGGGCGCGGGGGCCACGCCCGCGGACCTGGCCGACCGCACGCGCGGGGAACTGCGGGTGTCCAGCAAGGGCGGCATTTTCCGGGCGCTGTCGGCGGACTTGTCCAACCGGATCCAGAAGACCCAGTCGACCGTGGTCACGATTGCCAGCCTGCTCGGGGTCGTGGCGGACGATTACCTCAACAAGACCAAGATCATTTCCGACATCGCGAAGGCGCTCGCGGAGATTCCCTTCGACCAGCTGAGCCTGACGGCGACACGGGATGATTCGCTCAACTTCCAGCTCAGGGATTTCACTCTGATTTCGCCGGAGCTGAGACTGGTCGGCACCGGGTCGGTCCGTTATGCGGCCGGGGTGCCGGTGCTGGCCCAGTCGCTGGACCTGCAGCTCAAACTCGGGGCGCGCGGCCGGATGGCCGACCTGATGAAGCGGGCCGGCCTGCTCGATGCCCAGCAGGACAGCCTGGGTTACGCGGCCTGCTCCGTGCCCCTGCGGCTGGGCGGCACGCTGGCGAAACCCGACACGAGCCAGGTGCGCGACGCCCTGCTCAACTCAGCCCTCGAGCGCTCCGGCCTGCTGGACAACCTGTTCAACCGGGGCAAGTAGGGGGGCCCGGCGCCGGGGCGGGGCGGCGTGCGCAACCTTGCGATTGCCTCGGGATCGCGGCTGGCACAACAGTTGCATTGTCCAACGCATGCCCGCCACCCCGACCGCATCACCCCGCTGGCGTTTCCCCTCGGGGATCAGGCTGCTGGACCTTTCGCTCACAGGCTGGACCGCCCTGGTGATGGTGTTCCTGTACCTGCCGATCGTCGTGCTGGTGGCCTATTCGTTCAACAGCTCGCGGCTCAACATCGTCTGGGAGAGCTTCACCTTCGCTTGGTACCAGCACGTCTGGGAGAACGGGCCGCTGCTGCGCGCCGCGCAGAACAGCCTGGTGATCGCCTGCGTCTCCACCGTGATTTCCGTCCTGCTGGGCACCAGCGGGGCGTGGCTGCTGCACCGCTACCGCTTTCGCGGTGCGCGCAGCCTGCAGACCCTGGTGGCGGTGCCGATGGTCATGCCCGAGATCCTGATGGGCATCAGCCTGCTGATCCTGTTCGCGACGGCCGGCCGGGGCCTGGGCTTCGCCACCGTCATCATCGGCCATGTCACCTTCAGCTTCCCCTTCGTGCTGGTCGCCGTGCAGGCCCGGCTGAAGGGGCTCGACCCGGCAATGGAGGAGGCCGCGCTCGATCTCGGTGCCACGCCGCTGCAGGCGTTCACGCTCGTGATCGTGCCCTGCCTGCGGCCCGCGATCGTCGCGGGGGCGCTGATGGCGTTCACCCTCTCGTGGGACGAGCTGATCGTGACGTTTTTCACCACCAGCGCCGCGTCCGCCACGCTGCCCATCCGGGTTTTCGGCATGGCCAAGGTCGGCCTGAACCCGATGCTCAACGCGTTGTCCGCGATCTTCATTGTCGCGACGGCCGGGTTCGTGGTTTTCTCCAATTACCTGAAGAAACTCAGCCGCTGAACTTTTTCCCTCCACCATCAACCTGCCCATGAAATCATCCCGTCTGCTCTTCCCGGCGCTCCTGGCGCTGGTCGTCTCGGTCGTCCCGGCCCACGCCGGCGCCGAACTCAACCTGTTCGGCTGGTCCGAATATGTTCCGCAGTCCGTGCTCGACGGTTTCACCAAGGAAACCGGCATCAAGGTCAACTTCGAGACCTACGCCTCCAACGAGGAGTTGCTGTCGAAGCTCGTGGCCGGCGGCGGTTCCTACGACCTGGTCCAGCCGTCGGACTACGCGGCCGAGGTGATGATCCGCCAGAAGCTGCTCGCGCCCCTCGACCCGGCGCTGCTGCCCAACCTGAAGAACCTCGCCCCGGAGTTCCGCCACCGGGCGCATGACCCGGCCGGCGCCTATACCGTGCCGTACATGAGCGGCACGGTCGGCATCGTGGTGAACACCGAGAAGGTGAAGATTCCGGTGAAGGGCTACGGCGACGTGTTCTCGGCGGCCTTCAAGGACCGGATCGTCGTGCTCAACGACACCCGGGAGATCGTCACGTGGGCGCTCTACACCCTCCACCGGCCGATCAACACCATCACCCCCGAATGCCTCGCGGCGGCCCGCCCGGTGGTGGCCGAGTGGGTGAAGCTGGTGAAGGTCTTCGACTCCGACAGCCCGAAGACGGCGCTGCTCAACGGCGACGTCGACATCGGCATCGTCTGGAGTGGCGAGGCCGCGATCCTCTGGAAGGAGAACAAGAAATTCCAGTACGTCATCCCGGCCGAGGGCGCGCACCAGTTCATCGATGTGCTGGCGATCCCGGCGAACGCGAAGAACCGGGAGGCGGCGCACAAGTTCATCGACTACATCCTGCGCCCCGAGGTGTCGGTGCTCATTTCCGAGGCCTTTCCCTACACCAACCCGAACCTGGCCGCCCGGAAGCTCCTGTCCCCCGCGCAGCTCGCCAATCCGGCCAGTTATCCCCCGGGCAGCCCGAAGCTCGAGACCTTCCGCGACATCGGCAAGGCCGCCGCGGACATCGACCGCCTCGTGACCGACCTGAAGAGCGCGCGGTGATGACCTGCCACCCATCCCGCGCGGGATCCCGAACCCCGTCCCTCCCCGCGTGACGCCCGCCACCGACCGCCGTACGCCGCGCTGGCGCGCGCGGCTGCTCCTCGCGCCGATGGTCGCGTGGCTCGTGCTGTTCGTCGTGGCGCCGACCGCCATCCTCTTCGTGTACAGCTTTTGCGAGCGCGACGAGGTCGGCCGGGTCGTGTTCTCCTTCACGCTGGAGAACTACCGCCGCGTCGCCGACCCGGTCTACCTGCGGATCTTCAACCGCTCGATCGGCTACGCAGGGCTGACGACCCTGATTTGCATCGGGGTGGGCTATCCCGTGGCCTACTGCATCGGCCGCGCGCGCGAGGCCTGGCGGCAGCGGCTGCTCCTGCTGGTGATGGTGCCGTTCTGGACGAGCTTCCTCATCCGCACCTACGCCTGGATCACGATCCTCAAGCAGGAGGGCCTGCTCAACGGCCTGGTGCACCAGTTCGCCCCCGGCGCCGCGCCGTTCGAACTGCTCTACACCCCGACGGCCGTGGTCATCGGCCTCGTCTACGCCTACCTGCCGTTCATGATCCTGCCGATCTACGGCAGCGTGGAAAAGCTCGACGGCGCCCTGATCGAGGCGGCGTACGACCTCGGGGCCGGGCCGCTGCGCGTGTTCTCCTCGGTCATCATCCCGCTCACGCTGCCGGGCATCGCGGCGGGCACGCTGCTGGTGTTCGTGCCGGCCGTGGGCATGTTCGCCATCACCGACCTCATGGGCGGCGCCCGGGTGCCGCTGATCGGCAACGTGATCCAGAACCAGTTCCTGCAGGCGCGCGACTGGCCGTTCGGTGCCGCCCTCGGCGCCGTGTTCATGGGCCTGTTCGCCGTGACCTACTGGCTCATGCTGCGGCTCGGCGCCCGTGAGGAGGAGACCGCCGCATGAGCGCCATGGTGGAACTGCGCGGGGTCACGAAGCGCTTCGGCGGCTTCACCGCGGTGAACGACGTCAGCCAGCAGATCGTCGGCGGCGAGTTTCTGACGCTGCTGGGGCCGTCCGGCTGCGGCAAGACCACGCTGCTCCGGCTCATCGCCGGCTTCGAGACGCCGACCGCGGGCAGCGTGTGGATCGACGGCGAGGACGTCACCCACCTGCCGCCGTACCGCCGGCCGGTGAACCAGGTCTTCCAGAGCTACGCGCTGTTTCCGCACCTCACCGTGGCGGAAAACGTCGGCTTCGGGCTGCGGATGAAGCAGGTCGGGAAGGCCGAGGCCGCGGCGCGGGTGGGGGAGGCGCTGGCGCTGGTTTCCCTGACCGGGCTCGAGACCCGCCGGCCGCACCAGCTCTCCGGCGGCCAGCGGCAGCGCGTGGCGCTCGCCCGGGCCCTCGTCTGCCGGCCGAAGGTGCTGCTGCTGGACGAGCCGCTCTCGGCTCTCGATGCCAAGCTCCGCCGGGCGATGCAGCTCGAGCTCAAGCGCCTGCAGCGCCAGCTGGGCATCACGTTTGTCTTCGTGACCCACGACCAGGAGGAGGCGCTCACGATGAGCGACCGCATCGCCATCGTGAATGACGGCCGCATCGAGCAGCTGGGCACCGCGCACGAGATCTACCACCGGCCCGCGACGCGCTTTGCGGCCGATTTTGTCGGCGAGGCCAACCTGCTCGAGGCGCGGCTGCTGCTGCAGGACGCCGACTGCGTGCATGTGGCGGTGACCGGCGGGCTGGAGCTGACGCTGCCCCTCGCCGCCTGGCCGGCCGGCGCCAGCGTGGCGCTGATCGCGATGCGCCCGGAGAAGGTGCACGTGTCGAAGTTGAAGTCGCCGGCGGATTTTCCGGCCGGGGCCGCCAACATCTTCGAGGCGCGGATCGAGGAGGAGATCTTCCAGGGCGCGACCGATTTCCTCGTGCTGCTGACCGCGGCAGGCACGCGCCTCAGCGCGGTCGTCGCCAACGAGAGCGCGCTGGGCGACATTTTCCACGCCGGCGACCGCGTCAGCTGCGGCCTGCATGCGGACGACCTCGTGATCGTGCCGGCCGAGTAGCCGGGGCGGCGGGCCGGCCGCGGAGGAATTTCGTTGAAAATATCCCGGCTGGCGTCGGCATAACGGGTTCCGCGCCATGCTTACCCCGTTTTCGCGCCGGCGCACCTACCTCCCGGCGTTTCTTGAGCTTGTTGCCGAGGCCATCGCCCGGACGCTCTACCGCGTGCGCTGCCACGGGACCGGGCACATTCCGGCCAGCGGTGGCGTGCTGCTGATCGCCAACCACCTCTCCTACATCGACCCGGTGGTGCTGCAGATGGCCTGCCCGCGGCCGATTCGGTTCCTCGGCTACAAGGGCATGCAGAAAAACGTGTTTTTCGACTGGGCCTTCCGCCAGAGCGGCGTGCTGACGATCTCGGCCGCGAGCCCCTCCGATGGCCTGCGCCGCGCGATCAAGGCGCTGCGTGACGGCGAGGTCGTGGCCATTTTCCCCGAGGGCCAGATTTCGCGCACCGGACAGCTGATGGGCATCCAGCGCGGCTTCGAGGTCATCGCCCGCCGCGCCGGGGTCCCGGTCGTGCCGGCGTTCATCGACGGGGTGTGGGGCTCGGTCTTCTCCTTTGCCGGCAACAGCTACCTCTGGAAGTCCCCGCGGGTCATGCCCACGCCGGTGTTCGTGGAGTTCGGCGCGCCGATTCCGGCGCAGCGGCTGTCCCCGGCCGGCGCGCGCCAGGCGCTGCTCGACCTCGGGACCGCCGCCTTCGAGGAACGGCCGGTGCTGCGCCGCCACCTCGGCCGCGAATGCATGCAGGCGCTCGTCAAGCACCCCTCCCGCCTCGCCGTCGTCGACCGCACCGCCGCGCGCCGGGAGGTCAAGGCGGCCCAACTGGCTGCCGCCGCCGCCGCGCTCTCCCGCCACGTCCGGCGCACGATTCCCGAGACGCGCGTCGGCATCGTGCTCCCGCCCGGCGCGGGCGCGTTCATCGCGAATCTCGCCGTGCTGTGCGCGGGCAAGATCCCCGTGAACCTCAACTTCACCTCCAGCCGGGCCGCGCTGGAGGCCAGCATGAAGATCGCCGGGGTGCAGACCGTCCTGTCCGCCGACGCGCTCCGGTCGCGCGTCGCCAACTTTCCCTGGCCGGAGCGCACGCTCGACCTCGCCACGACCATCGCGGAGATGGGCGGCAAGCGGGTCATCCTCCCGTGGCTGGTGGCCGCGTGGATCCTGCCCAACCAGTGGTTTGCCAACCTGCTCGACCTGCCCAAGGTCGGTGACCGCGCCGAGGCCGGCCTGCTCTTCACCAGCGGCAGCTCGGGCGAGCCGAAGGGCGTCGCCCTCTCGCACCGCAACATCCTCGCCAACTGCTCCCAGATCTCGTCGCTCTCCATCCTGCCCGAGTGGGCGTCGCTCGTCGGCTGCCTGCCGCTGTTCCACAGCATGGGGTTCACCGTTACCCTCTGGTATCCGCTCATCCGCGGCTGCAAGGTCGTCACGGTCCCGAGCCCGCTCGACACCCGCCGGATCATCGACGCGATCAAGGAGGAGCAGGCCACCGTGCTGCTCGGCGCGCCGACCTTCATCCGGCCCATCCTGCGCAAGGCCCAGCCCGAGGAGCTCCGCTCGCTCGAGCTCGTCGTCACCGGCGCCGAGAAGCTGCCCGACGACCTCTACAAGCAGTTCCTCGAGACCTTCCATATCGAGATCATGCAGGGCTACGGGCTCACCGAGACCACCCCGGCGAGCAACATCAACCAGCCGCACCCGCCCGTCACAACCTCGACCGCCGAGCCGCAGATCGGCAAGCGCGCCGGCTCCACCGGCCGGCTCCTGCCCGGCATGAGCGTGCGCATCGTGCACCCGGAGACCGGCGAGGAGGTGCCGCTGGGCGACCAGGGCATCGTGTGGTTCAAGGGCGCCAACGTGTTCAGCGGCTATCTGGACGACCCGCAGAAAACCGCGGCGGCGTTTCGCGACGGCTGGTTTGTGACCGGCGACCTTGGCCGGCTGGACGACGAGGGCTTTCTGTTCATCGAGGGCCGGCTCTCGCGGTTTTCGAAGATCGGCGGGGAGATGGTGCCGCACGGCACCGTGGAGCAGAAGATCGCCGAGGGGTTTGGCTGGGACGAGACGGAGGGCGTCACCGTCGTGGTGATGAGCATGCCCGACCCGTCCAAGGGCGAGGCGCTCGTGCTGCTGACCACCCATGACGTCACCTCGGACCAGGTACGGGAAAAACTGCTCGCCGCGGGCCTGCCGAACCTCTGGGTGCCCAAGCGGATCCTGAAGGTGGAGAAGATCCCCGTGCTCGGCACCGGCAAGCTCGACCTCAAGGGCTGCCGGGAACTCCTGCTCTCGATCCTGCCGGAAGCGGCGGGGTGAGGTGCCAACATGGCCTCAGACAAGAGGGGCCCGTAGGGGCCGGGGCCAGAAGAGGTCGGGTTGAAGTGGTCCTGATTTGATGGCGAGGAGGCGCGGCGCGGGCCCGGTGGCTGGACGGGGAAAATCGCGTTGCGCGGGCGAAAATCCCGGTTTAGGTGCTCCGGTAAACCGAAGGGCGCCCATGGCCACGACGACCGAACCGGGAACTGGGACCACCATCAGCTTCCTGAACAAGCTGCTCGGCGGCACGCCGCTTACGCACGTCTCGATCCGGTTCTGGGACGGCACCCTCTGGCCCGACAACCGGCCCCGCGCGGCGACAGTCGTGCTGAAGCATCCCGGCGCGCTCCGCGAGATGCTCGCGTCGGGCACGGCGAAGGGGCTGGGCGAAGCCTACCTGCGCGACGACTTCGACGTCGAGGGTGACATGGAGCAGTCGCTCGAACTGGCCGTGGCCTTGGAAAACCGCCCGGCGGGTTGGCTGAATTCGCTCGCGAATTTCTATCATTTTAACCGGCTGCCCAACGCCCACGGCGGGCGGTTCGACGGCCGGGAACTGGGCGACTTGAAGGGTCGGCAACACACGCTCACCCGCGACCGGCAGGTGGTGTCGTTTCACTACGACGTCTCGAACGACTTTTACCAGCTCTGGCTCGACGAGCGGATGGTCTACTCCTGCGCCTATTTTGAGACACCTGCCGACGACCTCGATATGGCGCAGGTCGCCAAACTCCGCCACCTCTGCCGGAAGCTGCGGCTGCAACCCGGACAGCACATCCTCGACATCGGCTGCGGGTGGGGCGGCTTTGCGATTTTTGCGGCGCGCAACTTCGGCGTGAAGGTCATGGGCGTGACCCTTGCTTCCGGGCAGGCGAGCCTCGCCACGGAGCGCGCGAAGGCGGCGGGGCTGACCGACGCGGTGAACATCGAGCTGCGCGACTACCGCGAGGTGCAGCGCCCGGAGAACGGGTTCGATGCGATTGTCAGCGTGGGCATGTCGGAGCACGTGGGCCGCGACCACCTGCCGGAGTATTTCAAGAAAACGTGGGACCTGCTCAAGCCTGGCGGGGTGTTTTTAAACCACGCGATCGGCGAGAATCTGCAGCAGGACCGGTTCCGCGGCCCGTCGTTCATTGATGAGTATGTGTTTCCCGACGGGGACATTCCCCCGATCCCGATCGTCCTGGGGGCGGCCGAGTCGGGGGGCTTTGAGGTGCGCGACGTCGAGAACCTGCGCGAACACTACGCGCTGACGCTGCGGCACTGGGTGCGGCGGCTGGAGGCGAGTCACGACCAGGCGATGGCCTTCGTGAACGAGCCAACCTACCGGGTCTGGCGCCTGTACATGGCCGGCTCGGCGCACGGTTTCGACCACGGGGCGATCGCGCTCTACCAGGCGCTGCTGGCCAAGCCCGGCCCGAGCGGCAACGCCGGCCTGCCGCTCACCCGGCGGGACTGGTACGAGTGACCGGCTGTGACGCTTTATCAGGTTGAAGCGCGGCCCTGGCTGGGCTGACTTTAGCGACATGCCGTCCTTCCGTTCTGCGACCCTCCAGCTCAAGCGCCGGCTCGGTGCGCGCGTCGTCGCGACCGGCGACGCGGCGCGCTTCGCGGCGTCGTTCGACAGCAGCAAGATTTCCTTCCTGCCCGCCGCGGTGATCAAACCGCGGAAGGAGGCGGACATCGGCGTCGCGCTGGCGCTGGCGCACCAGCATCGCGTGCCCGTCACGGTGCGCGGCCGGGGCACGACGCTCATGGGCTCGGCCGCACCCGTGCGCGGCGGCTGGGTGATCGACATGCTGGCGCTCAACCGCATCCGCATCGACGCGGAGGCGGGCATGGCCCACGTGCAGTGCGGGGCGACGGTGGGGAACATCCAGCGCGCCGCCGCGGCCTCGGGCTGGTTTTACCCGCCGGACCCGTCCTCGAGGGAATACTGCACCATCGGCGGCAACATCGCCTGCAACGCCGGCGGCATGCACGGCGGCAAGTACGGGGTGACGCGGGACTACATCATCGCGCTGCGCGGGTTCCTCGCGTCCGGCGAATTCGTGGAGTGGGGGACCGCGACCAAGAAATTTTCCGCGGGCTTCAACCTCCGCGATCTCTGGATCGGCAGCGAGGGCATGCTGGGCGTTGTCACCGGAGCGGTGCTCAAGCTCATCCCGCAACCCGCGGCGCGCTGGACGCTGCTCACGTCCTACCGCGACGAGGCAGCGGCCATCCGCGCGGCGCTCGCGCTGTTCCGGCAGCGCGTGCAGCCGGCGATCTGCGAGTTCCTCGACCGCGAGAGCGTGCTGTGCGCCGAGCGCGCCACGCAGACGACGGTGTTTCCCGGCCAGGCCGGCCGGCCGGTGATCCTGCTGGAGTTCGACGGCAGCGCCGCCGACGTGCGCGAGCAGAAGGCCGTCGCGCTGGCGTGGGCTCGGAAACACGCCACGGCGCACCGCGCCGCCCGCAACCGCGCCGAGGCGGAAAAGCTCTGGGAAGTGCGCCGGAAATGCTCGGGCGCGATGTTCGAGCTCGGGGACGCGAAGCTCAACGAGGACATCGTCATCCCGATGCGCAACTACGTGAAGTTCATCCGGTTCCTCGGCGGGTTGCGGCGGCGCTCCGGCCTGCATATCCCGACCTTCGGCCATCTGGCGGACGGCAACCTGCACGTGAACATCATGTATCACCGGGCCGACCGCGCCGAGAGCCGGGTGGCCGAGGTGACGCTGGGAAAACTGATGGACACCGTCGTGCGGATGGACGGGGCGATTTCGGGCGAGCACGGCATCGGACTCGCCAAGACGCCCTTCCTGCGCGTGCAGCACCGCGCGGCGCAGGTGAAGGCGATGCGGGCGGTGAAGCAGGCGCTCGACCCGCGCGGCATCCTGAATCCGGGGAAAATGTTCGAGCCGGTTCGGATCTGGAAGTTCCCCAAGCTGGCGGTCCATCTGCCGTGGGACCACAAGTGATGCATCCGAATCGGATGCATCCTCCTGAGCAGCGCGCAGGATCCATACTGTTTACGGCTCCTAACTCCCATGCCCCGATCTCACCCCGCAAGTTCCGCCCTCCTTTTAAGTCTCCTGGCCATTTCAGCGCTGGGTGGCACTGACATGAAATCCCTGCCCTTTGCCCGGGCGGAGTTTGTCGTCCCGCCAGCGGTGGTCATCCCGCACATCCGCGACCGGGTGTTCATCGGCCCCGGCACGACGCAACTGCCCAACGGCGACCTCCTCCTGCTCGCACCGTGGGGCTGCGCGCCGGCGACCTTCGAGGAGTTGCGTGGTGTTTATCCGCTGCCGCATTTCTACCGGAGCTCCGACCATGGCCGCACGTGGCAGGAAAAGGAGCGGATCGTGCTGGAGTGGAAGATCACCGGCACGATCAACAACGGCGGGTTTTCCTTCCTGCGGCTGAAGGACGGCCGGCTCGCGCTCGTGGGTCACCGCTACGTGCCCGACAACAAGGGCGGCGGGCTGCCGGTGATTTCGTTCTCCGGCGACAACGGCGCTAGTTGGACGCCGGCGCGGGTCGTCGGACAGGGCATCACGCGGGACGACGGCTGGTACATCATGAACGACCGCCTCATC
Source organism: uncultured Opitutia bacterium (assembly GCA_903872505.1). GTDB lineage: Bacteria > Verrucomicrobiota > Verrucomicrobiia > Opitutales > Opitutaceae > Opi-474. The sequence goes on from CAIQKV010000019.1 coordinate 12,333, forward strand.
CAGCTGCGCAACGGCCGGCTGCTCATCCCGGTCGCCCACGCCGTGCCCGGCAGCGGGCCGGAGGGCGACTTGGCCGAGTCCGGCTGTTTCTACAGCGACGATGCCGGGGCGACGTGGAAGCTCTCCCGGCTGGTGAAGCCGTCGGGCGCCCTGCGCGGCATGGCGGAACCGTGCGTCGCGGAACTGCCGGACGGCCACGTCCTGATGCTCGCGCGTTCCGGGACGGGCTACCTCGTGGACTCGTGGTCGGCGGACGGCGGTGCGACCTGGTCGCCGCCGAAAAACACCGCACTGCTCTCACCCTGCACCTCGCTCACCCTGAAAACGCTCCCGGACGGCCGGCTGATCGTCTTCTACAATCACGTGAAGGAGGACAGCCCGGGCAGCCTCTTTCCGCGCTGCCCGCTGGTCTATGCGGTCTCGACCGACGGGAAGGCCTGGAGCGCGCCGGTCATCGTGGACGACGAGGGCTGGGATCCCGCCATGCCGACGCGGGAGAATATCTACCCGTCGATCTGCTTCCTCGAGGAGGGCATGCTGGTGGTGTGGTCGTCGCATTTTTCCAACTCCGGCCGCGCACGGCGCACACCCGAGCAGAACCTCATCGGCGGCGGCAAGCGGGCCATCCTGAAGTACCCGGCGCGGTGAACCTCCGGTGAGCGAAACCATGGCCGCAACGCTGCACATCCGCCCCTATCAGCTCGCCGACGAACCGGCCGTCATCGCCCTCTGGCGCGAATGCGACCTGCTGCGCTGGAGCGACCCAAAGAAGGACATCGCCCGGAAGCTGGAGGTGAACCCGGAGTGGTTCCTGGTCGGCGAGCTCCGCGGGCAGGTCATCGGCACCTGCATGGTCGGCTACGAGGGGCACCGGGGCTGGATCAACCTCCTGGCGGTGGCGTCCGCACACCAGCGCGGCGGCCACGGGCGGGCGCTGGTGGCCGAGGCCGAGCGGATCCTGCGGGCCGCGGGCTGCCCCAAGCTCAACCTGCAGGTCCGCACCACGAATGCCGCCGTCATCGGATTTTACCGGCGGCTGGGTTTCCAGGTGGACGACGTCGTGAGCCTCGGGCGGCGCCTGCGGCCGGATTAGCCCGTTGGCGAGCGAAAAAGACGCCGTGCACTTTCCATTTGCCGGCGCTCGCGCTGCCCGCTCACACTGTCCGCTTTAATGTATCTCAAGGCGCTAAAACTGCACGGCTTCAAGTCCTTCGCCGATGCCACCACCCTCCGTTTCGAACCCGGCGTGACCGCGGTCGTCGGCCCGAACGGCTGCGGCAAGTCGAACATCGCCGACGCCATCCGCTGGGTGCTGGGCGAGCAGAGCGCCAAGGCCCTGCGCGGCGGCAAAATGCAGGACATCATCTTCGAGGGCGCCGACACCCGCAAGGCGGCGCAGGTCTGCGAGGTCTCCCTGCTGCTCACCGAGTGCGAGAAGCAGCTCGGCAGCGAGTTCCACGAGATCGAGATCACCCGCCGCGTCCACCGCGACGGGCAGAGCGAGTACGCCTTCAACGGCCAGGTCTGCCGGCTGAAGGACATCCACAAGCTTTTCATGGACACCGGCGTCGGCCGGACGAGCTACTCGATCATGGCGCAGGGCCAGATCGACCTGATCCTCTCGTCGAAGCCGGAGGACCGCCGCGCCGTGTTCGAGGAGGCCGCGGGCATCACCAAGTACAAGAGCGCCCGCCGCGAGGCGATGAACAAGCTGGCGCTGACCGACCAGAATCTCGCCCGCGTGGCCGACGTCGTCGTCGAGGTCGCCCGGCAGATCGGCAGCCTGCGCCGCCAGGCGGCCAAGGCGATGCGCTACAAGCGCCTCAGCTTCCGCCTGCGCCATCTCAGCCTTGCCTGGAGCAGCCACCAGCATGCGCAGCTCACCGCGGTGCTGGGCGGGCTGGAGGCCAAGGTCGCCGCGCTGCGGGCCGAGGCCGACGCCCGCCGCACCGGCCTCGAGGCACAGCAGGCCGCGCTGGAGGAAAAGAAGTCCGGCCGCAGCCGCCTGAACCAGCGCGTGCAGGACGCCCAGCAGGCCGTCTTTGACCTGCGCTCGCAGAAGGAGGCGGCCGAGAACCAGGCGAACCTCGCGCAGATCAAGCGCTCCGGCCTCGAGGACCGGCTGGCTTCCTCGCGGGACAATCTTGGCGAGCTCGAGATGCAGCTGCGCGAGGTGTCCGCGCAGGTCGACACCGGCGCGCAGGACAAGCAGCTGCAGCTCGGACTGCTGGGCAGCAGCGACGCGGTGTTCCAGCAGCGCAACCGGGAGCTCGCCATCACCGAGGGCGAGCTGAGCAAGCTCGAGCAGGAGCTGCAGCAGGCGAAATTCAATTTGCTCCAGCTGGAGAGCACGGTGACGCGCCTGCGCACCGACTGCTCCGGCTACGAGGTGGACCAGAAGACCAGCGCGATGCGCCACGACGCCGTGGAGCAGGAGATCGGGCAGGTCCGCGCGCTGCACGCCACTGCCGGCCAGTCCGCCGCCGAGCTGACGGCCCGCACGGAAACGATGCTGGCCGAGAAGTCGCGCACGCACAACGAGGCCACGGCCGCCCAGCAGGCGGTCACGGACTTCACGCGCGAATTCCGCGACGCCCAGCGCAAGCTCCAGGAAATCGACCGCCAGCTCGCGCAGCGCACGGCGCGGCTCCGGCTGCTCCAGCAATTGCAGGAAAAGTGGGAGGGCTTCGGCGAGGGCGCGAAGGCCGTGTTGCAGGGCCGCCTCGATGCGGCGTTGGCCGGCGCGAAGGCCACCCCCATCACTCACGGGCTCGAGGTGAAGCCGGAGTTCGGCCGGGCCGTGGAGGCCATCCTCGGCTCCGCCGCGGAGGCCATCAGCGTCAGCGACCTAGCCACGGCGCAGCGCATCCTGGCCCAGCTCGAGGGCGAGCAGATCGGCTCGGCTGTGCTGCACATCGGGGCCGCCGTGCTCCCCGCGGGCGCGGAACCGGGCGGGTTGCCCGTGTTCCTCCGGCCCGCGACGCAGGCGCTGGCGGGCGATGCGGCCGGCCACCCGGCGGCGGGCATCCTCGCAACCTGCTACATCGCGGACGACTTGGGCGCGTTTCTGGAATTTTGGTCGGCCAACCCCGGCTTTGCGTTTCTCGCCGTCGCCACCCGCAAGGGCGACCTGGTGGACCGGCGGGGCCTCATTTACGGCGGGCATCACAACGGCCGGAAGTCCTCGGGCAGCATCGTGCAGCGCGAGATCGACCTGCGCGAGACGGCCAAGGCCCTCGCCGACGACCAGAAAGTCCATGACGAGCAGAAGGCGCAGATTGACGCCCTCGGGGTGCGGCTGGCCGCGGCGGAGCAGGCGGTCGAGCAGCGGCGCGCCGAGGTGCTTACCGTCACGCAGAACGTGGCGGCGGTGCAGGCGGAGCAGCGGAGCGCGCAGCGCTCGCTGGAGGACGTGGGCAACCGGCTGCGGCGCATGGAAGGCGAACTCACCGCACTCGAGCAGGCCCGTAACGAGGCGCACGCGCGCTGGGAAAAGGCCCAGGCCGGCCTCGCTACCGCCGACGCCGAGGCAACCGCGCAGCGCGAGAAGATTCACCGGCTGGAGATCAGCGTCGTCGAGACGCGCACCGCCCGCGACGTGAAGCGCGAGTCGCTGGCGCAGGCCCGGCTCGAACTGGCAGAGCGCCGCCAAAAGGTCGAGGTGCTCGACCGCGGCCTGGGCGAGATGGAGAAGCGCCGCCACCAGCTCGACGAGCTGCTGGTGCAACGCCAGGCCGAGATCGAGGCCTGGGCCGAGCAGACGGGCGAACTCGAGCGCGAGTCCGCCGCGCAGCGCGCCCGGGCCGAGCAGATTGCCGGGACCCAGGGTGTCGCCCAGGAGCAGGTGGAGAAGATCCGGGCCGAACTGGTCGGGCTCGAGTCGGAGATCGGCGCCCTGGAGACGGCGCAGGCTTCGCTGCACACCCAGTCCGAGGCGGCGCACGACGAGCTCAGCGTCCACGAGGTGAAGCTGGCCGAGACCCGCCAGCGCGCGCTGTTCCTGGCCGAGGAAGTCACCCGCGAGTTCCAGGCCGACATCGCCACGCTCGACTGGAAACACCAACTTTGGCACGCCGAGGACGAGCCCGAGGGCGTCAAGCCCCTGGACCTGGACGAGGAGGAGGGCGACGAAGCCGCGGCCCAGGCGGAGGCGGAGAAGCCGCGGCGGCGGAAGGCCAAGGCCGCCCGGGGCGAGCCCACGGCCGAGGATCTGGCCGCGCTGGACGCGACCAACTGGGAGGCGATCAAGGCCGAGGCCGACGCGCTCCGCTCGCGGCTGAACAGCATGGGCGCGGTCAACCTGATCGCCATCGAGGAGTACGCCGAGCTGAAGCAGCGCCACGATTTCCTCACCACGCAGTGCGCGGACCTGACGACGGCCAAGGCCGAGCTGCTGAAGGCGATCGACGAGATCAACCAGACCTCCCAGCGGCAGTTCGCGGTGACGTTTGAGCAGATCAAGAAGAACTTCGCCTACACCTTCGAGACGCTGTTCGGCGGCGGCCGGGCCGCGCTGGAGCTGGTCCAGGCCGAGGACATCCTCGAGAGCGGGATCGAGATCGTCGCGCAGCCGCCCGGCACGAAGCTGAAGAGCATCTCGCTGCTCTCCGGCGGCCAGAAGACCCTTACGGCGGTCGCGCTCCTCTTCGCCCTCTACATGGTCAAGCCGTCGCCGTTCTGCCTGCTCGACGAGCTCGATGCGCCGCTCGACGAGTCGAATATCGGCCGGTTCACGGACCTGCTGAAGAAATTCGTGAGCGAGTCGCAGTTCATCATCATCACGCACAACAAGCGCACCGTCTCGGCGGCCAGCGCGATCTACGGCGTGACGATGGAGGAGCGCGGGGTCTCCAAGACCGTGTCGATGCGCTTCAACCACGACCGGGGCGAGGCGGAGGCGCAGGCGCCGAATCTGGCCGACGCGGTGACCGCGGCGAAGCCGGTGACGGCCTGACTGGCGCCGGCGGGCCCGCCCGGAGGGCTTACAGGATCAGGTCCGGCGGGACGTTGCTGAGGGCTTCCTCGACGGTGGTCAGGCCCATCTTCACCTTGAGCATCGAGTCCTGGTGCAGCGTCTTCATGCCGCCCTTCATCGCGATGCGCTTCAGGTGGGCGGTCTCGACCTTCTTGTTGATGCCCTCGGTCAGCTCCTCGCTGTTGACCATGAGCTCGTGGATGCCGACGCGGCCCTTGTAGCCGGAGCCGTTGCAGGTGGGGTAGCCCTGGGGGTTGGCCTTGAAGATCGGGCCGCTCCAGCCGAGCGCCTTCTCGATGATCTCCTTTTCCCGGCCGACCGGCTCATGGGGCATCTTGCAGGACTTGCAGACGCGGCGGAGGAGGCGCTGGGCGCAGACGCAGACGAGCGAGGCGGAGATGTTGAACGGCTCGACGCCCATTTCCCCGATGCGCGCGATGGTCGAGGGCGCGTCGTTGGTGTGGAGGGTGGAGACGAGCAAGTGGCCGGTGAGCGCGGCCTCAACCGCAATCTGGGCGGTTTCCTCGTCGCGGATTTCGCCCACGAGAATGATGTCGGGGTCCATGCGCAGGTAGCAGCGCAGGGCGCGGGCGAAGGTCAGGCCGATGGCGCGGCTCATCTGCATCTGGTTGATGCCGGCGAGCGTGTACTCGATCGGGTCCTCGGCCGTCTGGATGTTCACGTCGGGCGTGTTTACCTCGCCGAGGGCGGAGTACAGGGTCATGGACTTGCCGGAGCCGGTCGGTCCGCAGTGCAGGATCATGCCGTAGGGCTGGCGGATGCATTCGCGGTACTTCGCGAGGTTCTCCTCCGAAAAGCCAAGCGCGGGGAGGGGCAGGGTGGACTTCTGCTTGTCCAGGATACGCATGACCACCTTCTCGCCGTGATTCATCGGGCCGGTGGCCACGCGCAGATCGATATCGATGTTTTTCTTGGTGAATTTCTTGAAGACGATGCGTCCGTCCTGCGGCAGCCGGCGCTCCGAGATGTCCAGGTTGCACATGATCTTGATGCGCGTGACCATGGAGTTGGCCGCCAGCTTGGGCAGCCGGAGCTTCTCGATGCAGAGGCCGTCAATGCGGTAGCGGACGAGGAGATCCTTCTCCATCGGCTCGATGTGGATGTCCGACGCGCCCTGGACATAGGCGTCCTCGATGATGCGGTTGGTCAGCTGGATGATCGGGGCAGAGTCCTCTTTCTCGAGGTCCGCGGCGTTCAGCTCGGCGGTGCCGGCGTCGGTGCTGTAGGCGGAGCTGATGACCTCGACGACGGAGCCGACGTCGACGTCGCCCGGCCCGGCGGCCTTGGTGTCCTTGAAGAATTTCTTGAGCAGCGCCTCGAACAGCGTGGCGGAGACGACCCGGACCTCCTCGATGCTCTGCTCGGTGGCCTGGGTAAAGGACTCGCGCTTGGCATAGTCGAGCGGATTGGTCATCAGCACTGCGACGGAGTTGGGGCCGCAGCGCTTGTGGGGGAAGATGCCCTCGCGCCGGATGAGGGCGTCGCCGGTCACCTCGATCAATTTATCGTCCACCTCGACCTCCTCGATCTTGGTGACGAGCGGCAGGTCAGTCAGGCGGGCGACGAACTTGGCGGTGTCGTCGGCGCTGAGCTCGAACTTCGGATCCAGCATGCGCTGCAGCAGCGCCGCGGAATATTCCGCCACCTCCTTGAGGAGGACCAGGTCCTTGTCCGTGAACTCGCCGTCGGTGCCGGCGGCGAGCTCCTTGTTCAGCACCTGGATGGCGCCGATGACCCGGCCGGTGCCCTTGAGCGGCACGGTGAGCATCGAGCGGACGTCGAAGCCGGTGGTCTTGGCCAGGGACGACATGAACGGCACCTGGCTGTCGGAATTGCGGTAGAAGACCGGCTCGGCCGTGCTGATGACCTTGCCGACCACGCCGGTGCCGAGGGGCAGCTTGAGCGCCAGCAGCTTGGCGGTCGTCTCCTTGAGCTTCTGCTCGAGCCCCGGGTCATTGACCCAGAGGGAAGGCGAGTAGTAGACGTGCTTGAAGGTGATGTCGTTCCCCTCGACCATGTAGAAGGTCATCGACTGGGCCTGCAGCGCATCGACGACCTTGGAGGCCGTCAGCTCGATGACGGAATCCAGGTCCTCGCGGCTGGGCGCGGCCTTCGAGATGATCTTGATGAGCAGCGAACGCCGCAGGGTGCCGGCAATATTGGGGGAGGCCATTGGATGGGGCGCGACGGAATGTGATTCTGGAATTGTCAGCGATGGCCCCGGCCCGCAATGAGAAAGAAACCCGCGCGGGTTCGCGCACCCTTCCCATGTTCGGCTGGCTCAGACGCATCCTGTCCCTTCCCGGCAACCCGGCCGGCGCGCGCGGCGCCACGGGCGAACGGCTCGCGGCCGAATTCCTGCGGCGCGAGCGCGGTTTCACGGTGGTGGTGCGCAACTGGCGCTCGTCCCGCGACCGGCGGGCCGAGTTGGATCTCGTCTGCCGGGACGGCGAGGTGCTGGTCTTCGTCGAGGTGAAGACCCGCACCGCCGGCGCGCTGGTGCCCGGCTACTACGCGGTGAACGAACGCAAGAAGCGGGCGCTGCGCCGCGCCTGCAACGCCTACCTGGCGCAGCTGGCGGCGGCGCCGCGCACCTTCCGCCTCGATGTCGTCGAGGTCGCGCTGCCGGCGGCTCCCGGCGCGGCGGGCGGGACCTCGGAGGTGCGGCACTTCGAGAATATCCCGCTCTTTCCCGGGCCCGGCCGCAGCTGACCAGCATTTCCCTTGCGACGCGCCGGGGCGCTCACGAGGATTTCGCCCGCCATGGCCGACTCCCCGCGTCATCCGTTCCTGCAAGGGCTCAGCAAGCATCGCGGCGCGCCGCCGACGGTCGTGGTGATCTTCGGCGCGTCCGGTGACCTGACGGCGCGCAAGCTCATCCCGGCCGTCTACAACCTCGGTTTCGACAACCTGCTCCCCGCCGACTTCTTTTTCGTGGGCTTTGGCCGGAAGATCATCTCTGACGACGAGTTTCGCGCGCTGGCGGCCGCCGCGGTCAAGGAGCACTCCCGCCGGGAGCTGAAGGAGGATGTCTGGAGCCGCATCGCCGCCCACACCAGCTACGTGGCGGGGGGCTATGACGAAAAGGCCGCCTTTGACCGCCTCGCGCAGCACATCGCCGCGATCGAGCAGACGATCGGCCGGGAAGTGCAGACGCTGTTCTACATCTCCACGCCGCCCTCGGTCTTCGCGCCCATCCTGCTCAACCTCGGGGCCTCCGGCCTCGCCGGGAAGTACGCCGGCCAGCCGCACCACGCGAAGGTCATCATCGAGAAGCCGTTCGGCCGCGACCTCGGCTCGGCGCTCGAGCTCAACGCGACCCTCCGCCGCGTGTTCCAAGAGGAGCAGGTCTACCGGATCGACCATTACCTCGGCAAGGAGACCGTGCAGGACCTGCTGGTGCAGCGTTTCTCCAACGCCATCTTCGAGCCGCTCTGGAACCGCAACTTCATTGACAGCGTGCAGATCACCGTCGCCGAGGATGTCGGCGTCGGCACGCGCGGCGGCTATTACGAGCAAAGCGGCTGCCTGCGCGACATCATCCAGAACCACACGATGCAGCTGCTCGCGCTGACGGCGATGGAGCCGCCGGTGGCGAACGAGGCCGAGGCCATCCGCGACGAGAAGGTGAAGGTGCTCAAGGCCATCCAGCCGATCAACCCCGGCCCCGGGGGTGACGTGGCCCGCGCCCAGTACGCCGCCGGCATGATCGGCGGCAAGACCGTGCCCGGCTACCTGCAGGAAGCGGACATCGCCCCCTCGTCCGCGACCGAGACGTACGCGGCCATCCGGCTCTCGATCAACAACTGGCGCTGGCAGGGCGTGCCGTTCTACCTGCGCTCCGGCAAGCGCATGGCCCGCCGCGTCACCGAGATCGCGATCAACTTCAAGCGCGCGCCCGGCACGCTGTTCGCCGAGAGCGACCGCTTCAACCTCGCCGCCAACACCCTCTCGTTCCAGATCCAGCCCGATGAGGGCCTCAGCCTCATCCTCAACACGAAGATCCCCGGCCTCGAGACGCGCACCCAGCCCGTGAAGATGAGCTTCCGCTACTCGACGACCTTCGGCTCCAACACGCCCGAGGCCTACGAGCGGCTGGTGCTCGACGCGATGATCGGCGACGGCACGCTCTTCATCCGCGGCGACGAGGCCGAGGCCTCGTGGAAACTCTGCACGCCGGTGCTCGACGCGTGGGCGGCTGCCGGCCGCGCGGGGATGGAAAGCTATGTCGCCGGCTCGTGGGGACCCGCGGGCGGCGATGCGCTCCTCGCCCGGAACCACCACGTCTGGCGCCAGCCGTAACCGCCATGCCGGACATCTTCCACGCGCTTCCCGGCATCGAGGTTCCGGTCGGAGCGATCTCGAAGACCCTGGACGAAATGTGGACCCAGGCCGCCGCCCCCGGGGTCGGCGCCGCCGCGGCCCCCGTGCTGGACGATGCCACGGCCACCCAAATCAACCTGGTGCTGCACCTCGGCCTGCACACGACCCCCAAGGATGCGGTGGCCCAGTTCACGGTCGCGCGGGAGTTTTCCAAGCGCTGCCCGTGCCGCGTGGTGGTGCTCTGCCCGCTGGATGACGGCGCGGGCCAGCCCGGCATGCGCGCAAAGATCCATGGCATCTGCCACCTCGGGAAGACCAAGAGCGACAAGCGCTGCGTGGAGTTTGTGATCCTCAGTTACACCCGCCAGGCGCGACAGTTCCTGGAGGACCAGGTGTCCATCTGCCTCTCGACCGACCTGCCGATGTATTACTGGGCGCACCGGTTCAGCTCGAATGCGAAGCTCGCCGAATACACCTATTTCCTGACCCAGGCCCAGCGGGTGATCGTCGACAGTTCGGTCGCCGAGGACGGGGTGCTCGAGTTCCCCTGGCCGCGGCCGGAAAGGCTGCGCGACCTCGTGCAGGCCCGCCTGCTGCCCATCCGGCAGAGCCTCGGCCAGTTCCTCAGCCGCTATCCGATGAAGGTGCTGGGCGAGGGCCTGGAGTCCGTCGTGCTCGGGCATGATGCCGCCCACGCAGCCGAGGCGCGGGTGCTGCTCGCGTGGCTGCGCGACCGGCTGAACCAGTGCGGCGGCCAGGGCGTAGCGTTTTCCCTCGCCAAGCCGGCCAAGGGCAAGCGGGGCACGTTTGCGCTCAGCTTCGCGTATGCCGGGGGGAAGAAGAAATTCGCCTGGCAGGGCGACCTCGCCCGCGGGACCGCACAGATTGAGGCGAATCTTCGGGGAAAAGGCACCACGCTTTCCACCGCGATCAGCCTGCTGACGCCCGAGGCCGCCCTGAACGAGGCGATGTTCTACTAGCGCCCGTGCCTACGAGCGCGCGCGCAGCTGGCGGCGGGCCAGCCACGGGTCGAACTTCGTGAAGGCGAAGCACGCCCAGAGGCCCCGCAGGCGCGTGAGCCAGTCCTGGCTCTTGCGCCAGTGCGGCAAGGTGATTTCCACGGCCTGCCGCCGGTCCGCGGCGAACAGCTCCCGGGCCTCGGCGGCCAGTTGTGGGCCCTCGAGGCCGACCATGAGCTCGTAGTTGATGCCGAACGAACGGACGTCGAGATTCGCGGAGCCGACGTAGACGGCGTCGTCCACGATGATCAGCTTCGAGTGGAGGATTTGCGGCTGGTATTCGTGGATTTTCACGCCGGCGCGGAGCAGCGCGCCATAGAGGTGGCGCCCCGCCAGCTGGGCGATCGGCACGTCGGATTTTCCCGCGAGGATCAGTTCCACGGTTCCCCCCCGACGGGCCACGCGGCGCAGGGCGCGGCGCATCCGGAAATTGGGCACGAAGTAGCCGGAGATGATCTGCACGTGCCGGGCCGAGCGCAGGGCCCGGCGCAGGCTCATGCGGAACTGGTTGCGGCGCAGACGCGGCCCGCCTAGCAGGACCGGGCCATGGCGGGAAGCGGGGGTCTGGCGCAGCAGGGGCCGGCGGATGCGCAGGAGCAGGCGATGACGCAGGTCGTAGGCGTGGAACATCCCCGCGAACGCCGCCGCCAGCTGCCGGACCGCGTCGGGCTGCCGCAGTTCCCAGCCGAGGTCGCGCCAGCCGTGCGTGACGCCGTCGCCGTCATATTCGTCGCCGATATTAAAGCCGCCGACGAAGGCCACGGTCCCGTCGATGAGCAGCAGCTTGCGATGGTCGCGGAAGACGAACAGCCGCCAGCTGAAGGGATTGAAGAGGCGGACCGTGCCGCCGAGTTCCTCCAGCTCCCGCCAGTAACCGGCGGGCAGCCCATTGGAGCCGAACGCATCCAGCAGGACCTCCACCGGCACGCCGCGCCGGGCCGCCCGGATCAGCGCCGCGCGGAAACGCTCCCCGGTTGCGTCCGGCTGGAAAATATAGACCTCCAGCTGGATCGAGCGGCTGGCCTGGTCGATCGCCGCGAGCATCCGCCGGAACGCCTCGGCCCCGGTGCGCAGCCAGACGACCGTGGGAGGGGGGGCGGACGGCTGCGGGTGGGAGGACATGCCAGTTACTCTGACCGGGCCGGGCGCATGGGGTTGCGGGTGAAATTCCGGCGACGCTGCCGCGGAGCAGCGATCACTTCACGTGGAGCAGCGCGTAGGTCCGCTTGCCCTTGCGCAGCAGGACGTACTTGCCGAACAAAAGGTCGGCGGCCGTGACGGCGCGGGCGACATCGGCGGACCGGACGTTGTTCACGTAGACACCGCCACCCTCGATATCCTTGCGGGCCTGCCCCTTGGAAGGGGCGAGTCCGGCGAGGACCAGCAGGTCAGTCAGGGCGGTGCCGGCACCGGCGAGCTTGGCCATCTCGCAGTCCTTGGTCGGGATTTCACCGGCGACGTCATGGAAGAGTTCCTCCGTGATGCCGTCGAGCGAACCGCCGAACAGGATTTCGCTGGCCTTGACGGCGGCGTTCAGGGCGTCCGCGCCGTGCACGAGCGTGGTGAGCTCGCGGGCCAGGGCCTTTTGCGTGGCCCGGGCGCCGGGGTTGGCCGTCATTTCGGCCTCGAGGGCGGTGATTTCCTCCCGGGAAAGAAACGTGAGCACCTTGAGCAGCTTCACGACGTCGGCGTCCTCCGCCTGTACGAAGAACTGGTAGAACCGGTAAACGCTGGTCCGCTTCGGGTCGAGCCACACGGCCCCGGACGCGCTCTTGCCGTATTTGGTGCCGTCCGCCTTGGTCAGGAGCGGGAAGACGAGGCCCCACGCCGGCAGGCTGCCGCCGTGCTTCTTGCGGATGAGGTCGGTGCCCGCGGTGATGTTGCCCCACTGGTCGGTGGCGCCGACCTGCAGTTCGCAGTCGGCCGTGGTGCGCAGGTGCAGGAAGTCATGCGCCTGCAGCAGCATGTAGCTGAACTCCGTGTAGCTGATGCCGCCCTCGCCCTCGAGCCGCGACCGGACGCTGTCCTTCGCGATCATGACGTTGACGGAGAAATATTTCCCGACGTCGCGCAGGAAATCGAGGAAGGAGAGGGGAGCGGTCCAGGAGGAATTGTCGACCAGCCGCGCGGGGTTGGCGGCGGCGTTGAAATCGAGGAAATGGGCGAGTTGCCCCTTGATGGCGGCGATGTTGTGCGCGACCTGCGCAGGCGTCAGGAGATTGCGCTCGTCCGACTTACCCGAGGGGTCGCCGACCATGCCGGTGGCGCCGCCCGCCAAGGCGATCGGGTGGTGGCCGGCGAGCTGGAAGCGGCGCAGGGCAAGGAGCGGCACGAGGTTGCCGGCGTGCAGCGAGTCGGCGGTGGGATCGAAGCCGCAGTAGAGCGTGAGCGGGCCGGCGGCGAGGCGCCGCGTCAGCGCCGCGAGGTCGGTGCAGTCCGCATACAGGCCGCGCCACTGGAGATCTTCGAGGATGGTCATGGAGACGGGGGAGTAAACGGCCCGGGGGCGCAGCGGCGCAAACAAATCTTATGACGGAGAATGGAAAAATAGTATGGGCGCTTCTTTCCGGAAAAACGGTTTGCCGCCGCGCGTCCGGGGGTTCTATTTCTTTCCTTCTCCCGCGACTCCTTTCCGGGGCCGCGACCTCAACCCAACTCAGTTCAACTCCCTCCCGACCATGCCTCTCGCCATCGGCTCCAAAGCCCCTGATTTCACCCTCAAGTCCAAGGCCGCCGACGGCCTCAAGGACATCAAGTTGAGCGACAATTTCGGCAAGAAGCAGACCGTGCTGCTGTTTTTCCCCTTGGCCTTCACGGGCGTGTGCACCCAGGAGCTGTGCGACCAGACCGCCGGCCTCGGCGAATATGAGAAGCTCGGCGCGAGCGTCATCGCCATCAGCGTGGACAGCCCGTTCGCCCAGGAAGCCTGGGCCAAGGCGAGCAAGATCGGCCTGACGATCGCCAGCGACCTCAACAAGGAGACCACCAAGGCCTACGGCGTGCTCTTCCCGATGCTGGCCGGGGTCGGCGACACGTCGGCCCGCGCGGCGTTCGTCATCGGCAAGGATGGCGTGATCAAGTATGCGGAACAGACCGCCACGCCGAAGGACCTGCCCAATTTTGCGGCCGTCAAGGCGGCCCTGGCCAAGTAAGTTTCCCTGAGGCGGGCCCACCGGCCCGCCTCAACTGTTTTTCTCCCCCGCCACACCCATGAGCCTCCCGAATCCCTTCAACACGCTGCAGTCATTCTCCGCCAATGGCGGCGCGCACCCGTTCTACTCGCTGCCCGCGCTGGAGTCGGCCGGCTTCAAGGTCTCGCGCCTGCCGGTCTCGATCCGCCTCGTGCTGGAGTCGCTCCTGCGCAACGCCGATGGCAAGCGGGTGACCGAGCAGGCGATCCGCGACCTGGCGGGCTGGGGGGCGAAGGCGCCGCGCACCGAGGAGATCCCGTTTGTGGTCGCTCGGATCGTGCTGCAGGACTTCACCGGCGTGCCGCTGCTGGTGGACCTCGCGGCGATGCGCTCGGCCGTGGTGAAGCTCGGCAAGAACCCCAAGGCCATCGAGCCGCTCGTGCCGGTGGACCTCGTGGTGGACCACTCGGTGCAGGTGGATTTTGCGGGCAGCGCCGACGCGCTGGCGAAGAACCTCGACCTGGAATTCTCGCGCAACCGCGAGCGCTACCAGTTCCTGAAGTGGGGCATGCAGGCCTTCGACACCTTCAAGGTGGTGCCGCCGGGCATCGGTATCGTCCACCAGGTCAACCTCGAGTTTCTCGCCAAGGGCGTGCTGGCCGACGCCAGCGGGGTTTGCTATCCCGACACGCTCGTGGGCACCGACTCGCACACGACGATGATCAACGGCCTGGGGATCGTGGGCTGGGGGGTCGGCGGCATCGAGGCCGAGGCCGGCATGCTGGGCCAGCCGGTCTATTTTCTCACGCCCGACGTGGTCGGCGTGCACCTCACTGGCGCATTGCGCGAGGGCGTGACCGCGACCGACCTCGCGCTGACGCTCACCCAGCAGCTGCGCAAGGCGAAGGTCGTCGGGAAATTCGTGGAGTTTTACGGCCCCGGCGCGGCGGCGCTGCCGGTGGTGGACCGGGCGACCATCGCCAACATGGCGCCCGAATACGGCGCGACGATGGGTTTCTTCCCGATCGACGCCGAGTGCTCCAACTACCTCCGTGCCACCGGCCGCGACGAGAAACACGTCGCGCTGTACGAGGCCTACTACCAGGCGCAGGGCCTGTGGGGCATCCCGGCGCCGGGCGCGATCGACTACTCGCAGGACCTCGCCCTCGACCTGGCCAGCGTCGTGCCCAGCGTGGCCGGCCCCAAGCGCCCGCAGGACCGGATCGAGCTGCCGAACCTGCAGCGCGAGTTTTTCGCCGCCTACCAGCGCCCGGTGTCCGAGAACGGTTTCGGCAAGCCCCGCGCCGGCTTCGCGAAGTCGGTGAAGGTCGAGATGACCAGCGGCAAGAAGGCCAGGCTCGGCAGTGGCTCGGTCGTCATCGCGGCGATCACCAGCTGCACCAACACCTCGAACCCCTCGGTGATGCTCGCCGCGGGCCTGCTGGCCAAGAAGGCCGTGGAGAAGGGACTGAAGGTGAACCCGGCGGTCAAGGCCTCGCTCGCGCCTGGTTCCCGCGTGGTGACGGATTACCTCAAGAAGACCGGCCTCACGCCCTACCTGAACAAGCTCCGCTTCAACACGGTCGGCTACGGCTGCACCACGTGCATCGGCAACTCCGGCCCGCTCGACGCCAACCTCGAGGAGGCCGTCGTGAAGAACGACCTCATCACCGCCTCGGTGCTCTCGGGCAACCGCAACTTCGAGGCCCGCGTCCACCAGAACGTGAAGTCGAACTTCCTCATGTCGCCGCCGCTGGTGGTCGCGTTCGCCCTCGCCGGCCGCGTCGACCTCGACCTGTCGTGCGAGCCGCTCGGCACGGGCAAGGACGGCGCGCCGGTCTACCTGGCCGACATCTGGCCGACGCTGGCGGAGGTGCGCGATGCGATGCAAGCGGCGCTCAAGCCCGAGGTCTTCCGCAAGCTCTACCGGAACTTCGCCGCACAGAACCCGAAGTGGAACGAGATCCCGTCGTCCGTGGGCAACGTATACGAGTTCGACGCGCAGTCCACCTACATCCAGGAGCCGCCGTTCTTCACGGATTTCGCCCTGACGCCCGGCGCGATCCAGCCGATCACCGGCGCGCGCGCCCTCGGCATCTTTGGCGACTCGGTCACGACCGACCACATCTCGCCCGCCGGGGCGATCAAGAAGTCCTCGCCCGCGGGCAAATACCTGCTCGAGCACGGCGTGGCCTTCGAGGACTTCAACTCCTACGGTTCGCGCCGCGGCAACGACCGCATCATGACCCGCGGTACGTTTGCCAACGTCCGCATCAAGAACCTCATGCTCGGCGGCAAGGAGGGCGGGAACACCCTCGGGCCCGACGGCGCCGAGGTCTCCATCCACGATGCCGCTATGGCCTACCAAGCCAAGGGCACCCCGCTCATCATCCTCGCCGGCCAGGAGTATGGCACGGGCTCGTCGCGCGACTGGGCCGCCAAGGGCACGAAACTGCTCGGCGTGAAGGTCGTCGTCGCGCAGAGCTTCGAGCGCATCCACCGCTCCAACCTCGTCGGCATGGGCGTGCTGCCACTCCAGTTCAAGGAGGGCACGACCGCGCAGACCCTGAAGCTCGACGGCACCGAGACCTACGACGTCGTGGGCCTGACCGCCGCGATCAAGCCGCAGCAGGACCTCACCCTCAAGGTCACCCGCCGGGACGGGACGGTCGAGAGCGTGCCTGTCCGCTGCCGGATCGATACGCCCATCGAGATCGACTATTACCAGCATGGCGGGATCCTGCCCTACGTCCTGCGGCAAATCGTAACCAAGAATTAAGCCCGCAGCCTTGCCGCGGGCGCAACCGTGGCCGATGGTTCCAGCGCGCACCCATGTCCGAAACCGGCAAACCCACCTTTCTCGTCGATGCGTACTCCGACCCGGTGGTCGTACGCATTGACGGCCGGGCCTGTTTTCAGAACAGCGCCTGCCTGAAGGATTTTGTCACCGAGATGCTCGCGCAGGGGAAGCGGCGCTTCGTGCTCGATTTCCTGCACTGCACGAGCATGGACAGCACGTTTCTCGGCGTCCTGGCCGGGGCCGCCCTGGAGCTGAAAAAGTCGGCGGGGAGCGGCAGCCTGGTGCTGGCGCGGGTCGGACCGCGCAACCTCGAGCTGATCCGCAACCTCGGCCTGCACCGGCTGCTGACGGTCGACGCGGGTGATTTCCCGATGAATTTCGACCAGTGCGACACGCCCCTGCCGAGCCCGGAGCGCACGGAACTGGAAAGCGCCCGCATGGTGCTCGAGGCCCACGAGACGCTCGTCTCGGTCGATGAGGCCAACCGGGGCAAGTTCCAGGACGTGCTCGCCTTCCTCAAGAACCGCGTGGAGCAGAAGTAGGCCGGCCGGGGGGCGGTCCGGTCCGGCGCACTCCGCCATTGCCGGGCCGCGCGGGGTCTGCCACACCATTTCCCTCCATGTTGCTGTTTTTCGCCCTCGGTTTCATCCTCGGCGTGGCCGCCCTGCTGCTGCCGCTCTATCGCGCGCGGCGCACGGCCGAACGGCTGGAGGAGGAAGTGCAGCTGGTCAGCCAGGAACGCCAGCTGGTGGTGGATTTCATGCACCACATGGTCGAGGCGGTGGGCGAGGGGCTGACCCGCGAGGCGCTGCACCAGCGCATCGTGCACGCCGCCATCCTGTGCTCGGGCGCGCTCAGCGCCTGCCTGTTTGAGCGGACCGAGGACGGGAAGATGCGGAGCACGGCGGTCGAGGGCCTGTTTCCCCCGCACAAGCCGCTGCCGGCGGCCGTGCGCGAAAAGCTCGCCACCCGGGCGCGGTTCATCGAGCAGGTGCTCAAGTCCGAGGAGTTCCCGGACCACGAGGGGATTGTCGGCGCCGTCGTGCAGACGGGCCGGGGGCAGCTGATCGCGGATGCCGCCGCCGACGGCCGGGTCGTGCTCCATGAGGATCCCGCGCTCAAGGTCCGCTCGCTCATCGCGGTGCCGCTGCAGTTTCGCGACCGGTTCTTCGGGGTGCTGGCGGTGGCAAACTCGGCGGACGGCGAGCCGTTCACGCTGAACGACTTTTCCCTCATGCAGTCGCTGGCGGAGCAGGCCGCGCTGGCGCTCCACAACGCGGAGTTCCTGCATTTCCAGATCGAGAAGCGGCAGCTCGACCTCGACCTGTCGCTCGCGAGCGGCATCCAGCAGATGCTGCTGCCGCAGGAGCCGCCCCGGGTGGCCGGGCTGGACATCGACGCGCGCTATGCGCCGGCGCAGAAGGTCAGCGGCGATTTCTATGACCTCTTTTTGCTCCCGGACGCGCGGCTGGGCGTCGCGGTCGCCGACGTCTCGGGCAAGGGCATCCCGGCCTCGCTCCTGATGGCGATGTGCCGCACGAACCTCCGCCAGATCGCGCCCCGCCACAAGTCGCCGGCCGAAACCCTCGCGGAGCTGAACCGCGCCCTCGGGGGCAGCCTGCGGGGCATGTTCATCACGATCCTGTACGCGGTGATCGACCCGGTGCGCGGGGAAGTCACGTTCGCCCGCGCCGGCCACGAGCTGCCGCTTTTCTCCCGGCGCGACCGCGTGACCGGGGTGTCGGCGGAGGATTATGTCGGCTCCGAGGGCATGCCGCTCGGCATGGTCCCCGACGAGATTTTCTCCACGGTCATCGCCGACCGCACGGAGCGGCTCAACCCCGGCGATGTGCTGGTGCTCTACACCGACGGCCTCACCGAGGCGCCGAACGAGGAGGACAAGGAGTTTTCCGGGGCCCGGCTGGCGGACGCGGTCCATGCCCTGCATGCGCGCAGTGCCCGCGAGCTCAACGACGGCATCCTCGAGACCGTCCACCGCTTTGCCGGCTCCGCCGCACCGCGCGACGACCTGACCCTGGTGACCGTGAAGCGGGGGTGAGATAGTAGCGCAGGCGTCCCCGCCTGCGTCCGTAACAATGCAGGCGAGGACGCCTGCGCTACTATAAAAGCGGTTTGCCACCGGTACGCGCGGCGGCTCACTGTGACCCTCATATGCCCGACACGGCCAAAGCCCCGCGCCTCGACCGGTTCTCGCTGCCTGATGCCAGCGGGCATTTCGGCCGCTACGGCGGCGTGTTTGTGCCGGAGACGCTGATGACTGCGCTGCAGGAGCTGGCCGCGGCCTATGAGGTGGCGCGGAAGGATCCGGCGTTCCTGGCCGAGCTGCGGCACCACCTGAAGGAATTCGCCGGGCGGCCAACCGAGCTCTATTTTGCCTCGCGGCTGACCGAGCACGCCGGGGGCGCGAAGCTCTACCTCAAGCGCGAGGACCTGCTCCACACCGGGGCGCACAAGATCAACAACGCCCTGGCCCAGGCCCTCCTCGCCCGGCGCATGGGCAAGAAACGCATCATCGCCGAGACCGGCGCGGGCCAGCATGGCGTCGCCACGGCGGCGGCGTGCGCGAAGTTCGGGCTGGAGTGCGTGGTCTACATGGGCGCGCATGACATGGCGCGGCAGGCGCTGAATGTCTTCCGGATGCGGCTGATGGGCGCCGAGGTGCGCAGCGTCGAGGCCGGGCAGAAGACGCTGAAGGAGGCGATCAACGAGGCGATGCGGGACTGGGTGACCAATGTCCGCAGCACCCACTACATCCTGGGCACCGCCTACGGGGCACACCCGTATCCGATGATGGTGCGGGATTTCCACCGGGTCATCGGCCAGGAGGCGCGGGAGCAGATCCTCGCGCGCGAGGGCCGGCTGCCCGACGAGCTCGTCGCCTGCGTGGGCGGCGGCAGCAACGCCCTCGGGTTGTTCTGGGAATTTCTCGAGGAACCCGGCGTCAAGCTGACCGGCGTCGAGGCGGGCGGCCACGGCATCAAGCGCGGCGAGCACGCGGCGCGCTTTGCGGGCGGCCGGCTCGGCGTGCTCCAGGGCTGCAAGACCTACCTGCTGCAGGACGCCGACGGGCAGATCGAGTCCACGCATTCGGTCAGCGCCGGGCTGGATTACGCCGCAGTCGGGCCCGAGCACGCGTTCTACCGGGACCGCGGCCGGATCGAATTCACCTATGCGACCGACGACGAGGTGCTGGAGACGTTCCAGCTCTGCTCGCGGCTCGAGGGCATCATCCCGGCGCTCGAGTCGACCCACGCGCTGGTCCACGGCCTCAAGCGCGCCCGGGCCCTGCCGAAGGACAAGATCATCATCGTCAACCTCTCCGGCCGGGGCGACAAGGACGTGGAGCAGGTGGCGAAAATCCTGGGAGTGAAGCCATGAAAAGCATGACCGGCTACGGGCGCGGGACCGCGCCGCTGGGCTCGAACACCCTGACCGTGCAGGTGAGCTCGGTGAACCGGAAGACCCTCGACCTGGCGATCCGGCTGCCGGTGGAGTGGGACAGCCTTGAGGTGATGGTCGGCGAGCACGTGCGCAAGGTGGCGTCACGCGGCCGGGTCAGCGTCGTGGTCGAGCTGACCGGCGAGAAGGGCGCGGGCGAGATCGTCTGGGACGAGGCCGAGATTGGCGCGGTGCTCGACCGCTTGTCCGACCTGGCGGATGCCCGTGGGCTGAGTTTCCAGCCCACGCCCGACCTGCTGTGGGCGGTCGCCAATTCCCGGCGCCGGACGGCGGAGCTGCCCCCGGCGGAGGATGCCGCGCCCGCGGTCAAGGCGGCGCTGGCCGAGGCCCTGCGGGGCTTCGGGGCGATGCGCGCGAAGGAGGGCGAGGCCCTGCTGATTGATTTTCTGACCCGCCTCAATACGCTGCGCACGCACCTGGACGCGATCGTGGCCCGCGCCCCGCAGGTCACCGCCGGCTACCGCGAGCAACTGCTGGGCCGCCTGCGGCAGGCCGGGCTCGAGCTGGACGTGAACGACGAGCGGGTGCTGAAGGAGATCGCGCTCTTTGCCGACCGGTGCGACGTGACGGAGGAGCTGACGCGGCTGCGGAGCCACCTCGAGCAGTTCACCGGCGTGGTCAAGTCGGCGGGGGAGATCGGCCGGAAATCCGAGTTCATTCTCCAGGAAATCGGCCGCGAGGTGAACACCATCGGGAGCAAGGCGAACGACCTCCCGATCGCCCGCGCGGTCATCGAGTTGAAGAACGAGATCGAGCGCGTGCGCGAGCAGATGGCGAACGTGGAGTAGGGCGGGTCAGAGAACCGCCCGGCCGGGGTTCACTCCGGCTGGCGCAGGGAGTGGACGAGGTAGAGCAGGACGCCCACGCAGATGCCGGAGTCGGCGAGGTTGAACGTCGGGTAGACGTAGCCGCCGAAATGGAAGTCGAGGAAGTCGATGACGTGCCCGTGCAGGAGCCGGTCGACGAGATTGCCGATGATGCCGCCGCAGAGGAGTCCGAAGCAGACCTGGGTGACGCGGTCGCGCAAGCCGAGGGCGTGGCGCCAGAAGAAGATGGACAGCAGGGTGGCGGCGGCGAGGGCCGCGAGCAGCACGCTGCGGCCGGTGAGCATGCTCCAGGCCGCGCCGGTGTTGCCGACATGCACGAGATTGAAGAACCCGCGCACCACCGGGATCGCCCCGGGCGGGCCGTAGGTGCCGAGCGGCAGGCGGGCGTTGATCCAGCCCTTGCTGGCCTGGTCGAGCGCGATGGTGCCCAGCGCGAGGGTCAGCAGCAGGCGGTAGGCGAGCAGGCGCCGCCAGAGCGGCGTGGACGCGGCCGCGGGTGCCTCAGGTTCGGGATTGGGCGCACCGGGCGGCACGGCAGGGACAGACCGCTTACTCCTCGCTCCGACTGCTGTCGTCGTCGCTGATCTTGCCGCCTTCTTCGCCGAGTTCACCGAAGAGGCCGCCGGCCGTGCGGGCCCGGTAACGGTTGCGCTCGAGGCCCTTCTGGGCCTCGGCCGAGTAGCGGGTGAACGGCACCGCGAGCAGGCGGTCCTTCGAGATCGGCTTTTGCGTGATCTCGCAGATGCCATAGGTGCCGGCGTGGATGCGCTTGATGGCGGCGTCGATCTCGGACAGCGCTTCCTGCTCGCTCGAGACGAGGCTGAGCGCGAAGTCGCGGTCAAAGGTGTCGGTGCCGGCGTCGGCCATGTGCTGGCCGTAGCTGGAAAGGTCGCCGCTGTCGTCCTTGCTGGAGCGCTTCAGGGTTTCCTCGGAATGGAGCGTGATGCCGGCGGTGAGGTGGTTGCGGAGATCGACCAGCAGCTTGTAGAAGCGCTTGTATTTCTCGGGCACTTCCTTGCCCGCGTCGGGGATCGGGGCCTTGGTGCGCTTCGGGTTGAAGCCGAGGATCTCGGAGAGCGACGCGGCCTTGATGTGGTGCGGCTTGGCGGGCTTGAGGGGCTCCAGCACCTTGGCCGCGGGCTTGGCGGCGGTCTTGGACCGCAGGGCGAACGGGAGATTGGTCTTGCTGGTGACGGTTTTTCGCGATGGCGCGGACCTCGTCGAGGCTGAAGGCGATGGGCTTGGCGGGCGCCTTTTGCTTCAGCTTCAGGATGTTGTCGCGCAGGGCGGTTTTCTTGGACGGTTTTTCCATGGTGGAGGGATGGGCCTTGGCGGGGGCCGGCGCCGGCTTAGAGGCCGGGGGGTGCTTCCGCGCCGGAGTCGGGGACTTCTTGGGCGCGGGGCGGGCGGCTTTCGCGGCGGGCTTTTTCGCGGTCGGTTTCTTTTTGTTTTTAGCCATGGGGAGAATGGGGGTCAGAAAGCCTGGGATGATAGGGCGTCGACGCAGCGGGGGCAAACGTCGCCGTGGGAAGAGGATGCGAGGGTGGGGACCCAGCGCCAGCAGCGGGGGCAGCGCACGTGGCCCAGTTCGCTGCAGGAGCGTACCTGGACCCCGGGAGCAGCTCCGGCGGAGGGTGCCAGAGTGACAGCGGACACGATAAAAAGTTCGGGCAGAAAGTCGCGGTGTTTATCGAGCAAACGGAAATTTTCCTCTTGATCTGAGCCCGTGAGCGTGACGGCGGCATCGAGGGATTTGCCGAGCTTGCCCGCCGCGCGATGCGGCTCGATGGCCTCGGTGACCATCGCCCGGACCTTGAGGAGTTCGTTGATTTCGACAAAAATCGCTGGATCTCCCCATTCGGCCGAGATTTCGGGCCAGTCCTGAAGATGGATAGACTCGGCGCTATATTCCTGGCCAGTCGTGGCAAAAGACCAAGCCTCATCAGCCGTGAATGTGAGAATCGGCGCGAGGAGTTTCACCAGGGCCCGGAAGATGTGGTGGAGGGCGGTCTGCGACGAGCGGCGCAGCGGCGCGCGGCTGCCGAGGGTATACAGCCGGTCCTTGATGATGTCGTGGTACGTCGCCGACAGCGTGACCGAGCAGAACTGGTTGCAGAGTTGGTAGACGCGGTGGAACTCGTAAGCCTCATAGGCTTTGGTGCAATGCGCCACGAGCGCCGCTAATTCGTAGAGCGCCCACTTATCGAGCACATCGAGGTCAGCATAGGCAACGGCGTCCTTGGCCGCGTCGAAATCGAACAGGTTCGAGAGCTGGTAGCGGAAGGTATTGCGGATGAGCCGGTAGGTTTCTCCGACGTGCCCGAGGATTTCCTTCGAGATCGGGATGTCGTCGCGGAAATTCTGCGAGGCGATCCAAAGTCGGATGACATCGGCGCCGTAGTCGGCGATGTAAGTATCGAGAGTTTGCGGTTTCTGGTAGGTGTTGCTCTTGCTGAGCTTGTTCCGTTCCTCGTCGACGATGAAGCCATGGGTGAGCACGGCCTTGTAGGGCGCGGCCCCGTAGGCGATCACGCTGGTCCACAGCGAGGACTGGAACCAGCCCCGGTGCTGGTCGCTGCCCTCGAGGTAGAGGTCGGCGGGCCACGACGTTCCACCCTGGCCGCGCTTCAACACGGCGGCGTGCGACGAGCCGGAGTCGATCCACACGTCCAGGGTGTCGCGGCCGCAGGTGAGCGCGGCCGGCGCCGGCCAGCCGGCGGGCAGTTTCACGCCGTCAAGGATCTGCGCGGGGTTGGAGTCATACCAGAAATTGGAACCGAGTTTTTCAAACTTGGCGGCCACGGCCCGGGTCACTCCGGCATCGAGGTAGGCGTTCTTCTTGTCGTCGAAAAAGGCCGGGATGGGTACGCCCCAGGAACGCTGGCGGCTGATGCACCAGTCGGGCCGCGACTCGACAGCGCCGCGGATCCGGGCCTCGCCCCATGCAGGAATCCAACCCTGGTGCGCGGCGATCTTGGCGATTTCGGACAGGGCCGTGGCGCGGGTGTTATTCTTGTCCAGGGACACGAACCACTGGTCCACGGCGCGGAAAATGATCGGGGTCTTGGAGCGCCAGCAGTGCGGGTAGCTGTGCGGGTGCTTCGCCTTGGCCAGCAGCGCACCGGCGGCGGCGAGCAGCTTGAGCACGCCGAGGTTGGCGGGGGCGGGCTTCTTGGCGGCGAGGTCCTCGACGGTTTCCAGCGTGGTGAGGCCGACGAGGTCGGCCGGGATCCGGCCGTCGTCGAGGTATTTGCCGTCGTCGCCGACCGGGCAGTAGATCTCCAGCTTGTACTTCAGGCCGGTCAGATAGTCATCGGCGCCATGGCCGGGTGCGGTATGGACGGCACCGGTGCCACTGTCGGTGGTGACATAGTCGGCGAGCACAACGGGCGAGGCGCGGTCGATAAACGGGTGCCGGGGCGCGAGTTTTTCCAGTTCCGATCCCTTGCGTTTCGCGACGATGGCGGGTGCCGCCTCGATCTTGGCGGCCGCGAGCACACTCCCGAGCAAGGCTTCCGCGACGATGAGGCGCTCGGCACCGGTGTCGGCGACGACATAGTCCACCGTCGGGTGGAGGGCGATCGCCAGGTTGGCCGGGAGCGTCCACGGCGTGGTCGTCCAGATGACGATAAAAAGCGGTTTGTCTGCGGGCAGGCCGAATTTCGCGGCCTCGGCGGCGGGCACGGCGAACTTCACCCAGACGGCGAGGGAAGTGTGATCCTTGTATTCGATCTCGGCCTCGGCGAGGGCAGTCTCAAAGGGGATGGACCAGTACACGGGCTTCTTGGCGCGGTAGGTCAGGCCGTTTTCGACAAACGCCGCAAACGTCCGCAGGATATCGGCCTCGAACGCGGGAGCCTTGGTTTTGTATTCGTTCTTCCAGTCAGCAAGGACCCCGAGGCGCTGGAATTGGGTGCGCTGCCGGCCGATCCAATACTCGGCAAACGCGTCGCATTTCGCCCGCAACTGGGCGGTCGTGACGACTTCGTTTTTTTCGCGCAGTTCCGCGGTGACTTTCTGCTCGATCGGCAGGCCGTGGCAGTCCCAGCCGGGCACAAAGGGCGTCCGGAAGCCGCGCATGGACTTGTACCGGTTGACGAAGTCCTTGAGGGACTTGTTCAGGGTGTGGCCGAGATGTAGGTCGCCGTTGGTGAAGGGCGGGCCGTCGTGCAGCACGAAGGAGGGCGCCCCGGCCCGGACCTGCTGGATGGCCTCGTACAGTCCGGTTTTCGCCCAATGCGCCACCCGGCCGGGCTCGCGCTGGGCCAGGCCGGCCCGCATCGGGAAGTCGGTCTTGGGGAGCTGTAGTGTGTCTTTGAGTTCGTGCGCCATGCCAAAGAAAACGCGCGAGGCTAGGCCGCGCGCAGAGTGAGTCAAGGGGAGACGCGGTCCGCCCGGCCGCGCGTATGGCGCTGGCGGCGCTCCGGCCGCAAGACGAGGGGTGCCCGCGGGCAATTTGCCCCGGGCCGGCCGGCTACTTCCAGGCGGTGACGGTCCCGACCAGCGTCTCCACGCACTCGAGCTTCGCCTGCGGGAGGATGCCGTGGCCGAGGTTGAAGATGTGCCCGGGGGCGCCGCGCAACGACTCGAGCAGCCGGGTGGCCTCGCGGCCGACGATGGCCGGGGTGGTGTTGAGCAGCACGGGATCGAGGTTGCCCTGCACGGCGACATTGGCGGGGAGCGTGCGGCGGACGACCGCCAGGTCACAGGTCCAGTCCACGCTCAGCACGCGGGCGCCGGTGAACGCCTGGTCCGTCAGGTGGGGTGCGGTGCCCTTGGCGTAGAGGATGACGGGAAAGTCGCGGGGCAGCGCGGCGATGATCTGGCGAATCCACTTGAGGGAGGCGGCCTCGTAATCGGGTCCCGCGACGATGCCGCCCCATGAGTCGAAGATCTGGATGGCGTCGGCCCCGGCGCGGATCTGCATCTGGAAGTACGCGATAAGCGCGGCAGTGAGCTTCTCCAAAAGCGCGTCGAACAGGGCGCGGTCGGTGTAGAACAGCAGCTTGATCCGCTCGAACTCGTCGGAACTGCCGCCCTCGACCATGTAGGTGGCGAGCGTCCAGGGTGAGCCGCCGAAGCCGAGCAATGCCTTCGTGCCGGCGAGTTCCTTTTTCAAGAGGGCCAGGGCGTCGGAAACATAGCGGAGTTTTTCCGGCACGGCGGCGGCGGAGGCGAGGGCGTCGACCTGGGCGCGGGTGTCGAGGCGGTATTCCATCGCGATGCCGCCCTCGTCCCGGAAGCGGTAGCCCTGGCCGAGGGCCTCGGGGATGACGAGGATGTCGGAGAACAGGATGGCGGCGTCGAGGCCGGGAAAGCGGCGGAGCGGCTGGAGGGTGACCTCGGCGGCGAGCGCCGGGGTCCGCACCATCTGGAGGAAGGACGACTTGGCCTTGAGCGCGCGATACTCGGGCAGGTAGCGGCCGGCCTGGCGCATGATCCAGAGGGGCGGGCGCTCCAGGGGCGCGCAGGCGCAGGCGGCAAGGAAGCGTTCGCGGGAAGTCATTGTGATGCGGTGGCGAGTGTCATGGCCGCGGAGGAGTGAATACGGAACCGCGGCAAGGCGGAAACTATTTCCGCGGCGCTTTTGGGAAAAAGGCGCCGGCTATTTCTTGGCGGGGGGGACGGCGAACTTGATCGCCGGGCTGCCATCGTCCGTGGGTTCCGGGACGGGGGCCGCGCTGACCGGCGAGGCCTCGGGCGCGGGCACGGCCTCGGCGCTTCCGGCGAAGGCCGGGCCGCCGGGCGGCAGTGCGGCGAAACCGCGCTCGATGAGCTCGGCGACCTTGAGGTCGCGGGTCTTGGATTCGGCGCTGCCCATCACGACCACGATGATGCGCTTGCCATTGCGCAGGGCCGTGGCGGAGAGGCAGAAACCGGCGCCGTTGGTGAACCCGGTCTTCAACCCGTCCACGCCGGCGACCTTGCCGAGCAGGTGGTCGTGGTTGATCATGGCGATGACGCGGTCGGTGGTGCGCTTGCCCTCGCCAAACTTGCGGGTCTTGAGCGAGGTGTAGCGGATGACGTCCGTGTTGAGCAGCAGGTGGCGGCAGAGCAGCGCGAAATCGCGCGGGGTGGTGAGGTCGCCCTCGGAGACGCGGCGGTTCGCCGGCGGCAGCCCGTGGGGCGTGCGGAAGGTCGTGTGCGTCATGCCGAGCTCCCGGGCCTTGGCGTTCATGAGGTCGACGAAGGCCGGCACCGAGCCGGCGGCGGTGCGGGCGAGCGCATGGGCGGCGTCGTTGGCCGACTGGATCATCATCGCGTAGAGGAGATCCTCGACCGGGAAGACCTCGTTCTCCTTCAGCCAGACCTGGGTGCCGCCGATCTTCGAGTCCGCGGCGGTGACCGTGACGGGCGTCTGCAGGGTGAGCGCGCCGCCCTTCAGTTTGTCGTGAATCACGAGAAACGTCATGAGCTTGGTCATGCTGGCCGGCGGGCTGGACTCGCCGGAATGGTCCTCGAACAGCACCGTGCCCGTGGCCGCGTCCATGATGATGGCGCCCTTGTAGGCGTCGGCATCCGCCACCGTCGCGGGCCGCGACGGATGCGATTTGGCGAGGGCGGAGGCCGGCGCCAGCGCGGCGGCACAGAGCAGAAAAATGGCGGTGGCAGGGCGCGGGAAAATCATGCGCGAGAGCGAAGCGGAGATTCGCGGCGCGGGGCGAGCAGAAAGACGCGCGGCGGGGCTATTTCGCGCCACCGGCCGGAGTCCGGGCCCAAAACCGCCCAGTTGGACTCCGCCAGTTGTGCCGCGGGCAACTTTACGCTATGGTTGGGGTCGTTCCTCCATGGCCGTTCAATTCAAGGATTACTACGCCACGCTCGGAGTCGCCCGCACAGCCTCGCCCGAGGAGCTCAAGCAGGCCTTCCGCAAGCTGGCGCGCGTGCACCACCCGGACGTGGCCAAGAACAAGGCCACCGGCGAGGCGAAGTTCAAGGAGATCAACGAGGCCTACGAGGTGCTGGGCGACCCGGACAAGCGGCGGAAGTACGACGAACTGGGCATGAACTGGCAGGAGGGGGCGGGCGGTCCGTTTGCAGGTGGCGGGCGGGCGCGCGGCCGGGCCGGCACGGCCCCGAACCGGGCCGACTTTGAATTCGGCGGCACCGGCTTCAGCGATTTCTTCGAGTCGTTTTTTGGCAGCGGTCGCGGCGGCTTTGAGTCAACCCGCCGCGGACCGGTCGCCATGGATGACGACGAGGAGGAGTTCGCCCATCCCGGGGAAGATATCGAAGCCGACCTGCTGGTCACGCTGGAGGAGGCCCTGCACGGCTCGAAGCGCAAGGTGACGCTACGCCGGCCGGGCCACAACGGCGGGTCCGACCGCCAGGATACCTATCAGGTCCGCATCCCCCCGGGGGTGCGCGAGGGCCAGCGCATCCGCCTGGCCGGGCAGGGCGGGGCGGGGCACGGCGGCGCCGCCCCGGGCGACCTCTATCTGCGGGTGCGGCTGGCGCGCCACCCCGATTTCAGCGTGCAGGCGTCCGACCTCTACTTCGACCTCGACCTCGCGCCGTGGGAGGCGGTGCTGGGGGTGACGGTGAAGATTCCCGCGCTGGATGGCCTGACCTCGCTGCACGTGCCGCCCGGCACCGCGGCCGGCAGCCAGTTGCGGCTGCGCGGACTGGGCCTGCCGCGCGAGGGTGAGGGGCGCGGCGACCTCTATGCCACCGTGCGGATCCAGGTGCCGGTGACCGTCACGGCCGAAGCCCGCGGCCAGTGGGAGCAACTGGCCCGTTCCTCCAGCTTCAACCCAAGAAAAACGCCCTGAAGTGCAGCTGGGAGGATCAACGTCGGCTTACAGGCGCTCGTCCATCTTGCGCAGCCGCCCGGCCATGACCGACATCAGTTGCAGGGCGAAACTCGGGTTCCGCTGGACGAGAAAAAGAAACGTGACCTGATCGATGGTCGCGAGCTTGGTGCTGGCGGTGGCCGTGGCCGTCGCGTTGCGCGGCTTTTCCTCGATGAGGGCCATTTCGCCGAAATACCCCCCAGGTCCGACCGTCTCGACCAAGTGGCCGTTGATCACGATCTCCACTCTGCCCTCGACGACGGCATACATGCGTTCGGCGGCATCGCCCTCCTTGAAAATGACCTGGCCGGCCGGAACCGTGTTATATTCCTGATCCTTGTCGAACAGAGGCTTGGTTTTCATGGGACGGACGAGGGGGAGAATCCATTAATTACTGATTGGTCATAGGATACAACCAGAAGGTGTTCCGCCGCCATGGCGTAAACTACGTACGCGAACTACCGGCCCTGTTCCAGGGGCAGGTTGTGCAGTTTTACGCCGGGGTTCTTCTCCACGAAGTAGTGCATCGTCCACTCGTTCGGAAAGAAGACGACGGGCTGGTCGAGCTTGTCGGTGCCGAAGGCGACGCCGCTGGCGACGATCAGCTTCGTCACGTCCGGCAATTTCTCCCCGGCGGCGGCCGGGGCCAGCCACTTCATGACCGTCCAGTTGGTCGGCTCAAGCCGCGAGGCGGCGCCGTATTCGCTCTCGAGGCGGAACTGCACCACCTCGAACTGCAGCGCGCCGACCGCCGCGAGCAGCGTGGCCGTGGTCATGCCCGCCCGCAGGCTGATGGTCTGCACGACCCCCTCCTGCAGCAGCTGGTCGAGGCCGGCGCGGAACTTTTTCGCGTCCGCCGGGTTCGGGTTGCTGATGAAGGCGAAGACTTCCGGCGGGAAGCGCGGGATCTCGTCATAGGCGATGCTCCGGTCCTCGGTCAGCGTGTCGCCGATGCCGAACTCCCCGTGGCCGACGAGGCCGATGACATCGCCGGGCCAGGCCTCGTCCACCGTCTCGCGCTCCTGGCCGAACAGCTTGTGCGAGGAGGACAGGCGGACGGTCTTGCCCGTGCGCTGGTGGGTGACGAGCATGTCGCGGGTGAACTTGCCCGAGCAGATGCGCACGAACGCGATCCGGTCGCGGTGCCGCGGGTCCATGTTGGCCTGGATCTTGAAGACGAAGGCCGAAAACCGCGGGTATTCCACCGGGACGATGGCCCCCGCGGGGACGGTGGGCGTGCCGGGAGTGGGCTGGCCGGCGGAGAGCGTGACGGCGGCGTTCCGGTGCGGCTGCGGTGGCACGGAGTCGTGGAGGAAGCCGTCGAGCAGGAGCTGGATGCCGAAATTGTTCACCGCGCTGCCGAAATAGACGGGCGTCTGCCGGCCGGCCCGCACGGCGGCGAGGTCGAAGCCATGCCCGGCGCCGTCGAGCATCGCGAGCTGCTCCGTGACCTGCTCGTAGGTGTAGTCGTCGAGCTTTTCGCGCACGGCGGGGTCGTCGAGCGAGGTGACGTTGACCGGCGCCTGGTATTTGCCGCCGGCGACGCGCTCGAAGAGGTGGACCTCGCGGGTGCGGCGGTCGAACACGCCGCGGAACGAGGGGCCGTTGCCGAGCGGCCAGACCACGGGCGACGATTGCAGGCCGAGCACCTGCTCGAGCTCGTCGAGGAGCTCGAGGGCGTTGCGCGTGGGCCGGTCACACTTGTTCATGAACGTGAAGATCGGGACGCCGCGGCGGCGGCAGACCTCGAAGAGCTTGCGCGTCTGCGCCTCGACGCCCTTGGCGGCGTCGATCACCATCAGGGCGGCGTCAACCGCGGTGAGGACGCGGTAGGTGTCCTCCGAAAAGTCCTTGTGGCCGGGGGTGTCGAGCAGGTTGACCGCGTAGCCGGCGTAGTCGAACTGGAGGACGGTCGAGCTGATGGAGATGCCGCGCTGCTTCTCGAGCTCCATCCAGTCGGAGGCGGTGGCGCGCTGGTTCTTGCGCGCGGTCACGGCGCCGGCGAGGTGGATGGCGTTGCCGTAGAGGAGGAACTTCTCCGTGAGCGTGGTCTTGCCCGCATCGGGGTGCGAGATGATCGCAAAGGTGCGACGGCGGGCGGTTTCTGCGGCGGGAGACATGGCGGAAAAGGGTCACGCTACCGGGGCCGGCCGCGCGCGCACCACAAAAATCGCGCGGCGGGCGGCGGTGGCCGGGGGCGGCGGCGGCGGGTCTGGGGTTGCGAAAACGGCCGACCTTGGGGTGAATGGACCCAATGCCGACGCCCACGCTGAAACTGAAGCCCAATGCCAAGCCGCGCGTGCTCGCGGGCCACCCGTGGGTGTTCGCCAACGAGGTCGAGGCGCTGCTGCCGGCCGAGCATGACGGCGAGGTCGTCGAGTGCCGCGACCGGGCGGACCGGTTTCTCGGCACGGGCGTCTACAATTCCCGGTCCCAGATCATCTGGCGGCGGTTCAGCCGCGAGCGCGCGGCGCTCAACGCGGCGTACCTGCGCGGGGCGGTCGAGCGCGCGATCGCGCGGCGGGCCGGGGTGGAGGGCGGCAACCGGCGACTCGTGTGGTCGGAGTCGGATGACCTGCCCGGGCTCGTGGTGGACCAGTTTGGCGACACGCTGGTGGTGCAGATCCAGACGGCGGCGATGGAGAAGCGGTCGGCCATGATCGGCGACGTGCTGGCCGAGGTGCTGCAGCCCGCGGAGATCATTTTCCGCAACGACGCGCCGATCCGCCGATTGGAGATCCTGCCGCTTGAGGTGCACACCCGTTCGGGGCAGCCGTGGGCGCCGCGGTGGGTGACCATTGACGGCATGGAGTACTGGCTCGACCTGTCGGGCGGGCAGAAGACGGGTTTTTACCTCGACCAGCGCGCCCAGCACCGGCTGGTGGCGAAGTACTGCGCGGGAAAACGGGTGTTGGACGCGTTTTGCAACCAGGGGCCGTTCGCGCTGCACGCCGCGCGGGCCGGCGCCACAAAGGTGCTCGGGCTCGACAGCGCGGAGGACGCGATCGCGGCGGCGCGTCGCAACGCGGAGAAGAACGGGGTCCAGGCCGAGTTTGGCGTGGCGAATGTCTTCGACTGGCTCAA
>CAIQKV010000020.1 GCA_903872505.1 uncultured Opitutia bacterium
CGCGCACGTGGCGGCGGGCGGGGCGCCCGCGGGCGACACCGCCGCGCCCCCGCCGGCGCGCTGGCGGCGCCTGCTGGAGTTCACCCGCTGGAAATTCTGGCTGCCGCTCGCCCTTGTCGCCGGCATCCTGCTCGCCGGCGGCAGTACATGGGAGGCCGTCGGCTGGCTGGCCCTGCGCTTCGTCGCGGTGGGCCTGGTCCTCATGGCGCTGTTTTCGCTGGTGCGCCCCGCCCGCTGGTCGGATCAGCTCCGGCGGCGCGGCTGGTGGGGTCCGGCGCTGGCCTTCAACGACGCCATGTCCCGCCGGGAGAAATCCCCGGCGGCGGCCCCGGTCACGCCGCCGTGATTTCGGGCCACCGGCGGCCAACTCCTCTGGCGACCTAAAAATCCGCATGAGCCAATGTCATCTATTAGGTGACATTGGCAGGAAGGCACTTCGCGGCAGGAGACGGATCAGTCCCCCAGCCCGAAGACCGCCTTCGCGTAGTTCTCCGCGCTGAACGGCTGCAGGTCCTCGGCCTGCTCGCCGAGGCCCAGGAAATAGATCGGGATCTTCAGCTGGCGCCAGATGCCCACCAGCGCGCCGCCGCGGCTGGTGCCGTCGAGCTTGGTGACGACGAGCCCGGTGAGCCCGAAGCTCTGGTGAAAAATTTTCGCCTGCTCGATGGAGTTGCTGCCGAGCGAGCCGTCCACCACCAGCCAGCGGTGCTGGGGCGCCGTCGGGTCGTGCTTTTGCAGCACGCGGCGGATCTTCGCGAGCTCGTCCATCAGGTGACTCTTGGTGTGCAACCGCCCCGCGGTGTCGACGATCAGGTAGTCGCGCCCGCGGGCCTTCGCCGCCTGCCACGCGTCGAACGCCACCGCCGCGGCGTCCGCGCCGGCGTGGCTGGCAATGACCTCGAGGTCCAGCCGCGCCGCCCAGCTCTTCAGCTGCTCGACCGCCGCGGCGCGAAACGTGTCACAGGCCGCGAGCGTGACGCTCCGGCCGTCCTCCTTCAGCTTCCACGCGAGCTTCGCCGCGGTGGTCGTCTTGCCCGAGCCGTTGACGCCGATCATCGCGATGACGGTGGGGTTGCTTGATGGAGCCGCGGCGCCCTCGCCGCGTTGAGCCGACGAGGGCGTCGGCCCCCCAGGCAGCACGCCCTCGGAGCCGGCCAGCACGCGCCGCAGCACGGCGGCGCCGATCTCCGCGGCCTGCCGGCCCTGCAGCTCCTTGTCGGCGGTGTATGCCTGCTTGATCTCGGCCAGGATCTCGGTGGTCGTCTCGACGCCGAAGTCCGCCGTGTAGAGCGCCTCCTCCAGCTCGTCGAGCGAGGCGGCGTCAATCCGCCGGCCGCCGAAGATCGCGGGTGTCCGCGCCGCGAGAGCGGAAACCGTCTTCGCGAGCCCGGCTTTGAATTTTTTGAATAAACCGAACATGGATGTGGAACTCAGGAAGTCAGGAAGTCAGGAAACAGAAAGTCCGGGGCCGATACGCTTGATGGTGAGAGGCATCGTGGAGAAGTTGAGAATCAATCCATCCCGAATACCCATCGCCTTCATTTGCGACCGGCCAATGGCGAAAAAAATGTCTTCGAGCTCTTTCACCGCCTTCAGTTCAACCAGCAGGCACTTCTCGACCAGCAAATCGAGCCGGTGTTCACCGACATCGATGCCACGATGCTGCACCCGGACCACCTTTTGCCTTTCGAACCCGATTCCCCGTGCCTCCAACTCAACACTTAAGGCCGACTCGTAGACCGACTCGATAAAGCCTGGGCCCAGCGCCGGATGCACGGCAATCGCCGCCTCTATCACCCGACTGCTCAGCTCCTTGTTGCCGAGTTCACTCATCTTCCAGTTTTCCTGATTTCCCCATGCCTCACTCCGCCTTGCGCGCGTCGCGGCCGAGCTGGTCCTTCACCCGGTCGAGGATGCCGTTGATGAAGCGCTTGGCGTCGGCGTTGGAAAACTGCTTCGAGAGGTCGATCGCCTCGTTGATCGAGACGACCGGCGGGATGTCCTTGCGGTGGATCATCTCGAACATCGCGATCCGCATGATGGCCAGGTCGATCTTGGCGATCCGGTCGAACTCCCAGTTCTGCGCGAGGGACTTGATCTGCGCATCGATCTCGGCCTGGTGCTCGATCACGCCGTGGATCAGTTCCTCGCCGAAGGCGTAGTGCTCGCGCGGCTGCTCCATGTCCGCGAAGAATACCTTCAGGTCCTCCGCGAGGTTCGCGGGGTGGTTCAGGCTCCACGCGAAGAGGTACTGCAGGGCGGCGACGCGGCCGTCGCGCCGCTGGGCGAATTGGGCCTTGCTCATCGGGAAACCCCTCCCGCCCGCCGGGGGCTCAACCGCGCTCCCGCGACTCCGGCGGGGAAGGCAGTGCCTGAGGTGGCCAGTGACTGGAAGACAGCGGGACGCATATGAGAAAGAAGCCGGACAAAGGAACCGGGATGAATTCCGTCCGCAACCACCAAATCACAGCGGCGCCGGCCCGACAATTCCCTATCAGGCCTGCTTGGGCTGCAGCTTCGCCTTCAATTCCTTCCACCGGGCGAGGCGCTCGGCGATCTTCGCCTCCCAGCCGGCGGTCTTCGGCGTGTAGATCGCGAGCGGTTTTTCGAGGTAATCCTGGCCGGAAATGTTCTCGGGGAAGTCGTGCGAGTATTCGTAACCCTTCCCCTGCCCGATGCGCTTGTTGGCCTGGCCGCTCTTGCTGCGCAGCGCGGACGGGATCGTCTGCACCGGCAGTTCCTTCAGCACGCGGTGCGCCTCCCCGAGCGCGAGGGTGGCGGAATTGCTCTTGGGCGCGGTCGCGATGTACAGCGTCGCGTGCGCGAGGGTCAGCTCCGCCTCGGGCAGCCCGATGAAGTCGCAGGCGTGGTGCGCCGCCACGGCCAGCGGCAGCGCCTGCGGGTCGGCGAGGCCGACGTCCTCGCTCGCGAGGATGACGAGCCGCCGCGCGATGAACCGCGGGTCCTCCCCGCCCGCGAGCATCTTGGCCAGCCAGTACATCGCGGCGTCGGGATCGGAGCCCCGGCAGCTTTTGATGAACGCCGAGATCGTGTCGTAGTGCTCGTCCTCGTCGGCGTCGTAGCGGATGCGGCGCTCGCGGGCGAAGATCTCCAGCTCGGCCGGCGTGAGCGCGGCGCCCTCGGGCAGGCCGAGCACAAGGACCTCGAGGGCGTTGAGCGCGCGGCGCAGGTCGCCGTCGCAGAGCTGGGCGAGGTCGGCCAGGAGCCGGTCGTCGGCCGTGACGCCCCGCGCGCCCAGCCCGCGCTCGCGATCGGCCAGCGCCGCGCGCAGCACGCCGGCGACGGCGGCGGGCGCGAGCGGCTCCAGCCGGAAGAGATGGCTGCGCGAGAGGAGCGGCGGGTTGACGTAGAAGCCGGGGTTGTGGGTGGTCGCGCCGATCAGCCGCACCGTGCCCTCCTCCACGTCGGGCAAAAGCAGGTCCTGCTGCGACTTGTTGAAGCGGTGGAGCTCGTCGATGAAGAGGATGGTGCCGGCCTCGGGGCGGCGGCGGGCGGCGGCG
This sequence comes from uncultured Opitutia bacterium, assembly GCA_903872505.1. GTDB lineage: Bacteria > Verrucomicrobiota > Verrucomicrobiia > Opitutales > Opitutaceae > Opi-474. The sequence continues at coordinate 3,522 of CAIQKV010000020.1, forward strand.
AGCACCTCGCGCAGCTCGGCGACGTTGGACATGACGGCGTTGACGCGGACGAAGCGGCTCTTGGTCTCGTGCGCGATGGCCTCGGCGATGCTCGTCTTGCCGCTGCCGGGCGGGCCGTAGAAAATCAGCGAGCCGAAGCGGTTCTGCGCGACGAGCCGCGGCAGCAGGCTGCCGGGTTGCAGGAGCTGGTCCTGCCCGACGACCTCACTCAGCAGGCGCGGGCGCATCCGCGCCGCCAGCGGCTGGTGCGCGGCCTTCCCGGCCGCCCGGGGCGGCGCCTCCTCGGCAAACAGGTCGGATTGATCGGGAGCGGACATTACGGAAATGTGACCACGGATTAATCGGATAGACACGGATTAATCGGTCAAGCCGTACATGGCCTTAGGTCGGGCTCGAAATCAAATCCGTGTTGATCCGTGGAATCCGTGGTTAAAAGCGCAGCGGCTGGTTTTGGGGCCGGGTTCAGGACCTCACCATGACCAGCCGCAGTCTTGGGCACCGGGCGCCGTTGCTGTGGCTGGTTTTGCCCCTGATCGCAGGCATCGTCGCCGGGCGCTACGGTCCCCCGGCCCACCCCGGCGGGCTGCTCGCGGCCGCGCTGGTTGCGACGCTGCTGGCCGGGCTGGCGGCGTGGCGGGCGCCGCGATGGTGGGCGTTGCCGATCGGCGCCGCCCTGCTGCTGGCGGGTGATGCCAGCTACACGCTGCGGCGCGCCCGGCTGGCGGCGTGGGAGCAGCTGCCGCCCCGCGAGGCACGGCTGGTGCTGCGGGTGGACCGGGTGTTTCCGCAGGCGGACGCGAAAAAATCCGCCGGGCTCGCGACCGTGGTGCGCGCGGAGGCGCACCTGCCGGAACTCGCCGGGCAGCGGGTCTATTTCTCGCTCGGGTTGCGGCCGGGCGAGCCCGCCCCCGTCCGCTCGATGGTCCTCGCGGCCATCGGCGTGCTCTCCCCGCTGCCGGAAAACCCGCCCGTCAACACGTTTGACGCCTACCTGGCTGATGCGGGCATGAATTTCCGGCTCGCCCGCGGGCGCGTCCTCGCGGTCGAGCAGCCGCCGACGCGCTACCGGGAGTTCTGCGAGCGCCTGGCCCGGCGGCTCAACGCCATCCTCAGCGCGGGGGTGGCGGCCAAGCGGCCCGAGCTGGCCGCGGTGTACCGGGCGATGCTGCTCGGGCAAAAGCACGAGCTGAGCACCGAGCAGGACCAGCTCTTCATGCACAGCGGCACGATGCACCTGTTCGCGATCAACGGGCTGCACATCGGCGTGGTGGCGATGGCGGTGCACGCGCTGCTGCTGCTCGCCCGCTGCCCGCGGCCGGTGGTGGCGGTGCTGACGCTGCTGGTGCTGTGGCTCGATGTGGACACGACCGGGGCGAGCCCCTCGGCGGTGCGCGCGTGGCTGCTGGTGGCGGCGTGTGAGGCGGCGTTTGCGCTGCGGTTGCCGGCCAACGGCATCGCGGCGCTGGCGGCGGCCGCGCTGGTGGTGCTGCTCGCCTCGCCGCTGGCGCTATTCAGCGCGAGCTTCCAGATGAGCTACGGGGTGGTGCTCGCCATCCTGTGCTTCGGGCTGCCGCTCGCCGAGCGGCTGGCGGCGCGGTTCCCGCCGTGGCCCGACCTGCCCGAGGTCACGTGGGCGTGGTGGCAGCGGTGGAGCGCGCGGGCACTGCGGTGGTTCTGGCCGGTGCTTGGGATCGGGCTGGCGGCGTGGCTGGTGGGCGCCGTGACGGGCGCGGTCTTCTACCGGGTGTTCACGCCGGGCGGGCTGGTGGCGAACCTCGTGCTCGTGCCGCTGGCGATCCTGGTGATCGTCGCCGGCTTCGCCTCCATCAGTCTCGGACTGGCGGGCCTGACGGCGGCCAGCGTGCTGCTCAACCATGCGGCGGTGGTGGTGCTGGTGGTGATCGACGCGCTGATCCGGCTGGGGCAGCGCGTGCCGGGCGTCTGGTGGCCGGCGGAGTGGCACGCGCCCTGGCTGGGGATGGTGACGCTGGCCGCGCTGCTGACCGTGATGCTGGCGGGCTATGCGCGGGGCTGGCGGAGCTGGAGCCGGGGCTTCTGGCCGCCGTTCGCGGTGGTGGCGCTGGCGCTGGTTTTCGGGATGAAGCTCGGGTGAGGCGAAATCGGCGGCGGACCGATTTCCTTGGTTTCACATTCGCAAACTTTCCTCCAGGCTCCGGCCATGAAAAGCGCCTACGAACTCGCGATGGAACGCCTGGCCAAGTCCGACCCCGACCAGGGCCGGCCCCTCACGCCCGAGCAGAAGGGGCGGCTGGCCGAGCTGGACCGCGTCTACCAGGGCAAGTGGGCGGAGCGGGAGATCTTCCTGAAGAAGCAGCTCGACGAGGCGTACGCCGCGCAGAAGCCCGAGGAGGTCGCGAAGATCCAGCAGCAGCTCGTCCGGGAGCGGGCCCGGATCGAGGAGGAGCGCGACGAGGAGAAGGAGCGCGTGCGGCGCGCGAAGTAGGCGCCCTACCCGACGAACTCGAAGTCCGCCACCAGCGCGTGGTGGTCGGAGGCGGACGTGACGATGACGCGTTGCGCGACGCAGCGCAGGGCCGCGTTGTGGAAGACATGGTCGAGCACGAACGGCTGGCGGCGCCAGGTCGGCTCGGTCTGCTGCACGGTCTGGTAGCCCTGGGCGGCAAAATGCGCGACGAGCCCCTCGTGCCGGTTGACGTTGAAATCCCCCGCGAGGATCGTCGGCCCCTTCGAGGCGGCGAGTTGTTCGGCGACGAGGTTGCGCTGGAACGGGTGCGCGGTCGCGCTGGCGCCCAGCATGAAGAAGGCGAGGAGGTGGGTGTTGAAAACGCGCAGGTCGTGGCCGAAAATAGTGGTGTCCGCGCCGATCATGACGCGGTCGGTGGGCGTGGTCTTCTTGCCGAAGAACTCGAACTCGATCCCGGGCGACGGCAGGTCGAGCCGCGTCTTGGCGCGCAGCGGCGTGCGGGAGAAGATCGCCAGCCCGACGCCGTAGGGCAGCTCGCGCGGGTCGGCCTTGGGATAGGCGAACCAGCTGTCGTACCCCGGCAACTCGGCGCACAGCCGGGTGTAATTGGGCGGCGGCTGGAGCTGGATGCCCTCCGGGGGCGTCTGCTCGACCTCCTGCAGCACAATCAGGTCGGCGCAGTGGCGGCGGATCTCCTCCACCGTGCGCTCGAGGCGGACCGGCGCGAAGTCCGGATACTTGTCATCCCAGATCTGCCCGAACTGCATGTTGAACTGGAGGACCCGGAAAGTGTTCATGAGCGATGATGATACGGCATCACGGGGCTTTGGAAACGGGTGGAAACACGGAGGGGCGGGCGGCGCTGACTCTACCGGCACCACCAGGGGGACAAACGCGACGGGAGGGCGCAGGGGTGACGCCGGCTAACATCATTGGGGTTAGCCAAGATTCTGCCGCAAAAGGAATTAGCAGCAATCCAATTATTCCGGCTCGGCCGTGCCCTCGACGACCCAGGAGCGCGCCGCGGGCAGCTGGTGGAAAAATTCGCGCAGCGCCGCACTGAGGTGCTCGGCGTAGCGGAAATGGGCGCCCATGCCAGTGCGCAGCTCGGCCTCGTAGATGAACTTGTCCGCGTGGGTCGAGTGCTCGAAGGGAGTCTGGGCGCCGAGCAGCAGCGAGTACATGTAGGCCGGGGAGCCGCGGCGCAGCAGCTCGCGCGTGAGCTCCAGCTGCCGGGTCAGCAGCTCGGTGTGGTGGGCGTGCGGGATCTCGGGCGGAAGGTAGAAGCCGCCCTGCACCAGCGGCGTGAAGCGGTGGCCGGTGCGGTGGCGGTTGAGATCGCGCAGCTCGGCCAGCGCCATGTTGTTCCAGGCAAAGGTGACGCGGGTGCGGCGGGTGGCGAGGCCCTGGTGGCCGTAGCGGTTGGCGCGGTGCCGGAGCGCCTCCGAGACCGGCTGCGTCTCGGGCAGCCACGGCGGTGTGTCGCGGTCCACCTTCACCCACACCTCGTCGTCGAGCGGCTGTGCGGAGAGGCGCTCGAGACCGAGCTTGAGGCTCGCCGCGAGCTCCTGCCTCGCCTGCTCCTCGTAGGATTTCTCCGCGGCACTGTGGCTCATGAGCCGCGGGGAGATCTTCAGGAGCTCGGTGCGGATGAGCCCGGCGGCGGCGCGGGCCTCCGGCTGCGGCAGCGAATCGAGGTGCTTCACCGTCATCGCCCACATGCGCGAGGACTGGACGAGGCCGAGGTTGGTGCGCGTCGCGAACGGGATGAAGTAGCGCGCACGGTCGAGCGCGTAGTTCTTGCGGAGGCGGGCGACGACCGGGGGCTTGGCGCCGGGCGGGACGCGCACCAGCTCGGGCCGGGCGGTCGCGAGCAGGTCGAGCCGCAGGTACTCGGCGTGGTAGGCGGCGAAGGCCGCCGCCATCACGTCGGTCCAGCGGGACGCGAGGTCGGCGGGGATGCCGATTTCCGCGGGGGCCGGGAGATTGGCCGCGTCCATCGTGATGTAGCGGGTGCTCGATTCCTGGCCGTCGGCCATGGTGGCGAGCTCAAACATCTTCCACGCCAGCCACATCGAGACCCCGTCGAGCGCGATGGCCAGCCCGCCGGTGAGACCGCCGATGGAGGCGTGCCCGTAGTCCACGAACTTCAGGATGCGGTCGATCGACGCGTCGGGATTGGCGAGGTCGACCCGCGCGAGGATGGCGGCGAGGCCCTCGTTGCTGCGCGAGTAGCGCGCGAGCACGGAGGCGAGCAGCTCGGGCGTGACCTTGGGCAGGTCGGCGGCCGTCGGAGGAGGGACAAGGGCGAGTCCGGTGACTTTCATGAGTGCAGCGGCGCCACTGAGGCAGCAATCAGCGCGGGAAACAAATGTCTTTTCTCGTGGTCCATCCCTGCCCGGCGCCGGAGCGCGGTAACCCGCCCAGCCGGCCAGCGTCAGTCCCAACATGCAACTTTCACTCCAACCCGCCAATCCCATGAAGCTTGTCCGCTTGCTTTTGCCCACGGCGATTCTTGCCGCGACCCTCGCCCTGCCCGCCCGGGCGGAAACCCATGTCAGCATTGACCTCGGGCTCCGGCTCGGCGCTCCCCCGCCCATTGTGGTCCGCGAGGCGCCCCCGCGGCCCGTGGTGGTCGACACGCGCTATGCCGCACCCGGCTCGGGCTATGTCTGGGTCGCCGGCCATAACTCATGGCGGAACGGCCGCTGGGTGTGGATGGCGGGTGCCTGGGTGCGGCCGCCGCAGCCCAACGTCATCTACGTCGAAGGTCGCTGGGATGAACGGTCCCGCAACTGGATCGAGAGTCATTGGGAGGTGGCCGTGCCCACGCCGCTACCGCCCGGCCCGGAATACGTCATCGAGGCCCCGCCGCCGCCGCGCCAGGAAGTTATCATCGCCCAGCCCGGTCCCGGCTATGTCTGGATCGGCGGCTATTGGGGTTGGCACCACCACCGTCACGAATGGGTGGCCGGTCATTGGGAGCGGCCGCCCCATGGTCATCACGAGTGGGCGGCGGCACGCTGGGAACACCATGGAAATTCCTACGTCCTCATCGAGGGCCAGTGGCGCTAAGCCCGCCGGGCCCTGGATTCGCAGCCCCGCGACCAATCTCCCGGGGTGGTTCGTGGCCGGGGCCGCCTAGCGCGGCGCCAGCCACTGGCCGAGGACGCCCTGGTAGAAGCCCAGCAGCACCGTGGCGAACGCGAGCAGGCCCAGGACGAGGCCGGCCATGAAGCCCACGGGCGGGAGCGCGGGGCGCGCCGGGGTGTCGCCCTCCGGCGGGATCCCGCTGGCGAAGAACGCCGCCCGGATCCAGCTGAAGTAGTAATAGATCGAGATCACGACGCCGACCACGGCCACCGCGAGCAGGCCGTAGAGGCCGGCCTTGAAAGCCGCGATGAAGATGAAGAGCTTGCCCATGAATCCCGCCAGCGGCGGGATGCCGGCGAGCGAACCGAGCCCGATCGCGAGCACGAGCGCGAGGAACGGACGGTCCTTCGCCAGCCCGGCATAGTGGCTGAGCTCCTGGTCCGCGTCGTTGGCGCCGGCGACCTGCGCCATCACGCCGAACACCGCGAACGAGGCGAGCAGGTAGGCGAACAGGTAGAAATAGATCGCGCCGACCGCCATCGCCTGCGTGCCCGCGGCGACGACGCCCAGCAGCAGGAAGCCCGCGTGGGTGACGCCGGAGAGGCCCATCAGCCGCTTGACGTTGTGCTGCGTGAGGGCGGCGAGGCTGCCGAAGAGGATGGTCGCCCCGGCCATGAGCGTGAGCACCGGCGCGAGGAGCCAGGCGCAGGGCGCGAACGTCCGCGCGAGGATCAGCAGCACCAGGAAACCGGCGCCCTTCGAGGCGACGGCGAGAAACGCGGTCACCGGCGTGGGTGCGCCCTGGTAGACATCGGGCACCCAGATCTGGAAGGGGAACGCGGCGATCTTGAAGGCGACGCCCGCGAGCACGAGGACGATGCCGACGCTCGCGAGGAAGTGGTGCGGGTTGTGCGCGAGGAAGTTCCGCAGCGCGTCGAAGTTCATCGCCGCGCCGGTGTGCCCGGGCAGCGCGGGGTTGCCCGCCACGCCGTAGAGCAGCGCGATGCCGAAGAGGAGGATGGCGGAGCTGAGCGCGCCCAGGATCAGGTATTTCAGGCCGGCCTCGAGCGAGTACGGGCTGGTCCGGAAATAGCCCACCAGGACGTACAGCCCGATGGTCACCGTCTCGAGCGCGACGAAGAGCATCACGAAATGGTTGCTCTGCACGAGGAGCATCATCGCCGCGGTGACCACGAGCAGGATGTGGTAGAACTCGGTGTGCGCCACCTTCTGCTTGGCGAGGCTGACCGTGCCGAGCACGCCCGTGAGCAGCGCCGAAAGCAGGAAAAACACGCGCATCAGCTGGCCCTCGCGCGAGTGGTAGAGCAGGCCGTTGAAGCTCTCCCCCTCCACGAAGCCGACCGTGAAACTGATTATCTGGCTGGGCAGGATGGCCAGCACCCCGAGCAACGCCACGACCGGCAGGTGCCGGTGCAGGTCGCGCGGCAGCACGATCTCGAGCCCCAGCAGCACGAGCGCGAGGCAGCCGAGCAGCAACTCGGGGAAGATGGCCGTCCAGTCGTTGTTCGCGGCGAGGGCTTGGAGGGAGGAAAGGTCCATGGCGGCGTTATTTCCCCGCAGCGGCGGGCGCGACGTAGACCGCGTTCAGCGTGGCGTTGAGCGGCGTGGTCAGGGACTTCGGCCAGAAGCCGACGAAGAGCAGCGCCGCGAGCAGGATGAGCGCGGGGAGTTTCTCGCGCCAGTTGAGGTCGGTGACCGGGTGCGCCGCGGCGACCTGGGCGAAGGCGTCGGTCGGCGGGCCGAAGAACACGCGGGCCGCGGCGCGCAGGCCGTAGACCGCGGAGATGACCACGCCGGAGATGGCGATGACGGTGAGGCAGTGCGAGAACTGCCACAGCGCGACGAAGATCGTGAGCTCGCCCCAGAAGTTCGCAAACCCCGGCAGGCCGATGCTGGCAAAGGTCGCCGCGACAAAGAAGGCCGCGAGCACCGGGGCCTTTTGCGCGAGGCCGCCCATCTCGGTCAGCTCGAACGTGTGCGTGCGGTGATGGATGCTGGTCGCGAGCAGGAAGAGCAGCGCGACGGACAGCCCGTGGGCGACCATCAGCAGCACCACGCCGCCGGCGCCGAGGACGGAGTAGCAGGCGACGCCGAGGAACGCGTAGCCCATGTGCATGACGGAGCTGTAACCGATCACCTGCTTGAGGTCGCGCTGGGCCATCGTGACCAGGCCGATGACGAGCACGTTGCCCACGCCCGCGAGCAGGGCGAGGACGTGGCTCCAGTGCGCGGAGCCCAGGGGCAGCAGCGGCAGGGCGATCTGGATGAGGCCGTAGAGGCCGAACTTCTTGAGCACGCCCGCGTGGAGCATGGCGGCGGAGCTCGGCGCGGCGCCGTAGCCGAGGGGCGCCCAGGTGTGCAGCGGCCAGAGCGAGACGAGGATGCCGAAGCCGAAGAGCAGCAGGGCATAGATGTTGTTTTGGGCCAGTTGCCCCAGCGGGCGGGCGGCGATGATCTCGCGGAGCGTGATCAGGTCGAAGGAGTTCGCCCCGCTCTTCGCGTAGAGCGCGATCAGGCCGACCAGCGACAGCATCGCGCCCAGCGTGAGGTAGAGGGTCACCTTCATCGCCGCGTAGTTGCGGTCGCGGCCGCCCCAGATGCCGATCATGATGAACGTCGGGATCAGCGCGAGTTCGTGGAAGAAGTAGAAGAAGAACACGTCCACGCTGGCGAACACGCCCATCAGGCCGGCCTGCATGACGAGCAGCAGCATGAGGTAGAGCTTGAGCCGCTCGGCGCCGGACTGGATCGCGTAGAGGCCGGCGGCGAGGCCGACGAGGCCCGCCAGCACGAAGAGCGGCAGCGAGATGCCGTTGAGGCCCAGCTTCAGGCCGATGCCCAGGCCGTCGAGGCCCGTCGAGTAACGCGTGAGGAAGGCGTAGCCCGACACCGGCACCTGGGCGGAGTAGTGCCACCAGACATGCAGCGCCATCAGGGCCGGCACCGCGAAGCCCGCGTAGGCGAGCCGCACCGACCAGCGCTTCGGCAGGCCGAGCGCGATCGCCACCGCCAGCGCGAGCGGCGCCGCGATGGCCAGGAGCAGGGGATCGAAGGGAAGTTGGCTCATTGTTAGAATACGCCGGTGGCGAACAGCCAGAGGGCGACCACGCCGAAGAGGAACCAGTAGACGTAGGCGTTGAGCTTGCCCACGTGCAGGGCGCGGGCGCCAATGCCAAACAACCCGACCACGCCCGCGAAGCCCCGCACGATCAGGCCGGCGAGGAAGATCTGCTCGAGGAAGTTCAGCAGCAGGGCGAAGCGCTGCTGCACCTTGTCGATGTACCACTGGTAGATCTCATCGAACCAGAGCTTCGAGGCCAGCAGCCGGAAGAGCCCCGGCGCTTTTTCCTGCAACGCATCGGTCGCCGCCGGTTTGTAGAACAGCAGTGCGGCGCCGGCGCCGAGGATCAGCACCACGAGGCTCGTGATCAGGATCGTCGTGTGGTCGGAGCCGTGCGCCTCGGGGATGAGCTCGAAGACGCCAGTAAAGATCTTCGGGTAGATTCCCGTGTAACCGCCGATGGCTGCGAGGACGGCGAGGACGACGAGCGGGAGAGTCAGCGTGAGCCCGCCCTCGTGCGCGTGCGCGGCGGACTCGCTGCGCGGCTCGCCAAAGAACGTGAGCCGCCAGAGCCGCGTCATGTAGAGCGCGGTCAGGACCGCAGTGAACGCGAGCACGGCGAAGACCGCCTTATTGTTCGCAAAGGCGAGATAGAGGATGGCGTCCTTCGAGAAGAAGCCCGCGAGGCCCGGCAGGCCAATAATCGCCGCGACGCCAATCGTGAACGTCCAGAACGTCAGCGGCATCCGCGTGCGCAGTCCGCCCATCTTAAAAATATCCTGCTCGTGGTGGCAGCCGTGGATGACTGAGCCGGAGCCGAGGAAGAGCAGCGCCTTGAAGAAGGCGTGCGTCGTCAGGTGGAACATCGCGGCGCCGACGCCGGCGGCGATAACTGTCGCCCCGTTGAGTTCAAAGCCAAGCGAACCCAGCCCAAATGCCGCGACCATGTAGCCGAGTTGCGAGAGCGTGGAGTACGCCAGGACCTTCTTGATGTCGCTCTGCGTGATGGCGCAGCACGCGGCATAGAGCGCGGTGGCGGCGCCGGTCCACATGATGACGGTGAGCGCGTCCGGCACCATCAGCACGTTGATCCGGCAAAGCATGTACACGCCGGCGGCGACCATCGTGGCCGCATGGATCAGGGCCGAGACCGGCGTGGGGCCCTCCATCGCGTCGGGCAGCCAGACTTGCAGGGGCAGTTGCGCCGACTTGCCGACGGCGCCGCAGAAGAGCAGCAGCGGGATCGCGGTGCTGAACACGTGGCCGTGGCCGAGCTGCGAGAGGTTGACGGTGTGGTTCGCCCAGTAGCACCAGATGATGCCGATCAGGAAGCCGAAGTCCCCCACCCGGTTCGTGATGAAGGCCTTCTTCGCGGCCTCGCTCGCGGAATATTTCTCGTGCCAGTGGCCGATGAGCAGCCAGGAACTAAAGCCGACCAGCTCCCAGAAGATGAACATCATGAAGAGATTGTCGGCCAGGACGATGCCGATCATCGAGAACATGAAGATGGAGAGTCCGCCGAAGTAGCGGGCCTTGGCCGCGTCGTCGCGCATGTAGCCGAGCGAGAACACGTGGATGCAGAGGCCGACGACGCCCACGACGCAAAGCATGAGCGCGGCGAGGTCGTCGTATTTGACCCCGATCGAGAGGGCGAAGTCGCCCAGCCGGAGCCACTCGTTGCCGCCCTCGAAGCGCACGCCGCTGAGCGCCAACTGCACGGCCCGGAAGGCGATGAGGACGGCCGCGAACACGGAAATCCCCGCCGCCCACTTGCCGCGGCGGCGCAGGAACAGCGCAATGATCCCCGCCGCGACCAGCGGCACGAGCAGGATGTAGGGGACCACGACGGTGTGCGTGACGATGGGTTCCATGGGCACGTCAGTGTTTCAGCGCGTTGAGCTCGTCCACCTGCACCGTGCGGCGCGAGCGGAAGAGTGCCACGATGAGGGCGAGGCCGACCGCGACCTCGGCGGCGGCGACGGTGAGGATGAAGAACACGAAGGTGTTGCCGTCCTGCGTGCGGTTGAAGCGCGAGAAGGCGACGAGCGCGAGGGTCGAGGCGATGAGCATCAGCTCGAGGCACATGAAGATCACGAGCGTGTTCCGGCGCAGCAGCACGCCGAAGAAGCCGATGGCGAACAGCACCACGCTGAGGATGACGTACTCGTTGAGGGTGGCGGCGATCATGGGGTGTCCTCCGGGCGGTCGACCTTCCGGCTCAGCACGATCACCCCGAGCATGGCGATGAGCAGCAGGAAGCCCATGACCTGCACGGGCAGCAGGTAGGTGGTGAAGAGCTGGTAGGCGTAGGGCTTGAGCGCGGCCCCCACCCCCTCGGTGGCGTTGGGGTTCGGCGCCTCCAGCTGGCCGCGGGCGACGAAGCTGCCGAGGCCGGCCAGCAGCAGGCCGAGGGCCACGAGGCTCGCCAGGGTGGCGAGCTTCTGGAAGCCCCAGGCGGGCCGCCCCTGCATGTCGAGCAGCATGATGATGAAGAGGAACAGCGCGACGATCGCGCCCGCGTAAACGAGCAGCAGGAGGAAGGCCAGCAGGTAGGCGTCGAGCTGCACGAACAGGCCCGCCACGCCCACCAGGCAGAGCAGCAGGCACATCGCGGCGTTGACGGCATTCTTGTTCGCGACGACGCCGACGGCGGCGGCCACCGTCAGGAATGCGAAGAGGTGAAAGAGAATGGGGGCCATGGACGTCAGGTCAGTGGGCGTTGCCGTGCTCGGCGGCGGCCTGCTTTTTGTCCCACTTGTGATGTGCGTCGGGCAGCGTGCCGCCGAGCTCGTAGAGCCGGTCCTTGTGGTTGACCATCTCCTCGCGGGTGTAGCCGGACATCGAGTACTGGTTCTGCAGGAAGATCGCCTCCTCCGGACAGACCTCCTGGCAGAGGCCGCAGTAGATGCAGCGGAGCATGTCGATGTCGAAGGCCGACGGGGCCTTCTCCACGTGCTCGCGGCCGCTGCCCTCGGGCACCGCGCCCGGGGTGATGCGGATGGCCTTGGGTGGGCAGACGAACTCGCAGAGCTGGCAGGAGACGCACTTCTCGCGGCCATTCGGGTCGCGCACGAGCGTCGGCACCCCGCGGTAGCCGGGCGGAATGGCCGGGCGCTCCTCGGGATACTCGAGCGTCTCCGCCGGCCGCCAGAGCCGTTTGAAGGTCGTCCTCAGCCCGCTGAGGATCTGGGGCACGTAGGTGCGCTCGGCGAAGGTGAGCGGCTTGCGTTGGAGGGTGATGACGGCCATGGCGCGTTTTTTCAGGAAGCGGATTGCTGGATCAACGCGATGGCGAGCGCGTAAAAGATGAGGTTGGCGATGGCGAGCGGCAGGAGCTTCTGCCAGCCGAGCTTCATGATCTGGTCGTAGCGGAACCGCGGCACGGTCCAGCGCACCCACATGAAGACGAAGATCAGGCCGAGGACCTTGCCGAGGAAGATCGCGATCGAGAGCAGGCCGACAAACAGCGGGTGGATGGTCCACGCCGCGCCGGTCAGGTGGTGCAGCCAGCCGACGAAGTCCGCGAGCGGGAGCCACGGCAGCGGATTCCAGCCGCCGAGGAACAGCAGCGCGAACACGCCCGAGCCGACCAGCATGTTCGAGTATTCGGCGACGAAGAAGAGCGACCACTTGAACGCGCCGTATTCGGTGTGGAACCCGCCGACGAGGTCGGCCTCGGACTCCGCCATGTCAAACGGCAGGCGGTTCGTCTCCGCGAAGAGCGCCACGAGGAAGATGAACGCCGACAGCGGCATCAGGAACAGGAACCACGTGCCGCCCCAGAAGCCGGGCAGGCTCTGGAACTCGACCACCTTCGCGAGGCTCATCGTGCCGGGCGTGCCGGGGGCGTTGATCCACAGGAAGACCGGCACGACCGAGAGCGTCAGCGACAGCTCGTAGGAGATGAGCTGCGCCGAGGCGCGGATGCCGCCGAGGAACGGGTATTTCGAGTTGGAGGCCCAGCCGGCGAGGATGAGCGAGTAGACGCCGAGTGACGACACCGCGAAGACCGCGAGCAGGCCGACGTCCACGTTGGCCAGCATGAGCGGCACGGCGTCGCCCGCGGCGTTGAAGTAGGCGCCAAACGGCACGACGGTGACGGTCGCGAACGCCGGCATCATCGCGAGCGCCGGCGCGAGGACGTAGTAGAGCTTGTTCACGTGGCCCGGCATCGGCTCCTCCTTGAAGAGGAACTTGGCGCCGTCGGCGATCAGGTGAAACACGCCGAGCCGCTGGAGGAACCGGCCGAGGAAAGGAACGTAGGCGAACCACGGCACGATGGCACGGTTGGGGCCGGGCCGGCGCTGCATCCATGCGGAGATCTTGCGCTCGGCGAGGGAGCACGCGCCCGCCAGCGGAAAAATGACCAGGATCACCGCCAGGCCCTTGAGGAGGCCCTGGACGACCGGGTGGAGGTTGGACCAGAAGTCGATCATGATCAGGCGGGCCTGCCCTCCGTAGCCTTGGCGGAGGAGGGTTGGTAGTGCAGCGACTCGCCCTCGATGAAGGGCAGCGCGGCCCACGGTGTGGCGTCGAGCAGCAGGCCGGTCTCGGGCAGGCTGGCGAAGCTCATCGGGCCGAGCGCAGAGACCTCGGCGGCGAGGACCTTCCAGAGGGCGGTGAGGTCCACCGGCAGCGTCGGGCCGCCCGCAGCCGCGACGAGCCGGGAAAGGATGACGAGGTCATCCGTCGTCCCGATGGCGGCGGGCACCGCTTGCTGGAATTTCTGCAGCCGGAACTGCTGGTTCACCAGCGTGCCGTTCTTCTCGAACACGGTCAGTGAGGGCAGGACGATCCGCGCCGCCGCGCTCGTGGTGTTGGCGTGCGTGCCGAGGTAAACGATGGCGATCTTCGCGAGCTGCGCGGCGGTCAGGCCGGCCGCGGCAAGGTCCTCGCCGACGGCCACGACCGTCCGGACCTTGCCGGCGTCGATCGCGACGGCGAGGTCGGTGAGTTTCGGCGCCGGCAGGGCGTTGATCAGCCCGGTGACGAGCGCGCCGCGGACGTTCGGGTTGCGGTCGGCGGAGACGAGGATCCCGTCGCCCTTCCCCACCCGGCTGACGAGTGAGACCGGGGCCTGGAGCACAGTGGCGAGTTTCCGGGTGAGGAACTGCTCCTCGACCGAGCTGCGTCCGGAGCCGACGACAGCAACCGCGCCGGCGGATGACTTGAAAAGATCCCCGGCAGCAGTGATCGCGGCGTCGAGCGTGCTGTCCGCGCCGCTGACTTTCGCCGCGGCCAGGCGGTCCGCCGCCGCGACCTGCTTGTACAGTTCGCGGCCGCTGTCGGCCATCCACGTGTCGTTCACCCCGTCGTTCTGGCGCGGGGTGATACGGTAGATCGCGCCCTCGCGCGACCAGACGACGGTGTTGGCGCCGACGCTCGACTCGGTGTCGAGGCTGTTGGTCTGCTTGAGGAACCAGACGCGCATCTTGAACCGGAAATCCGTGCTGGTGAGCGCGCCGACCGGGCAGATGTCCACCGTGTTGAGCGAGTAGTTGTTTTCCAGCTTCTTGCCGGGGTAGCAGGCCAGCGTCGAATAGCTGCCGCGATCGATGAAGCCGAGGACGTCGTCCTTCGCGATCTCGTTGGAGAACCGGATGCAGCGCGAGCAGAGGATGCAGCGCTCGTCGTCGAGCATGACGCGCGGCCCGAGCAGGGTGCGCTTCGGCTTCACGTTCTTCTGCTCAATGAAGCGCGAGTAGCCGCGGCCGTAGCCGGTGGACTGCTCCTGGAGCTTGCACTCGCCCGCCTGGTCGCAGATCGGGCAGTCCAGCGGGTGGTTGATGAGGAGGAACTCCATCACGCCCTCGCGGCAGTCCTTCACCTGCGGGGTCTGGGTGCGGATGTGGAGGCCGGGAGTGGCGTTGGTCGCGCAGCCGATCTGCGGGCGCGGGATCCAGTTGATCTTCTGCTTGCCCGTGGCCGGGTCCATCACGGGCGCCTTGGTCGCGGGATCGACGGTGGGCAGGCCCATTTCGACCAAGCACATGCGGCAGTTGCCCACGACCGAGAGCTTCGAGTGGTAGCAGAAATGCGGCACGTCCACCCCGGCCTGCCGGGCGGCCTCGATCACGTTGGTGCCCTTCGGCACGGCGACTTCCCGACCGTCGATGTTGACGGTGACGAGCTCGGGTTTGGCGGGGGCGATCATCGGGTGAAGGGGTTTAGACAAGTTCGGTCGCGCCGGCGGGCTTCGCGGCGGACTTGGTCGCGGCGTAGGCCGAGAATTCCTCGCCGAACTTGGTGACGTAGCTCTGGGTGGGCCAGGCGCAGGCCTCGCCGAACGCGCAGATGGTGCGGCCGGCGATCTGGTCGGCGACGGACTTGAGGAGTGCGCCGTCCTCGGGCCGGGCGGCACCGTGGACCATGCGCGAGGAGATCTTCTTCATCCACAGCGAGCCCTCGCGGCACGGCGTGCACTGGCCGCAGCTCTCGTGGGCGTAGAACGCGTTGATGTTGGCGAGGGCCTCGACCATGCTGACAGAGTCGTCCATCACGATCACGCCGCCCGAGCCGCCCATCGTGCCGATCATGCCGAGGCAGTCGAAATCCATCGGCACGTCCTCGACGCCCCAGTCGTAGTCCACCAGCTCGGCGCCCACCTTGCGCTTGCCCTTGAAGCGCTCGCCAAACTTCAGGACCTTGGCGGACGAGCCGCCGGGGATGACCGCCTTGAACGTGCGGCCGGGGAGCGGGCCACCGCAGACCTCGTTCAGCAGCTGGCCCAGCGTGATCTTGCCGACCTCGAACTCGTAGTAGCCGGGTCGCTGCACGTGGCCGCTGACGCAGAGGATGCGGGTGCCGGTGTTGTTCGGCGTGCCGATCTTCGCGAACGCCTCGCCGCCGATGTCCGCGATGTGCTTCACGTGGCAGAGCGTCTCGACGTTGTTCACGATCGTCGGGCACTGGTAGAGGCCGAGGACGGCGGGAAAATACGGCGGCTTGATGCGCGGGTACGGGCGCTTGCCCTCGAGCGACTCGATCAGGCCGGTTTCCTCGCCGCAGATGTAGGCGCCGGCGCCGCGGTGGACGTACATCTCGCAGCTGTAATTGGTGCCGAGGATGTTCGGGCCGACGAGGTTGGCCGCGCGCGCCTCGGCGATGGCCTTTTCCAAAATGCGGGCGCCGTGCGGAAACTCGCCGCGGATGTAGATGTAGGCCTGCTTCACGTTGTTCGCGAAGCACGTGATCATGCTGCCCTCGATCAGCTGGTGCGGATCCTGGTGCATGATGTAGCGGTCCTTGAACGTGCCCGGCTCGGACTCGTCGGCGTTGACCACGAGGTAGACCGGCTTGCCGCTCTTCTTGTCGAGCAGCGTCCACTTCACGCCGCAGGGGAAACCGGCGCCGCCGCGGCCGCGCAGGCCGGATTTCTTGACCTCGTCCACCAGCTCCGCCGGCGGGCGGGCGAACGCGCGCTTCATCACCTCGTAGCCGCCGTGCTTCCGGTAGCACGCGAGGTCGTTGGTATAGCCCGGCTCGTCGATGTGCTGGAAGATGATGCGGCGTTGGGCGGGGGCGGGCATGGGTGGATTTTCGATTTTCGAATCGCGATTTTCGATTTCGGGGCCGCGTTACTTTCGCGCCTTCGCCTCAACTTTGATCTGGTCGCTCAGTTGTTTCGCCTTGGCGGCATCCACCTTCTCGTGGAGCTCGTCGTCGATCATCACAACGGGCGCAGTGCCGCAGCTCGCGAGGCACTCGACGAACTCGACCGTGACCTCGCCATCGGGCGAGACCTCGCCGAGATGGGTGTCGAACTCTTTCTCGAAGGTGGCGCAGGTCTTGTAGCCGCCGAGCAGCGCGCAGGACAGCGTGCGGCAGACCTTGATGTGCCGGCGGCCGATCGGCTTCTGCCGGAACATCGGGTAGAAGGTGACAACCTCGTAGACGTTGATCGGCTGGAGCTCGAGCTTTGCGGCCACCCACTCGATCGCCTCGGGGGAGATGAAGCCCGCCTCTTCCTGGATGAGGTGCAGCAGCGGCAGCGTGGCGCTCCGCTTGGTCGGATAATGCGGGATCACCTCGTCGATGCGGGCGAGAGTGGCGGGAGTGAGGTTCATCGGGTGGGGTTCACGAAGGGTCAGCGGTCGCACTCGCCCATGACGAAGTCGAATGACCCGAGGATGGCGACGACGTCGGAAATCAGGTGGCCGACGCAGACTTTCGGCAGGATGGAAAGGTTGCAGAACGAGGGGGAGCGGATCTTCAGGCGCCAGGGCACGCCGCCGCCCTTGCTGACGACGTAGAAACCGAGCACGCCCTTCGGGTTTTCCGCCTCGAAGTAGACCTCGCCGGCCGGCATCTGCGGGCCCGCGGTCACGATCATGAAATCCTGAATCAGCTCCTCCATCGAGGTGAGGATCTTGTCCTTCGGCGGCGCGAAGATCCGCCGGGCCTCCGTCGCATACCACGGGCCGCCGGGAAACTTCGCGAGGGCCTGCTTGAGGATGCGCACCGACTGGCGCATCTCCTCGCCGCGCACGAGGTAGCGGTCGTAGGAGTCGCCCTTGGTCCCGACCGGGACGTCGAACTCGTACTGCTCGTAGCCCGAGTACGGCCGGTCCTTCCGCAGGTCGCTGCCAACACCCGAGCCGCGCAGGTTCGGGCCGGTGAGGCCGTAGGCGATGGCGTCCTCGCGCGAGATGACGCCGACCCCGACGGTGCGGTCCATGAAGATCTTGTTCCGGGTGAGGAGCGCCAGGATCTCCTCGAGGATCGGCAGGAACTGGTCGCAGAACGCGTCGACCCGGCCGGTCCAGCCCTCGGGCACGTCGCGCGCCAGGCCGCCGATGCGCGAGTAGCTCGTGGTGAAGCGCGCGCCGGTCAGCTCCTCGAAGAGTTTGTAGAGCTTCTCGCGCTCGGTGAACGCGTACATGAACACCGTCCACGCACCCGTATCGATGCCGAACGCGCCGAGCCCGAGCAGGTGCGACGAGATGCGGGCCATCTCCGCCGTGATCACGCGGATGGCCTGGCAGCGGGCGGGCACCTCGAGCTTCGCGAGCCGCTCGACGGCGATGGCGTAAGCCATGTTGTTCGCCAGGGGCGCGATGTAATCCAGCCGGTCCGTGTAGGGCACGAACTGGTTGTAGGTCATGTTCTCGGCGATCTTCTCGTCGCCGCGGTGCAGGTAGCCGATGACCGGGTCGCACTTGGTCAGGATCTCGCCGTCGAGTTCCATCTGCAGGCGCAGCACGCCGTGCGTCGACGGGTGCGATGGCCCCATGGAGAGCGACATCTTCTCGGGCTCAAACTCGGCCGCTCGCGCCGCGGCGTCGGGAAAGGAAAATTCGGCGGCCATGGTCAGGCGTCGGGCTTCTCCCGGCGTTCGTTCCAGCTCTCGTCCTTGGCGCGCGGCTCGGCCTCGGTCAGGTTGATCTCGCCCGGCGCGGCCACGAAGGGCCCGCCCGCCATCGGCGCGGGGATGACCCGGGCACCCGTCTCGGCCATGATCTCGGCGTCCGGCAGCGGCGTGTCGATGCCCGCCAGCGGGAACTCCTTGCGCAGCGGGAAATGCGGATAGCCGTCCCACATCAGGATGCGGCGCAGGTCGGGATGGCCGGTGAACGTGATGCCAAACATGTCGTACGTCTCGCGCTCGTGCCAGTTGGCGCCGGGCCAGAGGCCGGTGGCGCTGGGCACGGCGGGCGCGGCGTCATCCGGGCAGTCCGTGGCGACGCGGATGTAGTCATGCCGCGTCGTCGAGAGCAGATGGTAGACGACCGTGAAGCGCGGCGAGACGCCAGCGGCCCAGTCGATCGCGGTCAGGTCCGCCAGCATGTCGAAGCCGCCCTCGTCGCGCAGGTACTGCAACGCTGCCAGCACCTCGGCGGCGGGCAGGTTGACCGCCGGGTGGTCGAGGCTGGGGCGCGGCGTCGCGTGCGGGAATTTCTCCCGGAGGGCAGTCGTGACGTCGGCGGTGGCGGGCATGCGCGGCAAAGAGAAGGTTAGACGCGGTGGAGATTCCTGGCCGCCGGCTCGCGGCGGACCTTGGCCTGCAGCTTCATCAGCGCATCGAGCAGCGCCTCCGGGCGCGGGGGACACCCGCTGATGTAGACGTCCACCGGCACGATGCGGTCCACGCCCTGCAGGGTCGCATAGCTGCGGTACATGCCGCCGCTGCTGGCGCAGGCGCCCATCGCGATGACCCACTTCGGCTCGGCCATCTGGTCGTAAATCCGGCGGACCACCGGGGCCATCTTGTAGGTGACGGTGCCGGCCACGATCATGCAGTCGGACTGGCGGGGCGAGAAACGCATCACCTCGGCACCGAACCGCGCGATGTCGAACCGCGACGCCGCCGAGCCCATCAACTCGATCGCGCAGCAGGCGAGGCCCATGGGCATGGGCCACATGGAGTTGGTCCGCACCCAGTTGATGACCGCATCCATCCGGGAGACGACGACCTCGCCCTCAATCTTGCTGTTGTAGGCCAGTTCGGTGCGGGACGAGACCATGGAGGTGGCGGTGATGGTGGGACGAAAAATTGCCCGGAGGGTTAGGTCGCCTCCCCTGCCGCGCAAGACGCTTTTGGAAAAAGTTTGTCAACTGATAGCAAAGATGAGCTTGGCGGAGAGGGGGGGATTCGAACCCCCGGTAGGCTTGCGCCTACACGCGCTTTCCAAGCGCGCGCATTCGACCACTCTGCCACCTCTCCGGGTGCTCAAACAGCCATTCTGAAACGGCTCGTCCGACGGGCGAAGGGTAGAGAAAGGGTGAAGGTCCCGGGCTGGTCAACGGCAAATCCACCGCTGGTTGCACGAGGGACCCGAACACGGTGCGCTAAGCATAACGCGTCCTGCCCCAAACCGTTGAGGTCAGCCTGTCATTTCTCCCGCCGTAGCCACGAGCGTGAGCGAGTGGATGAACCCTGGGTCCACTCGCTCACGCTCGTGGCTACACAACGCGCGCCCTATTTTTTTGACGGATCGTCACTGCCAGCTGGCTCATTGACCTCCGGCCCCGGATGCGTCGCCACGAAACGGAACGCCAGGGTCGCCACCGCGGTGAGGACGGCGACCGTCCCGGCCAGCGCCCGCCCGTGCCACAGCCCCGCGAACCAATCTTGAAATTCCGCGGCGAGCACATTGCCCTGGCCGCCGATCACCCGCAGCTCGCGCAGGTATTTCTTGGTCGTCATCGGATCACCCAACAGCGGATCCACCACCTCGGGCGTCGCCGTCAGGTAGAGGGCAAGGGCGGCGCCGAGTCCGACCACCAGCAGCCCCAGGGTGATTTGATTGGTCTTCCGCCGGGTCATCGGGGCGCAAGCTGATCTTCCCGGACATCGGTCACAACGGTTTTGTGGCCCAGGAGTTCTGGCGCGTTGGCTCCATAAGCGCCGCGACCCGAAAATCCTCAACTTAAGCCTTCTCGTCGCGCGCCGGGTTTCCCATGCTACCCTTCCTCCCTTTCGAATTTCCCCATGCACAAGATTCCCGCCAAGCCCCGCATCCTCACCACCACGGTCGGCTCCTACCCCGTGCCCGACTGGCTCGCCGCGCTGCCCAGCGAGCAGGCCGTGATCGACGCCACGCGCGTCGTGTTCGACCTCCAGCGCCAGGCGGGGATCGACCTGCCGACCGACGGCGAGCTCTACCGCTTCGACGTCAACCACCCCGACACCAACGGGATGATCGAGTATTTCATCCGCCCGATGGCCGGCATCTCCTCCGTCGTCGGCCGCTCGGTCACCGAGGAATTCTCCCGCCACCATCCGATGGGCTTCCGCCGCAAGCCGGCCGGCGTCGTCACCGGCAAGCTGGGCGAGGGTTCGCTCAACCTGCTGGCGGACTGCCAGCGCGCCGCCGCGGTCGCCGGCGGGCCGTTCAAGTTCACCGTCACCAGCCCCTACATGCTCGCCCGCACCCTCCTCGACCACCACTACGGCAGCTTCGACAAGCTCACCCTGGCCCTCGGCGAGGTGCTCGCCGCGCAGATGCCCGGCCTCCCCGCGCCCTGCATCCAAGTCGACGAGGCCAACATCCCGGGCAACCCCGACGACGCCCCGCTCGCCGCCGCGTCGATGAACCTCCTGCTCGACCAGATCGAGGGTGAGCGCGCCGTGCACTTCTGCTTCGGCAACTACGGCGGCCAGACCATCCAGAAGGGCAACTGGCAGAAGCTCGTCGATTTCCTCAACTCGCTGCACTGCGACCACCTTGTCCTCGAGCTCGCCCACCGCCCGAAAAGCGACATCGACGCGCTGAAACAGATCGACAAGAAGATCTCCCTCGGCATCGGCGTGATCGACATCAAGGTGAACCACATCGAGACGCCCGACGAGGTCGCCGCCCGCATCGAGGCCGTGGAGAAAAAGGTCGGTCCCGGCCGCGTCCGCTGGGTGCACCCCGACTGCGGCTTCTGGATGCTCAAGCGCAGCATCGCCGACCGCAAGGTCGAGGCCCTCGTCCTCGGCCGCGACAAGTACCTCGGGCTCTAATCTCTCCCCTTTGCCCCGGCGTCCGTTCGCCGGGGCCTTTTCCACCATGCTCAACATCGCTGTCATCGGCTGCGGCGTCATCGCCCAGTACCACCTCCGCGCCCTCGCCAAACTCAAGACCGCCCGCGCCGCCGCCGTCTGCGACGTGCGCACCGAGGTCGCCCAAAAGACCGCCGCCGAGTTCGGTGTGCCGCGCTGGACCGCCAGCGCCTCCGAGCTGTTCGCCGACCCGGCCATTGATGCCGTTATTCTCGCCCTCCCCGCCAACCTGCGCACCGCCCTCGCCCTCGAGGCGTTCAAGCACGGCAAGCACGTCCTCACGGAAAAACCCGTCGCCATGAACGCCGCCGAGGTGCGCACCATGATCGCGGCACAAAACGGCCGCGTTGGCGCCTGCTGCTCGTCGCGCTACCGGTCGTTCGCGTCCGCCGACGCCGCGCGGGACTTCCTGCGCACCGGCGCCCTCGGCGCCCTGCGCACCATCACCTGCCGCGGCGTCAACCCGGCGGGCGCGCCCCCGGTCAACCCGCCGCCCGCGTGGCGGCTGCGCAAGGACCTCAACGGCGGCGGCATCTTCGTCAACTGGGGCTGCTACGACCTCGACTACCTGCTCGGCCTGCTCGACTTCAAGCTGACCCCGCAGTCCGCCCTCGCCCGCACCTGGAAGGTCGGCGCGCCCTACACCGCCTACGCCGCGCCCGGGTCCGACGCCGAGACGCATGTCACGGCCCTCATCACCTTCGCCGAGGGCTGCGTGCTCAACTACGAGCGCGCCGAGTTCTCCACGCTCCCGCCCGACAACCGCTGGCAGATCACCGGCGAGCGCGGCACCCTCACGCTGCAGATGCTCAAGGCCAAGACCGCAAACGTCGTGCTGACCGAGCCCGACGCCGCCAAGGGCACCCGCACTCGCGTGATCTGGGAAGGCGATGAAACTGTCCTGACCTCCGAGCACGACGGCGTGGTCTTTGATTTCGTCGACGCCATCCTGCAAAAGCGCAAGCCACAGACCTCGTTGCAGGACGCGCTGCTCTTCGCGCGCCTCGCCGACGCCATCTACGCGTCGTCCGCCAGCGGCAAGGCAGTTTGCTTTGAGTGATGTAGGGCGGATCGCTGATCCCGCCTTGTAGCCGCGAGCGTGAGCGAGTGGACGAA
>CAIQKV010000021.1 GCA_903872505.1 uncultured Opitutia bacterium
AGGGCGGGGCGGGGTTGGCAAACGGAAAGGCTCGGGGCGGAATCAGCCCCGGCGCGGCAGCCCGCGCATCCAGGCCGCGAGCTCGGCGGCGTATTCCGGCCAGGTCTTGAACCGGCGGGCGTGCGCCGCGGCGGACAGCGCCGCGAGCTCGGCGGGTGCGGCCAGCAGCCGGGCAATGGCGGCGGCGAGGCTCGCGGCGTCGACGGTCTCGAGCGCGAGGCAGCCGCCCCCCTGTGACAATTCCCCGAGCGCGCCGTGCGCGGAGCAGATGCAGGGCCGGCCGCGGGCGAGGCTCTCGATCACGGGCAGCCCGAAACCCTCGGCGAGCGAGGGGTAAACCGTGAAGGTGCATCGGGCGTAGGCTGCGGCCACGCCCTCGTCCGGGAGCGGACCGTCGTAGCGCAGCGGCCGGCCGGCGGCCTGCAGTGCGCGCAGTTTCTCCAGCGCGGCGCGGCCGGTCTGCCGCTGGGCGGCGCCGACCAGCTGCAGCTCGAATTTCTCGCCGCGCGCCCAGAGCGTGTCGCAGGCCGCGAGCAGCGCGAGGTGGTTCTTGCGGCCTTCCAGCGTGCCGACCGAAAGCACGACCGGAGGCCCGGCGCGCACCGGGGCGGGCGGGACCGCCGTCATCGGGTCGACGCCCAGTGAGATGGTCTTGACCGGGGGCGGGTTGGGCGCGCCCAGCCACCGCCAGTAGTCGAGAAGCGAAAGGCGTGAATCATCCGAGACTGCCGCGATGCCGTCGAACCGGAGGAGTTCCTGCAGATAACCCGGGAAGCGGGCCACGGTGCCGGCCGGGGAAAGCTCGGGGTACCGGAGGGCGATCGCGTCGTGAAAGATCGCCACCCGGGGAAAAAACTCCGGCAGGCCGGCGGCGACCGCGGGCGAGAACACCTCGGCGGTCAGAAAGCCCCGGTAGTCGCCGTGCAGGGCGAAGGCCGAAGCCCGGCCGGTCGCGCGCCGCCAACGGCCGCGCAGGCGGGCGGTCCACGGCCAGTGGGCGCCGCGCCCGCTGCCGGCCTGGTTTGCCGCCAGGTTTTCCCGCTCCCAGGGCTCCAGCGTCCGCCACGCGCCGAGAAAGGGATCGTGCGTGACTGCGGCCGCAGCCGAGCCCAGCTCGTGGTGCAGCGCGCGCGCGACGCGCTGGATGCCCGTGCGGGCCCGCGTGTGGCTGGTGTGGGTCAGGTCGAGCAGGAGGGCGGCCATGGCGATCAAGGTTCTGGCAGGACCAGGCGCGCATCATAAAGCGCAAACGCCAGCGCCCGCCCGCCATGCTCGGGCGATTCGGTGGCCGCCGGCTCGGGGGTCGAGAACTCCAGCCGGCCCTGGCCCGCCGTCAGGCGGGTCGCCACGGTCACCGGCAATTTCCCGGGCCCGACGGCGCCGCGCCAGCATTCCCCGTGCGCATCGCGGATGATGACCGTGCGCCCGACCAGGCTGCGGATGAAGAATTCCACCCGCACCGGCTGGTCGCGCCGGCTCCATGTCGTGAACTCCAGCTGGCTCGCGGTGCCGCTCCACGCCCAGGTGTGGCGCAGGCTGCGCTCGACGGGAAACCATCCCGGGCCGAGCCGGGCGACGCACGCGGTGTCGTCCGCCCGCGCGGCCGCGAGCTCGCGGTTGTCCCGGGGCACGCTGCCGAGGGCGAGCAGTCCGGCAAAGACGGTGAGATTGCCGGCGAGGAGCCACGCGAGCGACGCCCGGGTGCGGTGCGCCAGGACGTTGAAAGCCAGGTTCAGCGGCAGCAGCACCCGCGTGGCGGCGCCTGGAAATCCCTCCCAAACGGGCGTCCCGAGGCAAAGCAGCAACGCGGTGTAGCCGGCGCCGATGCGCCACCAACGGTCGCCGGGCTGCCAATGCACGAGGAAAAAGGCCGCCTGCACGCTGAGTCCCAGCGTGGCGGCGACCGTGGTCCAGACCAGCAGCCGCTCGCGCTCGTGCCGGAGGGCGCCGATGAGGCCCTGCCATTTTCCCACATAGCCGGTGACGGGCCACGCGAAGTTGTACAGCCCGTTGGAATTTTCGCCGGCACGCCAGTTCACGTAGATGATCCAACCGGCGAGCGGCGCCACGACGAGGGCGGCGCGGGCGAGATTGCGCCAGGATACCCAGGGACGCTCGACCAGGCCCGCCAGCGCGACCAGCGAACTCTCCCGAGCCAGCCCCGCCGCGGCGACCGAACCCAGGGCCCAGCCGCGGCGACCGCGCTCCGCGGCCAGCAGCGCGCCGGCCAGGATGGCGAGGGCGACGAGGTCGGTGAGCGCCAGCCGGACGCTGGAGAGCGCCCCGGCGGAGAAGAGCACGCCGGCCCAGGCCAGCCAGCCGCGGGCGCTCTGGACCGCCAGCAGCCGCCAGAGGAGCGCGGCGAGCGCGAGCCAGGCTCCGACGTTCAGCAGCGAGTAGACATGCACGATCCAGTCGGGATTGCCCGCGGCGATCACCCACGCCAGCAGCGGGGGCAGGATGCGCCGGGCGCGGTAGGACAGGCTGTCCATCGCGGGGGCGAGCTCGGCGGCCGCGAGCGCCGGATGGTAGGCGATCTGCGCGTAATACAGCCCGTCGTAGCCGCCGGTGTCGCGGTAGACGAACACCGGCCGCTCGCGAAAGGCCGCGATCTTCACGCTGTCGTTCGACGAATCCAGCTGGAGGAACGAGGTGAAGCCGTAGACGGGGTGCCAGAAGCGCGCGACCAGCAGGAGGAACACGGCGACGGCGACGAACCCGGCGGCGCGGCTGGGCCAATGCCGGTTCCCCGGGGTCGCGCTCACCGGGCCACCTCGACAGCGCCGGGCGCGGCCAGGCGCCAGATGGTGACATTGCCCGGGTGCCCCACGGCGAGCCACCGGCCGCCCAGCTTGCCCTGCAGCTCGGATTTTTCGGCGGCAAACAGCGGCGCGTAGATCGGCCGGTGCAGGGCGGCGGCCGTGCGGCAGAGCCGGTCGAAATCGTCCCGCTGGATCTGGTCCCACCGCACGATCGGCTGCGTGTTGTAGAACAGCGAGGAACCGCTGAGCTGCCAGGTGAGCAGGATGGCGTCGGCCGGGGCGTGCTCGCGCAGCCAGGTGCCGGCCACCCAGTAGTTGCGCTCACCCCCGCGGATTTCCGTGACCTGCAAGCGGTCGGCGAGGCTGGCCTGCAGCGCCACGCCCGTCACCAGCAGGACGGTGGGAACGAGCCAGGCCAGCCGGCCGGGCAGCCGGCCGGAGGCCAGCTGCAGGACGAGCAGCCCGGCGAGAATCACGGCAGGAAACGCCGGCAGCAGGAAGCGCAGGTACCACCAGGTTTCACCCGCGCAGTAATAGCAGGAATACAGGCCGACGAAGGCGGCCAGCCAGCCGGTGAGGAGGAGGGCAATGCGCAGGGTCCGCCGGATTAGCCACGGCAGGCCGCACACGGCGAGCGCCGCGACGGGGAGCGAGAGCAACTCGGGGATCCACACCGCGAAGTGGCGCAAATTCCCGCGGAAGTACTCCCAGCCGAAGGCATCGAGGATGCGGTTGCCGCCCTGGTTGTACCCGCTGGCGACCAGGCTGCCGTACACGGCGAAGTTGCAGGCGCCGAGGCAGACGGCCCCCGGGAGGCCGCCGAGCAAGAATCCGGCCCAGGCGCGCCAGCGCGTGCCGAGCGCCACGGTCACCGGCACCAGGGCCACGAGGCTGGTGGGGCGCACCAGGACCGCCACGGCGAACGCGGCACCCGCGGCCAGCGCCCAGGCCGGCCGGTCGCGCGCCCGCAGCGCGCCCAGGATGGCGGCGATGGTCCAGGTGGTGGCGATGCTGTCGCTCATCGGCTGCAGCGACTGGTAGATCCAGACCGGGCAGGCCCAGAGCAGCGCCACGCCGGCCAGGGACCAGCGGCGCGCCAGCCCGAGTTGCCGTCCCAAGGCATAAAGCAGGACGCCCGCGGCGAGGGCATTGAGTGCGTTCACGACCCGCGCGGTTTTCTCGAAGCCGACGACCGCGGCGGCGACCACGTAATGGAGGGGCAGTCCGATCGGGTAGGAGGGGACCATCCGGCCGGTCCGGCCGTCGACGTTGTAGCCCAGCGCCTGGTAGTAGCCGAAGTTCCACGCCGGCGGCGTCAGCCCGGGCACGCTGCGCACCGGCTCCGACAGCCGCCCTTGGGCGAGGAGGCGCGCACTGTTCAGATAGCCGGAGGAATCCGAGCCCCCGGCATAGGGCGCGCAGTTCTGGTAGATGAACCACCCGTAACCTACCGCGGCCATGGCGAGGGCGCAGACGACCGCCAGGCGGAGCCGGGGATGCGCGGGCGGGGGTGCGGGTGAATCCATTCTTGCGTCGGGGCCGTGAAGAGAATGCCTTTTTTGCTTTCGTGGCCAATCCCAGACTTTTCCTCCAACGTTTTTCGCGCGTGCCGCTGCTCCTGGCCTACGCGGCCACCGTGGCGGTCTTTCTCTGGGTGTGCGCGCAATTTTACCTGCCGGGCAAGGGGTTCACCTACCTCGTCATGTTCGGGGAGAAAGAGAACCCGCGCTACATTCCCCAGCTCCGCGCCCTGAACCACTACGAGCTGCCCGCGTCCCCGGGCTACGACGCGCAGTATTACGCGCAGATCGCGATGCAGCCGCGGCTGTCCGATCCCGCGCTCAAGCAGGGTGTGGACAACCTGGCCTACCGGGCGCGCCGGATTCTCTTCTGCTGGACAGCCTACGGGCTGGCGCTGGGCAACCCGGCGCGGGCGATGCATCTCTACGCGGTGCAGAACATCGCGTGCTGGCTGCTGCTCGCGGGGCTGCTGCTGCGGTGGTTCCCCGCCGTGAACTGGGGCAATTTCTTCCGCTGGTTCGGCGTGCTGTTCAGCTTCGGGCTTTGCTACAGCGTGCGCGGGTCGCTGGTCGACGGACCCAGCCTGCTGCTCATCGCCACCGGCCTGGCGCTGGCGGAGTCCGGCCGGCCGTGGTGGTCGGCGGTCGTGCTCGGCGTGTCGGGCCTTGGCAAGGAAACCAACCTGCTCGCGGGCGCCGCGCTCGCCCGGCCGGCCGAGAACACCTGGCGGGGCTGGCTCGCCGCCGCAGGCCGCGGCCTGGTCATGCTCCTGCCGCTGGCCCTCTGGCTGCTCGTGCTCTGGCGCTGGATCGGTGAGATCGGCTACACCGGCGAGCGCAATTTCGCGGCACCCTTCACCGCCTTTGCGGCCAAGTGGCACGAGACGCTCGTGCTGGTGCTCGCCAACAAGTCGGATCCGTTCGCGCGGCTGAGCCTGCTCATGATGGTGGCCCTGACGGTGCAGTTTCTTTTTTTCGCGCTGCGCCCGCGCTGGCGGGACCCGTGGTGGCGCGTGGCCGCGGCCTACTCGGTGCTCATGATTTTCCTGGGCGAGGCGGTGTGGGAAGGGTACCCCGGCGCGGCCTGCCGGGTGCTGCTGCCGATGACCCTGGCCTTCAACATCCTCGTGCCGCGCGGCTGGAAATGGTGGGCGGTGCTGGTGCTGGGCAACCTCACCCTCTTTGCGGCGTATGAACCGTTGCGCGCGCCGGCGCACGAAAGCTACCGCGTCGAGGGGCCGCGCGCCCTGCGGATGGCCGAGGGCAGCGGCCGGACTGTGGAGGCGACCTTCGACGGCAACTGGTTCCCCCCCGAGCGCTCGCGGCTGGAATTCTGGCGCTGGAGCAGCGGGTCGGCGACGGTGACGCTGCACAATCCCCAGCCCTTTGCGCTCCTGGCGACGGTCTCGTTCAGCGTGCGGTGCAACGACACCCGCAAGGTGGGCCTGTGGCAGGACGAGTATGCGCGGTGGGAGCGGACCCTGAAGCGGGGCGAGGTGCGCGAGGTGAAGGTGCGCAACATGCGGCTCGAACCGGGCGAGACGCTGTGGAAGTTCGCAACGGATGTGCCCGCAGCCTACCCGGACAGCAACGACCGGCGGCGGCTGGCCTTCAGCGTGCGGGATTTCACGATCGAAATCCTCGGGCGGGCCGACGACCTGCCGCCGCGGAGGCTGAAGTGACGTGCGGGCGAAAGCCCCGCCTGGCTCAGAAGCAGGCGATGGACTCCAGCCGGCGGCGATAACGGGCGCCGATGACGGCGGGCGAGAACTGCGCCGCGATGGCGGCGCGGCCGGCGGCCCCGAGCGAACTGCCCAGCGCGCGGTCGGCCACGAGCCGCTGCATCCACCAGGCCGCGTGCGCGGCGTCGGGCTCGGCCCACACCTGGCCCTTGCTGTAGGGGCCGCGGCTCTGGGCGATGGTCGTGAGCGCAAAGTTGACGGGGCAGCCGGTGGCCGCGGTGACGAACTCGGCCGGGGCCGACCAGTTGGTCGAGATCACCGGTTTGCCGAGCGCCATGCACTCGGCAATGGCGAGGCCGAAGCCCTCCGAGCGGTGCAGCGACAGGAAGCAGTCGCAGGCCGACTCGAGCTGGTAGACCTCCTCCCGCGTGAGCGTGCCCGTGAGCAGCACGGTGCCGGGCAGGTCGCGGATCGCCTCCTGCAACCCGGCGAAGTCGGCCTCATTGCCGGCGACATTCTGCACCTTGATGACCAGGGCGGCGCCCCCGCCGGCAAGGCCCGACTGGCGGAAGGCCTCGACCATGGCGCGGGGATTCTTGCGCTCGGAGTAGGAGTTCAGGTCGTACAGGGCGAGAAAGAGGAACTTTCCCGCCGGCAGGCCGAAGTGCGCCCGGAAGTCGCCGGCCGGGCCGGCCACGGCGATCGCGTGCGGCATCGTGACGACCGGCAGCGGGGATTTGTGCGCGATGGCGGCGCGCACGAACTCGCTCGGGCACCAGACCTCGTCGAAGTAGCCGAAATTAGGGATCCAGGCGTCGGGAAACTCCGGCAGCTCCCACGCCCAGTAGGCGATGTTGTACTTGCCGGCGCGGAAACCCTTCCCGTGGTGGTGATCGAGATCGCGGGTCGCCGGCGGGTCGAGGTGGACGACGTTCACCGGGTACGGGTTCCCGGACTGGAGGCGGGCCGCGTAGGTCTGGTCCCCGAGGCGGTTCTTGCAGTGGAGCTTGAGCGGCACCAGCGCCACGGGGATCCCCGCGGCATCGGCCGCGCGCACCATGCAGCGCGCGGACTCGCCCACGCCCAGCTCGGCGGTCAGGAAACCGGCGACGTTGAGCCCGAGCTGCGCATGCTTGCGCGCATACGCCGCGGAGTAGGGCGCGAGCCGGACGGAGAAGTCGAAGACCACCTCGCCCCCGCCGTCGGAGAGCGTGGTGATGCGGAGCGAGCGGTTCTTGTGCTGCCGGCGGAAACGCTCCAGCGACTGCAGGCCGGTCAGCCGGCCGACCCAGGCCAGGAAGTTGGTCAGCCCGACGCCCGTCAGGCCCAGCGTGATTGTCGGCCCGCGGTGTGCCGGCCCGGGCGGGACGGTGAGGCGCAGCGCAAACGGGCCCGGCGCCAGATTCCGCAGCTCACCCGCGCGGACGCCGTCGACCCGGCACACCAGGCCGGGGGCGGCTTGCTCGAGTCCGCTCGCCGCCGGGTGCGGGCGGTACTCGCCGCGCAGGAGCAGCGTCTGGACGTCCGGGCTGGGGGGCAGGCGGAGCTCGGCGGTCTCCCGGATCCAGGCGGACGCCGGGTCGAATTCATCAAAGTACAAACCGGCGTAATGCGAGAAACGCCAGGTGGGGGCGGCACCGGGAAAAGTGGAGCGGGCGGCGCGCATGGAGGGTGGCGAGAGCGAAAGCCCCCGCGTTTGCCTTGGCAAAGCTTTATCCCGCGGTTTCGATGGCGGGCACATGCAAGCGGAGGAATACCGGAAGCTGGCCGCGGTGGAGGACGACATGTGGTATTTTCGCGCGCTGCACGGCCACATCGGGCGGGAGCTGGCGACGCGGGTGCCCGCGGGCCCGGCGCGAATCCTTGACGCGGGTTGCGGCACCGGCGGGCTGATCCGGCGGCTGGCGCCGCGGCGCCCGGAATGGCGGTGGACGGGTGTGGATGTGTCGCCCCTGGCCTGCGAGCTGGCGCGCGCGCGCGGTGCGCCGGATATCCAGGCGGCCTCCGTCACGTCGCTGCCTTTTCCGGCGGGGGAATTTGCCGCGGTGGTGTCGGCGGATGTGCTTTATCACCTCGATGACGACGAGGCGGCGCTGCGGGAGATGGCCCGGGTCCTCCGGCCCGGCGGCCTCCTGGTGGTCAATGTGCCGGCGCACCGGTGGCTGTGGTCCTATCACGACGTCGCCGTGGACGGCCGGCGGCGGTATGGGCGGTCGGAACTGGCGGGCAAACTCGCCCGGGCCGGCCTGGCCCCGCTGCGGCTCACGCACTGGAACACCGTGCTGCTGCCGCTGATCGCCGCGCGGCGCAAACTGCTGCCGGCGCCGGCGGCCGGCAGCGATGTGCAGCTTTCGCCGCGCTGGCTCGAGGCCGCGCTCGCGGGGGTCATGGCGGGCGAGGCCGCCTGGCTGCGGACGGTGGGGAACCTGCCGGCGGGCTGCTCCCTCCTCGCGGTCGCCCGGCGATGAGAATCCGGGCCAGCTTTTCATTGCCCGGCGAATGCGCCCGGGCCTAGCCTGCCAGTGCTTCATGATTTACCTGCTGGTTTCGTTCGGCCTCCTGCTGCACATCCTGATCTGGGGTGTGGGTTTGGCGCTGCTGCTCACCCCGGTGCGCTGGCGCCGGTTTTGGCCGGTCTGGATCGCGCCGTCCGGGATCGCGCTCCAGTCCGCCGTGGTCTGGCTCGGCGCGCACACCACGCTGCCCGGAACCGACGCCTATGCCCGCTGGACGGAAGTGCTGCCGGTGGTGCTTTTGGTTTTTGGCGTGGGGCGGCGGGGAGCCTGGAAAAGCGTCCGCGACCTTCGCCGGTTTGCCGGCCTGGGTGTGCTCATGGCGGTCTGCCTGGTGATGCTGACGGTGCCGCTGGCGCGCACGGCCAGAATCCTGACCACGGCGTCCATCGGCAGCTGCGACGCGGCCGACTATGCGGCGGGCGCCCGGGTTTTCCAGGAGTTCGCCAGCAACGACCGCAGTGGTTTTCTCGGGCTCACCGAGGTGGTGCAGGTGGCGTCGGCGGACAATTTCTATGATTTCTGGCTCCAGCTGAATCACTTCACGCCCTCGGCGCTGATTGCGCTGAACGACTCGGTCTTTGGCCTGGCGCCGCATGAAACCACGGGCCTGATCACGGTGGTGCTGCTGGTCCTGGTCCTGCCGATGATCTTCTGGTTGGCGCGCTCGACCGCGGGTTTTGGGCGGCGGGTGAGCGGCTGGCTCACCTTCATCTACGCCCTCAGCCCGATCACGGGATACGCGGTTTACAATGTGGCGCCGGGCCAGATTCTCGCCGCACAGGCCATCGCGCTGCTCACCTGGACGGGGATCGCGTTGTGGCAGGATCCCGCGGCCCGGCGGCGGGGCTGGGAGTACGGCGGGCTCCTGCTCGTGGGGTTTGGCACCATCTGGGGGGCCTACAACTTCATCGTGCTCATCTGCCTCGTCCCGGTGGTGGCGTGCGTGGGCGGCTGGGCGCTCCACCGCGGGGAATTTTCCCGGCTGGCGCGATGGCTGGGCTGGCTGCTGCTGCCGCTGGCCGTGAGCGCCCTGTTTTACTACGAACGCGCGGCCGGAGTGGTGGAGCGCTTTCAGCTCTTTCAGCAATATGACTTTGGCTGGAAGATTCCGTTGCTGAAACCGGAGGGCTGGCTCGGCCTCCTCAGCGGCACGAAGCCGAGCCCGCTGGCCGGGCTGGAGGGCGCGTGGTCGTGGATCCTCGGCGGGGCGACCTTGCTCCTGCTGGCCGGCGCCTGGCTGCGCTCCGCCCTCGGGCGGGGCCGGCAAGCCTGGCTGGTGGCGGCCTTTCTGGTCCCGGTGATGGCGGGTTACGCCTTCCTCCAGTGGCGCGGGATCCACCTCCACAACAATGCCAGCTACGATGCCTTCAAGCTGTTCTCGGTGTTCTACCCGGTGCTGCTGGTCGGGTTTTGCCACTGGCTGACCTGGTTCAATGAGCGCAGTTCGCTCCGGTTCGGCCTGGCCCTCGGCATGGTCGCCGTGGTCACGCTCATCAACCTGCGCGAGGGCTATCTCCTCTCCGGACGCGTCGAGACCACGCAGCTCGTCGTGGACCATGACCTGCTGGCCGTCCGGAAAGTGGAGGGCCTCAACCATGTGAATTCCGTGAACATGCTGGTGACGGATTTTTGGGCGCGGCTGTGGGCGAATGCGCTCATGCTGCGCAAGCCCCAGTATTTTCCCTCCCACACGTACGAGGGCCGGCTGAATACGCCCCTGAAAGGCGAGTGGGATTTCGACGGCGGCATGCTGCAGGTCAGGGTGCCCGGACTGGACGGTGAAACCATTGGCCGGCGGTTTTCGCTGGTGCGGACGACCAGCCCATATTGGCTGCGGGCCTCGCTCGGGGCAGGCTGGTACGGCACGGAGCTGCTGCGCGGCCGGCAGGCGCAGTGGTGGAACTGGACCAAGGGCGACGCCTCGCTCGAGCTGATGAATCCCCAGAACCACCCGTTGAAAGTGGTGCTCCATTTCATGGCGCGCAGCCTCATCAACCGCGACCTGCAGGTCTGGGTCGATGGCCGGCAGTTGCGCAATGTGCGGGTGGGGACCGAGCTAAATCCGGTGCGGGTGCGGGCCATTTACATCCCGCCGGGCAAGGTGACGGTCTGGCTGCGCTCGAGCCTGCCCCCAACCCACGCCAGCGAGCGCGATGAGCGCTTGCTGGGTTTCGCCGCCTATTCCATTGTGGTCGACGTGCGACCGGATGACGAAGACATGGAGCTGGGAATCTGAACCGGTCCCGCCGCCAGCTTTCACCCATGCCCCCCCTGTCCTCCTACCGCCGGATTTACGCCGGGAAACGCGTGCTGATCACCGGCGGGCTGGGCTTCATCGGCTCCAACCTGGCCCGCGCGCTGGTCGCGCTCGGCGCGCGGGTCACGATCGTGGACAGCCTGATCCCGGAATATGGCGGCAACCGCCGCAACCTCGCCGGGATTGCGGGCCGCGTGCGCGTGCATGTCGCCGACGTGCGCGACTGGCCGCGCCTGCCCCGGCTCGTGCGCGGCCAGGATTTCCTGTTCAACCTCGCCGGCCAGACGAGCCACATGGACTCGATGACCGACCCGGTGACCGACCTCGACATCAACTGCCGCGCGCAGCTGGCCATCCTCGAGGCGTGCCGCCGGCACAGTCCCGGCATCCGCATCGTCTTTGCGAGCACGCGCCAGATTTACGGCCGGCCGGACTACCTGCCGGTGGATGAAAAGCACCCGCTGCGGCCGGTGGACGTGAACGGCATCAACAAGCTCGCCGGCGAGTCGTTCCACCTGCTCTATTCGCGGGTGCACGGACTGCGCGCGACGGCGCTCCGGCTGACCAACACGATCGGGCCCGGCATGCGGGTGAAGGATGCGCGGCAGACCTTTGTCGGGGTCTGGATCCGCCGGCTGCTCGAGGGCCAGCCGTTCGAGGTGTGGGGCGGCGGGCAGCTGCGCGACTTCACCTACGTGGACGACGCCGTGGAGGCGTTCCTGCTGGCGGCCAGCCGGCCGGAGGCGGAAGGGGAGGTGTTCAACCTCGGCGGCCCGCCGCCGGTCACGCTGCAGCGGCTCGCGGAGCTCCTCGTCGAGCTCAACCACGGCGGCTGTTTCATCGTGCGGGCGTTTCCGGCGGACCGGACGAAGATCGACATCGGGAATTTTTACGCGGACGACCGCCGGATAGCCCGCAAGCTGGGCTGGCGGCCGCGCACGGACTTGCGCCGCACCCTGGCGCAGACGCTGGCCTACTATCGCCGGGAATTGAAACACTATGTCTAAGCCGCTGCTGACCGCCGATCCCAAGGCCGGCTACCTGGCCCACCGCGCCGAGATCCGCGCCGCGATCGACCGCGTGCTGGCGGACGGCCGCTACATCCTCGGCCCGGAGGTGACCGCGTTTGAGCAGGAGTTCGCCGATTTCCACGGCGGCGGGCACGTGCTGGGCGTGGCCAACGGCACGGAGGCGCTCGAGCTGGCCCTGCGCGCGGCCGGCGTGGTCGCCGGCGACTGCGTCGTGACGGTGGCCAACACCGCCTCGGCCACGGCCGCGGCGATCCAGCAGGTGGGCGCGCGCCCGGTCTTCGTGGAGATCGAGGCGGACACCATGGTCATGTCGCCGGCGGCGCTCGAGGCGGCGCTGGCCGCGCCGCCGGGCCGGGTGACGGCCGTCGTGCCGGTGCACCTTTACGGGCACCCCGCGGCGATGCCGGCGATCGTCGAGCTCGCCCGCCGGCACGGGGCGAAGGTGATCGAGGATTGCGCGCAGGCGCACGGCGCCACCGTCGCCGGCCACAAGGCGGGCACGTGGGGTGACGCCGCCGCCTACAGTTTTTACCCGACGAAAAACCTGGGCGCGCTGGGCGACGGGGGCGCGGTGTTCACCCGCGACCCGGGCCTCGCCGAACAGGTGCGGCTGCTGCGGCAGTATGGCTGGCGGCAGCGGTATGTGAGCGAGCTGCCCGGCCGGAACAGCCGGCTCGACGAGCTGCAGGCGGCGGTCCTGCGGGTCAAGCTGCGGCACCTCGATGCCGAGAATGCCGCCCGCCGCCGGCTGGCGGCGCGGTACCTGAAGCTGCTCGCCGACGGCCCGCTCCGGCTGCCGGCCACGGCGGCGGACGCCGAGCCGGTCTGGCACCAGTTCGCCGTGCGCACGCCCCGGCGCGATGCGCTGCAGGCCCACCTGGCGTCGCACGACATCGGCTGCGGCGTGCTGTATCCGGTCGCCCTCCACCACCAGCCGGCCTATGCGGACCCGGCGCGGCACCTGCCGGTTACGGAGCGGGCGTGCGCCGAGGTGCTGTGCCTGCCGGTGCACCCCGCGGTCACGACCGGGGACGTTGACAGGGTCGGCGAAGAAATCCTTCGTTGGTCCCGGTCATGAGCTCCGCCCGCCCCGCCCTGAGTTTTGTCATTCCGCTGTACAACAGCGCGGAGACCATCGGCGCGCTGGTGCAGGCGATCGGGGCGCTGGAGATCGAGGGCGGCCACGAGATCGTGCTCGTCAACGACGGCAGCCGGGACGCGACCGGGGACGTCTGCCGCGAACTCGTGCGGACCGCGCGGGTCCCGGTGACCTACGTCGAGCACGCGCGCAACTACGGGGAGCACAACGCCGTGCTGACCGGCTGGCGCCACGCGGGCGGCGCGCACATCGTCAATCTCGACGACGACGGGCAGAATCCGCCGGACGAGGCGGTGCGCCTGTGGCAGCAGGCGACGGCCACCGGGCTGGACGTCGTCTTCGGCCACTACGCCGTGAAGCAGCACTCGCCCTGGCGGAATTTCGGCAGCTGGCTGACGACCCGGATGACCGACTGGGCGCTGGAGAAGCCGCCGGGTTTCTATCTCTCGAGCTTTCGCTGCGTGACGGCGTTTGTGGCCCGCGAGGTCGCGGCCAACACGGGGCCGTTTCCCTACATCGACGGCCTGATCCTGCAGGTCACCCAGCGGATCGGCTCGGTGGCGGTGCGGCACGAGCCGCGCCAGGCCGGGTCCAGCGGCTACACGCTCCGGCGGCTGGTGCGGCTCTGGCTGAGCGCCTGCATCAATTTCTCCGTGCTGCCGCTGCGGGTGGCGACGGTGCTCGGGCTGGTGATGGCGGCCGCCGGGCTGGGCGGATTTGCCTGGGTGGTGTGGCTGCGTTTCACAAACCAGGGCCCGACTTTCGGCTGGGGTTCGCTGATGGCGGCGCTGCTGGTGTTTTCCGGCACCCAACTGGTGCTGCTGGGCCTGATCGGCGAATACATCGGGCGGACCTTCCTGACGGTGAACCGGCGGCCGCAGGCCGTCGTGCGCGGCATCGTCAAGGGCGGCCCGCCGGGCCCCGGCGCGGCCTAGGCCGGAGGCCGCTGGGATTCTCCCGGCGCGCCGAACATGCCCTGCCAGCGCGCGAGTTCCGCATCGAGCGCGGCGTGGAGTGCGCGGTAGGCGCCGGCCGGCGGCGTGCGCCGCAGATGGAGGGCGTAGCACAGCATCCCGCGGGCCAGGGCGTGCTCGGCCGGATCGCGGGGTCCGAGCCAGTAGGCCTCGAGGTATTGCCAGCACCAACGCCGGCCGACCAGCCGCCACAGCTCGGGGCGCCAGCGGCGGGTGAAGCGAAAGGTGTTTTCCTCGTCGCGGGCCTTGCGCCGGGCGGAGGAGCTCACGTGGTGGCGCACCACGCTGCGGAGGGCGACGGCGTTGATGCGGCCCGCCCCGAGCGCGCGGAGGCAGAGATCGACGTCCTCGCAGCCGTTCACATAGCCCTCGTCGAAGCCGCCGAGCTGCTGCCAAAGCGCGCGCCCGAGGAGCAGGCAGGCGCCGGTGACCGCGCCCACCGGCCGGACCGGGAAGAGGAGCCGGGAGAGCGGGATCGGCCGGGTGCGGAGGTGCTCCAGCTTGCCCTTGAGATTGAGGGCAATGCCGGCGTGGTCCACGGCACCGGTGCGGAAATCGAGCTGCACGTTGCCGACGAGGCCGGCGCGGGCGCCGAGCGAGCGATGGGCCGCGAGCAGGGGCTCGAGCCAGCCGGGGGAGAGGACGAGATCGTTGTTCAGCAGGGCGAGGAACTCGCCGCGGGCGAGGGCGGCGCCGCGGTTGTTGGCCGCGGCGTAGCCGAGGTTGCGCTCGTTGAGGACGACCGCGAACGGTGCGCGCAGCGTGGCGAGCCACTCCCGGGTGCCATCCGTGCTGCCGTCATCGACCAGGATGATCTCGTGCGCGAGGCCGGCGGGGAGCGAGGCCTGGAGGCTCGCGACCATCGCCCGGGTCAGCGCCAGGCAGTTGTAGAGCGGGATGACGAACGAGACCTGCATCGGATGACCACAAACAGGCAGAAAATTTCCCGGGCTCCGACTTAAATCTCCGCAGTCGAAACGGGCAACGGGGCGGTCGGCCGGCGGGCCGCAGGGCGGCCGCGACCGGCGCGGCTCACTTTTCGGCCGCCACCTTGCGGAGGTAGGCCGCGTAGTTGGACTTGCCGAGCTTGGTGATGTTGGCCTCGAGCTGGGCGCGGTCGATCCAGCCCGCATGGTAGGCGATTTCCTCGAGGCAGGCGATTTTCAGGGCCTGGCGGTTCTCGATGACGGACACGAACACGGCGGCCTCGAGCAGGGAGTCGTGCGTGCCGGTGTCGAGCCAGGCGGTGCCGCGGCCAAAGACCTCGACGTGCAGCTGGTTTTTCTGGAGGTAGAGGCGGTTCAGGTCGGTGATCTCGAGCTCGCCGCGGGCGGAGGGCTTGAGTCCGCGGGCGAGCGGCACGACGTCGGCGTCGTAGAAATACAGGCCGGGCACGGCGTAGGAGGACTTGGGCTTCGCCGGCTTTTCCTCGAGGGAGACGACCCGGCCGTCCTTGCCGAATTCCACGACGCCGTAGGCCTCCGGGTTGGCGACATGGTAGCCGAAGATGGTCGCGCCGCGGGAGCGGCCGGTGGCCTCCTTGAGCGACTTCACGAAGTCGGCGCCGTAGAAAAGGTTGTCGCCGAGGACGAGGGCCGAGGGCTCCTTGCCGGTGAGGAAGCCGGTGTCGGCGGCGATGTGGAAGGCCTGGGCGAGGCCCTCGGGCCGGGCCTGCGCGGCGTAGCGGAGCGTGAGCCCGAACTGGGCGCCCGTGCCGAGCAGGAGCTGGAACAGCGGCAGGTCCTGCGGGGTGGAGATGACGAGGATCTCGCGGATGCCGGCGAGCATCAGCACCGACAGCGGATAATAGATCATCGGCTTGTCGTAGACCGGCATGAGCTGCTTGCTCACGGCGATGGTCAGCGGGTAGAGCCGGGTGCCGGAGCCGCCGGCGAGGACGATGCCTTTGCGATGCATGGAGGGTTTATTTCGCCACGCCCAGCCGCTCGCGAGCGTATTTCTTCGCGGTGATCTCCGCGCACCAGGCCCGGTGGGCGAGGTACCAGTCGACGGTCTTGGCGAGGCCGGTGGTGAAATTCTCCCGCGGCGCCCAGCCCAGCTCGCGCTGGAGCTTGGCGCAATCGATCGCGTAGCGGCGGTCGTGGCCGGGCCGGTCGGCGACGTAGGTGATCTGCGCCGCGTACGGCTGGCCGTCCGCCCGCGGCGACCTGCGGTCGAGGAGGGCGCAGATGGCCTGCACGATCTCGATGTTCGGTTGCTCGTTCAGCCCGCCGACATTGTAGGTCTCCCCGACCCGGCCCTTTTGCAGCACGAGCCAGATGGCGGCGGCGTGGTCCGCGACGTAGAGCCAGTCGCGGATCTGCCGGCCGTCGCCGTAGACCGGGAGCGGCTTGCCCTCGAGCGCGTTGAGGATGACCAGCGGGACGAGCTTTTCCGGGAAATGATAGGGACCGTAGTTGTTGGAACAGTTGGTCGTGAGCGTGGGCAGCCCGTAGGTGTGCTGGTACGCGCGCACGAGGTGGTCGCTGGCGGCCTTGGAGGCGGCGTAGGGGCTGTTCGGGGCGAACGGCGTCTCCTCGGTAAACGCCGGGTCGGCCGGGCCGAGCGAGCCGTAGACCTCGTCGGTCGAGACGTGCAGGAAACGGAACGCGGCCTTCCGCGGGCCCGGGAGCCCGGCCCAGTGGAGCCGGGCGCAGTTGAGGAGCCGGAGCGTGCCGACGACGTTGGTCTGGATGAACGGCTCGGGCGAGTCGATGGAGCGGTCGACGTGCGACTCGGCGGCGAAATTCACGACGGCGTCGATGGCGTGCTCGGCGAGGAGGCGGGTTACGAGCGCCGGGTCGCCGATGTCGCCGTGCGCGAAGACATAGCGCGGGTCGCCGGCAAGGTCGGCGAGGTTGGCGGGGTTGCCGGCGTAGGTCAGGGCGTCGAGGTTGACGAGCCGGCCGAGGGGCGAGCCCGTTTCCGCGAGGCGCTGGCGGATGAAATTGGAGCCGATGAAGCCGCAGCCACCGGTGACGAGGAGGTTCATAGGGCGGGGACGACTCGTTTCCAGTGGCGCAGGGCGGACTCGACGGCGGCGTGGACCTCGGTGAGGTGGATCCCGACGCGGGCGAGCTTGGCGGAATTCATCACGCAGTTGGAGCGCGGCGTCTTGGCGGCGGCCTGCATGAAGTCGGCCTCGCTGGCGAAGAACTCGTATTTTTTCGGGTGCACGCCGGATTGCTCGATCAGGGCCACGACCTCGTGCGTGGTGATCTGGCCGGGATTGGTGACGTTGTAGGTGCCGAAGGGCACGCGTTTTTCCCAGCAGGCGAGGGTGGCGGCGGCAAACTCGTCGAGCTGCGAGATGGAATTGGTCGCCGCAAGCAGCCGCGGGTAGCGCATGAGCTTGGTCAGGTAATTGCGCGGGGTGTCGACCTCGTTGAACGGGATGCGCAGGCGCCAGAGGAAGATGTCGGGCCGGCCGGCGAGCACCTCCTCGCCGAGCGCCTTGGTGCCGCTGTAGAAGGAGCAGTTGTCCTGGCGGAAGGTGAAGTTGGGCGCGTCGGTCTCGGTGAAGCCCGTGCCGTCGGGGCGGGCGCCGGTGTAGATGCAGCCGGAGGAGACGTGGCCCCAGGGCACGCCCGCGTCGGCGCAGGCCTGCGCCACGAGGCCGGGCAGGACGGCGTTGCCCAGCAGGCACTCGCCCTTGTGCAGTTCGCAGGCGTCGACGTTGGGCTTGCCGGTGTACCCGGCGGCGTTGATGAGAAACTCCGGCCGGTCGCGGCGCAGCGCGGCGGTGAGCAGCGCCGGGTTGGTGTAGTCGAGCTCGGCCCGGCGCAGGTTGCGAAACGGGATGCCCCGGCGCGTGAGCAGCGCCTGGTACGCGTGGCCGACATAGCCGGAACCTCCGAGCAGGTAGATCATGGGCGGCGGGGCGGGCAGGCGGCCCGGGTGGCGGTGGTGGAACGGTTAGGCATGAGCGCGACCCTCATCTTTTCCGGAAATCCCCGCGGCTGAAATATTTTTCGAGCCAGACATAGGCGCAGATGAAGAAATACCGGCTGCCCATCTCGCTGATCTTCAGCTTGGGCTCCCCGAGCTTCCGGTTTTGCCACGTGATCGGGATGACCGTCCAGGTGTAGCCGCGGACGATGGCCTTGAGCGGAATCTCGACCGTCAGGTTGAAATGCGGCGACAGAAACGGCCGGCAGCCCTCGATGACGGTGCGGCGGTAGGCCTTGAAGGCGTTGGTGGTGTCGTTGAGCGGGATGGCGAACCCGATGCGGACGAGGAAATTCGCGAGGCGGTTGATGAAGAGCTTCACCCGCGGGTAATCGACGACCTTGCCCCCCTTGACGAACCGGCTGCCGAACACGCATTCCCAGCCCTCGTTGAGCAGCCGCCAGTAGCGGACGGCGTCGTCGGGCGAGTCGGACGCGTCGGCCATCATGATGACGCAGGCGTCGCCCTGGATGTGGTTGAGGCCGCAGACGACCGCCCGGCCGAAACCGTGGGGCCCGAGGTTCTGCACCGGGGCGAGGGACGGCACGGTGCGCTGGAGGTCCTGCAGGACGGCCCAGGTGCGGTCGGTGCTCCCGTCGTCGACCACGACGATCTCGTGCGGGATGTTTTCCCGGAAGAGGGTCCGGTAGATCGCCTCCACGGTGGCGGGCAGCGACTCCTCCTCGTTGTGCGCGGGGATCACCACGCTGTAGAGCGTGAGCGGGGGCGGGCGGGGCGTGGCGACAGCGGAAGGCATGGGGGCGGCGAACGGGAGTTCAGGCCGGGGCGGAGAGCTGGAGCCAGTCGGGGTGCTGCTCCGCGTGGCGGGCGATTTCCTCCAGCACGGTGGCGGTGGGCGTGACGGGTTGCCAACGCCAAATGCGGGCGGCCTTGGCGGAGTCGAGCACGATCCAGGGAATGTCGAACGGACGGGCGGTCCCATCGCGGACCACCTCGTGCGGCCCGAAGCGCTGCTCGCACCAGTCGCTCAACTGGCGGAGCGACAGGGCGGAGGCGGCGCCGCCGGAAAAATTCGCCAGGCGGTCGCCGAAGGGCAGCTTGGGGGCGGCGAGTTGCTTCTCCAGGGCGGGCAGCAGGTCGCGGGGATGCAGGCAGTCGCGGACCTGGTGGCCGTGGCCGCCAAAGCCGAGGTATTTCAACGGCCGCTTGCGCAGCCAGGCATTGATCCAATAGGCGAAGATGCCCTGGTCGGCCCGGCCGAACTGGCCGGCGCCGGCGAGCACGCCGCAGCGGTTGACAAAGACGGGGAAGCCGAACGCCTCGCCGTATTCCAGGGCGAGGGCCTCGGAGGCCAGCTTGGTGGCGCCGTAAAGCGAGATGGGCGCGGTGGTGGCGAAGGTTTCGTCGAGCCCGGCGGCGGTGAGCCCGGCCGGCAGCTTCGCCGCGGGGTCGGGCCGGAAGGCGTGCCGGGCCACCTCGACCGGCAGCGCGGCCAGCGGCGCGATGGAATAAACACGGCTGGTCGAGAGCAGGATGAAGCCCGCCTGGTGCGCCTTGCAGTACTCGAGCATGTGCACCGTGCCGAGGAGGTTGTGGTCCACGAGTTCCTTGGAACTCGTCTTGCCGTCCACCCCGGCCAGCACGCTCGCGTTGGCGGCCGCATCGATCACGAAGTCCGCGGCCGGCAGCGCCGCCATCTCCGCGGCGTCGCGCAGGTCGGCGGTGATGACCTTGACGCCGAGGCGCACGAGCGGCTCGCGGTTGGTCTCGCTGCCCGGGCGGATGTAGCTGTCAAAACCGGTGACCTGGTGGCCGGCGGCGACGAGGCTTTTGGCCAGCGTGCTGCCGACAAAACCGCAGATGCCGGTGATGAGAATGCGCATGCGCCACGAAGGAAACAGAGCGGGCCGGTCAGGTGAAGCGGGAAATGACCGCGGGCCGGCGCCGGCGGGTGGGCGGGGGCGCGGCCGGGCTCAAAACGTCGCGGTCAGCGAGACGGAATACGCGCGGCCCCGCCAATCGCCGTAGGGTTGCACGCCGGCGCCCGAGGAGTCGTTCGCATATTTGGGGAAGCCCGTCGCGAACACATTGTTGACGCGCAGCTGGCCGCGGAGACCGAAGCGCGAGGTCTTCCAGGGGAGCCAGCGGGTCAGGTCGCCCTGCAGGTAGGCGTCGTACTGCCAGAACGGCAGGATCTCGGAACCGCCCTGGCTGGGTTGTTCGGGGACGGGCAGCACGCGCGAATGGAAGTAGTGGCCGTCCAGGCCAAACCCCCATGCGCGATTGGCCCAGCCCGCGCCGAAATTCGCGCGGTAGCGGAGCAGGCTTGAGGCCAGGCCGTCGGGGTTGCGCAGCTCATCCACGACCGGTGAAGTTGGGAAGACCTGCCGGTCGTACCGCTGGAAATAGATCAATCGGCCATAGAGTTCCAGCGATCCGCCGAGGCAGTCGGTCCAGGCATAATCGAGGGAGAAGTTCCAGTTCTGGGAGTGGCGCGAGGCGACGTTGACCGCGCCGGTGAGCAGGTTGGTGGCCTGACCCACGGCATGCGGATCGCCCGCAGCCAGCGGTGCCCGCGTGACCCGTGTCGGAAAAAACGCCTCCAGGTCGAGCACCGCCTGCGGGTCGAGCACCACGACTTCGTTCGTCTTGCGGGTGTCGATAAAATCCAGGACGGCGCGCCAGCGGTGAACCTGGCCGCGCTGGAAGAGCAAGCCGGCGGTCTGGGTGACGGCCTCTTCCGGCCGCAGATTGGGATCCTGGGCGTCGTTGGCCGGGACGAGGTAGCTTTGGCCGCGCGCCGGATCGTAGATGGCCGCATAGTTGACGCCGGTGCCGGTGCCCGTCCCGGCCGTGACCGGCCGGCTCAGCTGGGGCGTCGGCTGCCGATTGGAGGTCGTGACGCTGCCCCGGAACGACAACCCTCCGGCGAAGTCGAGCTTCAGGGCGAGGGTTGGCGCAAAGTTGGTTTCCTGTGACTCGGCGGCGGCAATGTAGCGACCGGCGGCGTCGACCTGGATGTCGTGCAGCCAGGCCGGGAGCCAGTGGGCGGGCAGCAAGGGCGCCTGAAATTCGCCAAACACGCTGTAACGCTGCAGGGTGCGTCCGCTCCATTCGGCGGGGGTGTGGGCGAGGGTGCCGTCCGCAAAATACGGCTGTTCCTGGTAACTGCCCAGGTGGTTGCGCCGGTAGTCGCCGCCAAAATTCACCGCGCCCCGGCCGGTGGGCAGTTGCAGCGATTCATTCGTGACCCGCACCGCGGCGTCGATGGTGTCGTAGTCGCCGAGCGTGACGAAACGCCCCTTGCCGCCATAATAAATGAGCACGCGGTCGTAGAACGCCGGCGGCGGGCCGTGGACCTGGGTGTCGCGCAGGGGATTGTAGGCGCCCTCGTCCACGAGCTGTTGCCAGCGGTCGGGATCAGCGCCGGCGATGCCGCGGTATTTCACGACATTGTGGGCGTACTGGGTGTCGAGTGACGCCCGCCAGCCCGAGGGGGCCCGCAGGAGCAAACCGACGACGGCGGAGGAAAAATCGAGCTGCGCCTCGCTGTAGTTCTCCCCGAGGAGCGGCGCGATCTCGTTGAGCGACACGTTGACGTCCTGGTGGAAGGGATTCAGCGGGGAGCCCGCGGCCAGGGCCAGATCGGCGGTGAACACGTCGTAGCCCCGGTTGACGACGGTGTGCACGTAGGTGCCGGAGGCCCCCACCTGAAGCCAGGGATACGCATCGTAGACGGCGGACAGGTAATAGGTGGAGCGCTTTTGGCGGCGGCCGTACGGATACTGGAGGCTGTTGGGCGAGGCGGCAAAGCCGCCGGGGGCGTTGAAGAACGCCAGGTCCCGCACGCCATCGCGACCGGTGAAGGCCGCCAGGCCGCCCGTGCCGTCCGCCCCGGGGGCGACCGAGGTCACCGGCGACGAGCCCGGACCGAACAGCGGCGCGAGGGTGGCGCTGCGGACGTTGGGCGTGGCGCGGTAAATCGGGTCGCCCAGCGGCACGGCGGTCTGGGGCTGGTTCTGATGGTAACGCAGTTCCGCCTCAGTCGGCGGGGTGGCCTGGGTGAAGCTGGCGTTGAGCTGCAGCCGCAGGGCGCCGTCGAGCAGGCTCTGGCCATTGACGAGCGACACCGAGGACTGCGCGGCATCGAAACGTCCCACTGCATTGGTGTAGGTGCCCGTCACCTCGGTGGCGTTGAGGTCCGCGCCCGAGCGCAGGACGATGTTGATCACGCCGCCGACGGCGTTGCCGTTGTAGAGGGCCGCGGCGGAAACGGGCAGGACCTCCACCTGCTGGACCAGACTGAGGGGGATGAAATTGACGTCCGGCGGCAGCGTCCCGCCGACGTTGGTCAGGACCTCGGGCAGACGGCGGCCGTTGACGAGCACGACGGTTTCGTCCGCGCCATAACCCCGCAGGTTCAGGTTCGTGCTGCCGGCGACAAA
Organism: uncultured Opitutia bacterium; assembly: GCA_903872505.1. Classification (GTDB taxonomy): domain Bacteria; phylum Verrucomicrobiota; class Verrucomicrobiia; order Opitutales; family Opitutaceae; genus Opi-474. Next base: position 22,196 of record CAIQKV010000021.1, read on the forward strand.
GCTGTCCTGGCCGCCGTTCTGCTCGGGCGGATGGATGCCGGCGTCGCTCTCCAGCACGGCGCGCCGGAGAAACTCGTTCAGGTCGACGACGCCGCTGCGGGTAATCTGGCCGCGATCGTAGATGGCGAAGGGCAGCGGGTCGTTCTCGGTCCGGGGCAGGTCGAGATTGCCAATGGACTCGGGCAGCAGCAGCGGTGTCCGGCTGCGGTCAAACGGCTGCCGCCGCTCAGCCTTGGCCTGCACGATGTAGGGCTCGAGCTGGGTCGGGTCATCGGCCTGCCGCAGCGCCTGGGGCACCAACACCAGCAGGCGGCCGGCCTCCACCTGGACGCCGGTCATCCGCAGGGATTGGTAACCGGGGGCATCGATCACGAGCCCGTAGGATCCGGGGAGGACCGAATCGAAGTAAAAATTCCCCTTGGCATCCGTCGGCGTGGATTGCCCGGCGCCGTGCAGGACGACTCGCAATCCCGGGGCCGGGGTCCCATCCGGCGCGAGCAGCCGGCCGGCAATGGAACCGGTCGGGGGGCTGGCGGGCATGACCACGAATTTCACGACCCCGTTGCCCTTCCGTTGCACTACGAAACCGGTGCCGGTCAGCAGACGGGTGATGGCATCCGCGGGCTCGTAGCGGCCCACGACGGCGGACGAGCGCACCTGGCGCAGATCGTTGAAGGAAAAGAGCACCTCCATCTTCGCCTGCTTGGAAAAGGCCAGCAAGGCCTCGGACGCCGGCAGCACCGGAATATTGAAGTCCGCCGGCGCGGCCAGGGCCAAGGCGGGGCCAAGGCAGAGTACCAGCCAGCAGAAGGCCCGCGCGAATGAAGTCCCGGGGTGCTGGTTGGGTGGGCGGCTCAAGGCGGGGAGGAAATGCGCAGAATGGCGTCCGATCGTTTGGCTAGGGATTACCTCCCCTGGGTGGCGTGGTCACCGCCCGGCTGACCGGGCCGACCTGGACCGTTCCGCTCAAGCCGCGGGTGACGCGAACCGGCAGCGCCGCCTCGAGCGCCACGAGGAAACCATCGAGGTCGTCGAGGCTGAAGCGCCCGCCCACGCTCAGGTTCGCGACCTCGGGCGCGGCGGTGATGCCCCGTCCATGGTAGCGGGCAAAACGCGCGAGGGCGGCGCTGAGCGGCACGCCGTCGAACACGGCCTGGCCATGCCGCCACGCCAGGGTGTCATCGATGGCGCCGGCGGGCAGCGCCTGCACGGTGACGCCGCCCGCGCCGGCGGACAGCATCTCGCCGGCATGGAGCATGACCGGCGCGACCGGGTGGCCAGAGTCCGCTTCCCCCGGGCGCACCTGCACGGAGCCCTCGACCACCAGCACCTCGAGGGCGGAGGCGGTCTCGGCGCGAACATTGAAAACCGTCCCGGTCACCCGCACGGAGCCAGCGGGCGTCTCGACGAGGAAGGGCCGGGCCGGATCCTTGGTCACGGTGAAGAACGCCTCGCCGCCCGCGAGCCGCACCCGCCGTTCCGCGAGCCCCAGTTCGACCCGGAGGCTGGTCTGGGCGTTGAGCTCGGCCCGCGAGCCGTCGGCCAGCAGGAGGGTTTGCCGCTGGGCCGCGGCGGTCGCGGCATTTTCCAGCTGGGTCCGCGGCCGGCCCAGCCAGAGGACAAACCCGATCATGGCCGCCGCGGCCAGCGCGGCCCCCGCCAGCCAGCGGGTGTTCCACGCGCGGGGCCGGGGCGCGAGCTCGTGCGGCAACTCCACGGCGCCAGTCGCGGCGAGTTGCGGCAGCAGCAGTTCGAGGTCGGCGGAAAACTGGCAGTAGCACGACAGCAGCGCGCGGTGGGAGGGATTCTCCGCCAGCCAGGCATCGAGGGCGACCTGGTCGGCGGCAGACAGCACCGACCCGTCGAGGCGCGCCGCCCAATACGAGGCCCGCTCTTCCGCGGCCGAATCGTGGGTTGGGTGGGTTGAGTTCATGACGTGACCTCCGGGTTGGAGGCAGGGTGGGGAGTGGCCGCGGGGCGGTCGGAGGCGGCCGACAGGGCGGTGCGCAGCAGGCGGAGGGCCCGGGCATGCTGCTTTTCGACAGTACTGACCGCGATCCCGAGCCGGGAGGCGATTTCCTGGTGGGAAAGCAGCTCGATCTTGCGCAGCAGCAGCACGGCGCGGCAGCCTTCGGGCAGCTGCGCGATGGCCTGTTCGAGCTGGTGCAGTTCCTGGCGGGCCATGACCTCCTGCACGACGCCGGGCGCGGAGGATGCGGCCGTTTCCACGGTCCCGGGATCCGGGGTCACCGGGGCGATGCTGCGGCGCTTGAGCTGGTTGATGGCCAGGCGGCGGGCGGTGGTGTACAGCACTGCCTCGGGATTCCTGGCCGACTCATCCTGCACCTTGGGGTAGACGCGAAGGTAGGCGTCGTGCGCCACGTCCTGGGCCTCGGTGGAATTGCCCAGGAGCCGCGCAAGGTACCGCCGCAACGGCGCCACGGTGGCGCGGTAGAAGCCCTCAAAAGTACTGGGGCGGTTGCCTTCGTCTGGCATGAGTGAATTCGGCGGAGTTCAGCCCGGAACGGGGGCGCGATGCATCTCTGGCGGAAGCAGAAAATGAAATGACCAGCCGGGGATCATGGCTGCCTATGATGACAGTCAAAAGATGAAAAGCCGCTACTCGATAGGTGGGATTGCAGGGTATATCCACGGCTCACCCGCTGGTTTAGGCGAGTTAATGGCCAAGGCGTCAGCCTGACCGGAACACCAGACCACGGCAGCCTGCCGGCCCGGCAGGGATCAAACTAGGGCTGGCCCGGGCGGCGCGCCGCCGGGCTTGCGGGCGAGGGCGACAAAACCGCCGGCGGGCACCAGCCAGGGTCGCTGACTCCACGCCCGCGGCAACACGGCCCGAAGGCAGCGCAACACGGGCGTGATGCCGATGACGGGGTAAGTGACGAAGTGCCAGGTGACGTAGTCCAGGCTGAGCTTCTTCTTGCCGCCGAGGATGCGAATGTCGGTGAAGCCGGCCTGCGCCAGCTGCCGGAGCAACGTCGTCGGCGTGAAGTAGAACAGGTGCTCGGCCTTGAACTCCAGCCAGCGCGCACCCATCAGGCGCGCGGTCCACGACGCAAAGTCGGGCGTCACGAGGAAAACCCAGCCGCCGGGCCACAGGAGATCGCGCACGGTGTCGAGGAACACGGCGGGCTGGCGGACGTGCTCGATGACGTCACAGGCCACGCACAGGTCGTAGCTGGCGGCCCGGCCCGCCAGGACGCTGATCTCGCCGCAATGCACCGGGGTGCCGGGCGGCAGCTTGGCCTGCGACTTGCGGCAGGAGTGGGGCGAGTAGTCGATGCCCTCGACGGAGAAATTGCTCCGGGCGGCCTGCACCAGGAAATCGCCGTCGCCGCAGCCCACCTCGAGGAGCCGCCCGGCCCGGATGCCGGCCTTGGCCAGCTGGCCGAGGTAGTGCGCCGCCGTCGCCTGCTTGCAGCGGCTGACGGCCGCGCCGGCGGCCTGCTCGTCGCCGAAAAAACTGTAGTGCGGGTGATAGATCTCGACCAACTCGGCATCACTGGGCTGCGGATTCAGCATGTGCAGCTGGCAACCCCCGCAGCGCACCACGGGATGGCCGGCGGAAAGGCACACGGGCGAAAAATCGCGGCCGCCGCACAGCGGGCAGGCGCTGACGGGTACGCGATCTTTCGAGGGAGCGGGCGAGGCGGAGGCGTCGGACATCGGGAAATCAGTTCAGCGGGCCGAAGCGCGCCCGGCCCCAGGCGACAAACCAGGTCAGCGGGTCGTAGAACATGCGGATTTTTTTCCCCTCCTCGAACGAGCGCGAGTGGTAGTGCACCGGAATCTCGATGGGCCGGTAGCCATTCCGGACGAGCTTGATCAGCAGTTCCCAGTCGAAGTCGAACCGGTTGCACCGGAACGCGAGCCCTTGCAGGCATTCCCGGCGGAAGACCTTGTACATTGTGAAGGGGTCGCGGAGCCACACGCCGAGGGAGACGTCGATCATCGCGGTGAAGAACCAGTGGGCCGAGTTGAGCAGAAAGGCCTGGAAGAACTGGCCCTTGAACTGGCGGATCGAGAACTGGCCTGGAACGTGGCGGCAACCGAGGACAAACTGGTGGGTGCCGGCGGCCAGCGGCGCGAGCAGGACCTCGTAGTCCGCCAGGCTGTACTCGAGATCCGAGTCCTGGATCAGCACCACGTCGCCGGTCAGCTGCTTCAGTCCGGCGCGGACGGCGTGGCCCTTGCCGCGCGGGCGGTCCTCCAGCACGATCTTCACGCCCGGGCGGTCCTGGTAGCCCAACACGATCTCGCGCGAGCCGTCGGTGGAGTTGCTCTCGATGATGATGATCTCGAGATCCCAGCCCGCGATCCGCTTGGCCAGCAGCGCGTCGAGGGCGGCCGACACGGTGCCGCGTTCGTTGAAGACCGGGACGAGGACGGACAGCTTGGGTCGCGCGGGCAGGGGCGGCAGGGGTGGGCGGCGGCTCATGCGGCAACTCCTTCGGCGGGCGGACGCGGCGAGGGGGCCAGCCACCACAGCCACCCGAAGCCGGCGATCAGCAGCAGCAACCCCGCTGCACCCATCCACAGCGCGAGCGTGAAATGCTGCGGCCAGTAGGCGAAGGTAACCGTGTGGCGGCCGGCGGACTTGATCTCCACGCCCTTGAAGGTGTGGTTCACGCGGAAGTAGGGCGCGGGTTTGCCGTCCACGGTGACCCGGAAGTCTTTGTCGTAGTACGTCTCGGACAGCACGGCCAGCCCGGGTCCGGGCGCATCCACGGTGAAGGTCGTGTTGTTGCTGGTCAGGTGGTAGTCGCTCGCGGCCCGGACGGCGCGACCGGCAAGCTTTGCCGGCAGCTTCGGCGCCTCGGTCTGGCCGTCCTGCCGCGCGGCGAAGGGACGGCCGTCGCCCGCGAGCACCTGCTTGGAAAAAGCCAGTGCGGTGGAATATGTCGCGAGGCGGTCGGTGAAGAAGGCCCGGGGCCAGACCGTGGGGCTCGCGTAGACGTCGAGGTCGAGCTGCTTGAGCAGCTTGAGGCCGGCGATTGCCAACGGCGGATTCGAGGGGTCGGCGATGTAGAAGCCCACGTTCAGCATGTCATGTTCGGGGACGAGGCGCGGCGCATCCTCGGGCTTGGTGTACCAGTCCCAGTTCCACACCTTCTGCAGGCCAAACTCGATCGCGAGCTCCTGATACCAGCGGTTGCGCAGCGCATCGACGCCGTAGAGGCTCTCCCAACGAATCGCGGAGTTGTACGAGGGATACAGCGTCGAGCCCCAGCCGACCATGCGAACGGGGTCGGGTCCGCGATGGGCTTCGACATAACCCACGCCGGGAGAGGGCGCGTGCAGGTTGCCGCGGAAGCCCGGCACGAAGGCGTAGTGGTTGAACCACGAGGCGCCGAACTGGCAATGCCGCCAGTGGAGCAGCGGCAGGCCAAGCACCAGCACCACACATGCGATGGACGCCCGACCCGATGTCATGGCCCAGCGCCACCCGAGCGGAATCGCCACAATCGCGAGCAGGAGCGACGGCAGGTAGCCGCGGAAGAACGGGCTGGTCGGCCCGCCGCGCGTCGCCACGAAAAAGATCACGAGCAGCGCCGCGATGAGCGCAAAAACCCTCCCGATCGGCCCGGCCCAGCCGCCGGTCCGCACTTGCTCCAGGGCATCGCGAAAGCCGCAACCCGCAAGCACGGCCCCGATGACCAGCAGCGGGCACGAGAAGACGTCACCGGTGTGGTGGATGTTGCCGAGGAAGGGGATCTTCACGATGACCGACTCGGGCACGACGCCGAACGCGAGCAGCAGCGGCGGCACGGCGGCAACCAGCAGGGCGCGCCCGGCGAAGTCAGAGCGCCACAGCCGCGGGCTGACAAGCCACCAGGCCACGCCGAGGAGGAGGAAGAAATTCAGCGCCGGCGCCACCACGAGTTCATCCACGGTGGCCTGCCGGTAGAAGATGTCGTCGAAGAAGCCGATGAACTGGGCGAACGGCAACGGGTGCGCCACGGGCGTGTCGTACCCGGTGTAGGAGTGATGCAGCGCGTCCAGAAATGACATCCAGCCCGGGGCGGTGAGCAGGACGAATCCGCCGCCGGCCAGCGTGGCGAGGCCCAGCACCCGCCACCGGAAGGCGCGCGCGTCCGGCAGCGTCAGCAGCAGGAGCGCGCCGGCGAAATTCAGGCAGACCATGGCCATGTAGGCCTCCTTCACGGTGCCGCTGGTGAACACGAGCCAGTTGGTCGCGACCAGCGCCGCCAGCCAGCCCGCCTGCCGGCGCGGCGTCGCGGCGGTCGCGAGCCCGGTCCACGCCCAGAGGATCCACGGCGAATAGCACACGCTGAAATTCGCCGGATGGCAGAGGCGGTAAGTGAAGAACCCGATGAAGACGCCGGTGACGCCCACCAGCACGGCCGACGCGAGGTGGCGGGTGAGCCGCCAGACGATGAAGCCCAGCCCGGCGCCAAACAGCCAGTGCGCCACGAGGAACCGGACATCCCACGCCCAGGCCGAGCCGTCGGTCAGGATGGTGAGGAAGTTGAACGGGTCCCCGAACATCGACTGGCCCTGGCCGAGCAGCGGCTCGCCGCAGAGGGAATTGCGGTTCCACAACGGCCACTCGCCGAATTTGAGCAGGGCGTCCCGCTGGATCATCGGGTAATAGAGATGGTTGAAAAGCAGCGCGCCGGTGTCCGACGCCATGCCGTTGATGAACATGTATTCCTGCGAGCCCGGCAGCGTGGGCAGCTCGCCGTACAGCATGAGCCCGCCGTTGTTCGGCGACGCGAAGCTCCGGCCGAGGAACAGGATGGGGTGGCACTGCACCGCCACGGCGAGGATCACCGCGCCGGCGATGGTGGTGCGCGGCCGCGCCTGCGCCCGGCGGGCGAGGGCGACGGCGAGGCGCCCCAAGCGCGAGGCGACGACGGGCGCGCCGAGGAGCAGCCCCAGCAGGAAAACGGGCAGGGCCCGCGGCAGGCCCTCGCGGAGCCAGATGCGGCCGCCGGGCGCCAGGTGGATGGGCGCGGGCAGGTTCAGCTCAAGGATGGGATCGCGGGCGTTCGGCTGAGTCACGATGTACAGCGTGTCGCCCTTCACCACCGCCCGCGCGATCTCGGCGTTCGGGACGAAGTCCTGCGGGCGGAACTTGCGCACCACCTTGCCGCGGGCGGTGACAATCTGGGCGTGGGAGAAGGTGAAGTCGCCCACGCCGTCGATGGGATCGAGCCGGAGGTGGACGAAATCGCCCATGGGCATCATGTAGCGGTAGACGACCGGTTTGGGCTCGATTTTCAGCGGCTGGCGCGAGGAGTCATTCTCGTTGTAACCCTTGCCGAGGTCCCAGAACACCTGCGTGGTGCCGGGCGACGTGGAGGTCAGGGTGACATCGAAGAAAAAATAATCCCGCCGCTCGACGCTCGTGCTCAGGTACGGCAGGGCGGCCGCCACGGCCAGCACCAGGGACAGCACGGTCGCCCGCCAGTCGAACAGGGATTTCATGCGGCGCCGGCGGGACGTTTGCGCCAGGCCTCCACAATCTGCCGGATCGTCTCCTCCAGCGACTGGGTGATGTCCCACGAGGGGTAGTGCGCCCGCATCTTGCGGAGGTCGGAGTAGTAGCAGATGTGGTCGCCGGCGCGGTTCTGGTCCACGTAGGTGTAAACCTGCGGCTTGCCGGTGAATTTCTCCGTGAGCTTGAACGCCTCGAGAATGGACGTGCTGTTGGCCTTGCCGCCGCCGAGGTTGTAGACCTCGCCCGCGCGCGGCGCCGCGACGAAGGCCGCCATGAAGCGCGCCACGTCGAGCGAGTGGATGTTGTCGCGCACCTGCTTGCCCTGGTAGCCGAACACCTTGTATTCGCGCCCCTCGAGGTTGCACTTCACGAGGTAGCTGAGGAAGCCGTGCAGCTCGACGCCGCTGTGGTTGGGGCCGGTGAGGCAACCGCCGCGCAGCGCGCAGGTGGGCAGGTTGAAGTAGCGGCCGTACTCCTGCACCATCACGTCCGCGGCCACCTTCGACGCGCCGAAGAGTGAGTGCTTCGACTGGTCGATCGTGAAGGTCTCCGGGATGCCGTGCGCATAGGCCGGGTCGGCGTAGTCCCAGCGCGTGGCGAGCTCTGTCAGCGCGATCCGGTTCGGCGCGTCGCCGTAGACCTTGTTCGTGCTCATGTGGACGAACGGCGCCTCGGGCGCGGCCTGCCGCGCGGCCTCCAGCAGGTTCAGCGTGCCGACGGCGTTGGTGTCAAAGTCGTCGAAGGGAATGGCCGCGGCGCGGTCGTGGCTGGGCTGCGCGGCGGTGTGGACGATCACGCTGGGCCGGACCTGCTTGACGAGGGCGAGGATGCCGGCGCGGTCGCGCACATCGAGCTCGTGGTGGACGAAGCCCTTCAGGTCCCGCGCCAGGCGCGCCTGGTTCCAGCGCGTGTCACCCTGCGGCCCGAAGAAGACGGCGCGCTGGTTGTTGTCGACCCCATGGACCTGGTAGCCCTGCGCCGCGAAATAAACGCAGACTTCCGAGCCGATGAGGCCCGAGGAACCGGTGACGAGAATCAACTTGGCCATGAGGAAAAGGAAGTGGCACTCATACAGGCGGGTCCAGCCTCTTCCAGCTGATTCTTCCGCGATGCATTTGCAGGCGGGGTTTTTTGTTTGCGGCGGGGCCTGCGGGCGTTTGCTTCGTCCCTATTCTCATGAACGTAAGTCAATTATGGATGCCGCCGGCACACTGAGCCCGAGGATTCGCTGGCTGATATTCGGCGGTGCCCTGCTGGTGGCGCTGGGATGGGCGGCGACGACGCAGCACGTGTGGGAGGACTACTACATCACGTACCGGTCGAGTCGGAACCTGGCGACGGGGCACGGGCTGGTATTCAACGTGGGGGAGAAGCTGCACACGTTCACGTCGCCGCTGGGCGTGCTGCTGCCGGCACTGGCGAGCTGGCTGACGGGCACGCAGTCGGACACGGCGGCGATCTGGCTCTTCCGGTTCTGGAGCGCGGCGGCATTTGCCGGGGCGGCGGTGCTGGTCTGGGCGGTGGCGCGGCGGTTCCAGTACGGCAGGTTCGCCGCGGCAGCCCTGGTCGCGTTCGTGGTACTCGACGGCAAGGGGATCGACTTTTCGGTCAACGGTATGGAGACGGGGTTTCTCCTTCTGTTCCTCGCGTACACCCTCTGGGCGATGTTCGCCTGCACGGGCCGGCAGTGGCTGCACCTCGGCCTGGCCTGGGGCGCCCTGATGTGGACCCGGCCGGACAGTTTTCTGTACGTCGGTCTGCTGTCGGCCGGCGTGTTTTTCTTTAACGACGCCGCGCGCACTGGTTTGACCCGCGGGCAGTGGCTCAAGCTCTTCCTGCAGGCCGGCATCGTCTGCACGCTCGTCTACCTGCCGTGGCTCCTGTGGGCGTGGTGGTACTATGGGAGCCCGATCCCGCACACGATCACCGCCAAGGGCGCGGTTTCCGGGGTGAAGCCCGCGTGGGGAGTGATCAAGACCCTGGTTGATTTCCCGCTGACGGTCTGGACGGGCTCGACCTCGCTCGAGTCAACCTTCCTGCCGTCGTATTTCCAGATCGGTGGCTGGCCCAGTGCCGCAGTGACCACGGCTCGCTGGGTGGCGCTCCTCCTCGCGTTCCAGTGGGCGGTGCCGCTCTGGCGGGTCGAGGTCCGGGTGGCGTCCTTCGCGTTCTGCGGGATGCACGCGTACCTGTCCTATTTCCCCTACTTTCCGTTTCCGTGGTATCTGCCCGGTCCGGCGCTGCTCGGCGCGGTGACCTTGGGGGCGATGATTGCGCAGCTGCTGTCCGTTGCGGACCGAACTCACTCGCGCCTGCTCCGGGTTGGCGTGGTGGCCGTCGTTCTGGCCGGCCTCGGCGGCCAGAGCTGGCTGACCTGGCAGATGCGCCGCGAGATGGCGCTCGAGCAGCGCTACAGCGGCACCGGCACCCGCCAAAAAGCCGGCGAGTGGCTGAAGGCCCATGCCCAGCCCGGCGACACCGTCTTCATGGAGCCGCTCGGCTACATCGGGTATTTTTCCGGCCTGCGCACCTACGACTACCCCGGACTTTCCTCCCTCGAGGTGGTCCACGCCATCCGGGAGGTCGGGACGGACTGGTCGAGATTGATCGACCGGCTTTCACCCGACTGGCTGGTCCTGCGGCCGTGGGAATACGAGCGGATGAGGACGTCGACCCCCGGGCTCCTGGGTGACGGCAACACCTACGGAGTGGCGAATGAACTGGATGCGATGCCGCAAATCCGCCGCGTCGAGTTGTTCGGCCGGAACTACGTCGAGTTCGACTCGCACCTTTTCATTTTCCACCGGCAGATTGCGAAACCGCAGCTGGCTCCCGCCGGGCCGGCCCCCTTCGCGCGGCTTGGGCTCCCGGCGGTGGAGATCGGCGGCCAGCGCCTGTTCCGGCTGCCCGGCAAGGGAGTTGTCAGCGTGCCCGTGCCGGCGGACGCGAAGCACGTCTGGATCATGTTTGGGATCCCCGAGGAGTCGTACCGGGGCAGCCCGGTGGCCGACGGCGTGGAGTTCACCGTCAAGTGGTCGGACGGACGCAGCCCCGAGCACCTGTTTGCGCGCCAGCTGCAGCCGCAGAGCAATCCGCAGGATCGCGGGGTGCAGTTCCTCGATGCCAAGCTGCCGCGTCATGGGAAGGGTGCGGTGATCATCCTGACGACGTCGGCCCATCCCGGCACGCAAAAGGACTGGAGCTGTTGGGGTGAGCCGGAGTTTGCGAATTGATGCTTGGCAGGTGCCTTTGGCATCCTACGTCTATCTGCCCTCGCCGGACTAGTGCCGACGAAACAACCCTTTCATTTTTGGTACTGAACTCATGGCCATGACTGAGTCTTCGAACAAAGTGAGCGCCCGCTGGCTAGTGTTTGGGCTGGCCCTGCTGGTGGCGCTGGGGTGGGCGGTGACGACGTCGCACGTGTGGGAGGACTACTACATCACGTACCGGTCGAGCCGGAACCTGGCGACGGGGCACGGGCTGGTGTTCAACGTGGGGGAGAAGCTGCACACGTTCACGTCGCCGCTCGGCGTGCTTTTGCCGGCACTGGCGAGCTGGCTGACG
>CAIQKV010000022.1 GCA_903872505.1 uncultured Opitutia bacterium
CCCGCGGTTCGCGGGCCCCCTTCTTTTCGACTGACTCTTTTCCTTCCATGGTAACACTCCTTCTTGCGATGGAGTGTTACCCAATTAACCCGGGTTCGTGTGTCTATGATCTGGTAGTTAGCACAACTGTTGCAAAGCTTGGGGTGTGAGAGAATCGGGGGCGCGGCCTTGCCTAGCCTCCCTTGGTCAGCGTGGCTTCCTTGTTTCAGGACAAGGCCGTTCGTTCGTAGAATAGGGGGCCGGCATGCCGGTTGTCTGAAAATCAGCAATTCCCGCACTGCAGGCTCAGGGTGACTGAAACCCACGTAACAAATCCGGCAGGCACCATCTGCCGAATCTTCGCTGGCGGACCTGCCGACCAGCTGCGCGCCAACTCTGAGCTCAATTCCCAGTGGTGGCGAGTGGCGGTCGAGTGGCGAGTAAGTGGTGGTCGAGCGGTGGCGTGGCGAGACTCTAACGGTTTTCGTTAGGGGTGGCGTGTGCACCCTGGGATAGGCAGGAGATGCGGCTTATGCCGCCCTTGGTCTGGGTCGGACCTGACTTGGTTGGGTGATTCTGACCGAGGGATTCGGTCACTCAGAAAGTGTAATTGCCATGAGGATTATTCCCTGGTCTTGGAAAAGTGACCTCAGGTGAGGTCATGGTCGGTTACAGAGTCGCGTTCCTTGACTCAGAAATTGGCTTAAAACGGTCTTTTCATGCCATCGAGGGTGGAAGGGCTCCGAGGGGCTGGCGCGTGCGGCAGCGGCTCGGAGCCGGTCCCACCGACGAACCCGGCGGCAGTCGCTCGCGGGGGCGGGCGGCGGAGGCACTGCCATGTGCCGGAGCCGCCGGAGCCCACGCGAGGGTCTGCCAGTGCCGGCATCCGCAGACGCGCGGGTTCGGCAAGACTGCTCCGGCTCTGGCGGCCTCCGCATCCATCCAGCCGACCCGCGCGACTGCTGGCCGGGATGGGCGAGTATCCCGGTTGCAAGCCGGCTCATCAAATTCGCCCGCTTGCGACCTACTCGTCTGCCCAAGCCACCGGCCAAGGAACAGGCCCGACGCAGTTCCCTCAACGGGCATGAGACCAAGGCAATATTGCCGCAAACCCATGCCCCATTCCGGCAATTTCAAAAAATATCTTGGGCCATTTACCCCACCAAAAGCGATCAGGCCGAGGACCAAGGCAGGCCGGATCAAACGGACGAACGGTCACCTAAACGGTGAATCGTCTACCTATGGAAGTCGGGACACGCCTCCCCTAACGTTTTCCGTTAGGTTCTCGCTACACCACCACCACATCGCCACTCGACCGTCGCTCGACCGCCGCCACAAAAGTTGCCGCGAGGGACCGGCCCCGCCCGCGAACGAAAACGGCGGCCAGGGTTTGCGATGTCAGGAGCCCATTGCGCAAGCGACAGGACCGCGGAGAATTCATAAAACTGCGCTTCGAGAATTGACCACGGGAGGCAACCCGCTATTTTTCTACCATCGCGTTAAAACGCACCTACTGCCCCATGAATGGGGACCGTTGAGTAGCCTGACAGGGTCAGGATCGCCTGCGGGCCGCGGCCGAATTTCGGCGCGACAAGATCCCCGAAAGTTCAACCCCATTCAGCCATGACCATTCCCATCCTGCATTCGTCACGTCCCCAGACTCCGTCGTCGACCGCGGCAGCCAGCGCCGAGGGGCAACTGCTGATCACGCTCACTCAAACCGCACAAGCGCTTTCGATTTCCAAGCGAACCCTCAATCGCCTCATCGCCGGGGGCACTTTCCCCGCTCCCTTGAAAATCGGCCGCGCCTCACGCGTGTCGCGTGAGGACATCGCCGGCTACCTCGAAACCCTTCGCCGCCAGCGTGGTGACAAAATTGGCACATCATGATCGCCTTCCTCTTCCAGCCGTCACGCGACGGCCAAAAATCACGTCTGTGGTCGGCCCGCATCCGCCTCGACGAATGGCCGAAGGCTCGCGCCTTTCCACTTCACGTGACCGACAAACGAGTCGCCGAGGAAAAGCTCCGCAACCTTGTCATTGAATTCGAACGGGAGACGCACGGTGTTGGGATCCCGAAACCAACCCGCGAAGCTTGGAAAATACCGCTGGCGGAGCACCACGCGGCCTTTGTCGCGTCGTGTGAAGCTGCCAAACTAGCTCGAAACACCCTCACCAAGTACCGCCAAGCGCTGCCAAAGCTATTTGAGCGCTGCGGCTGGACCACGATCCGGGATGTGACCGCGCAATCCTTTACGACCTGGCGCGACCGAAGCGGCCTCGCGCCAAAGTCGGTCAACGACCTGCTATGCACGATGCGGACCTTCCTGCTCTGGATGAAGCGCAAACGGTTCATCCTGGTCGACCCGTTGGCTGAAATCCGAAAAGTCGCTAATCCGGACGCCGGCAGCTTCCGCCGGGCACTGTCAGTTGAGGAAGCAAGGAGGCTACTCGCCAAGGCTCCGGCCCATCGGGCGCTCGTTTATTTGTCCATGATGTACACCGGGCTTCGTCGCAGCGAATTGAACGGACTCAAGTGGGGTGATTTTGACTTTACCGTCACGCCGTCCCGGCTGCGCGTCCCCTCGTCGCTCTCCAAGAATCGCAAGGAATCGACGCACTTCCTCCGCCCGGAACTTACTGCGGCGATGCTCGCGGTTCGACCTTCTGACGTTCAACCTGGGGCATGGGTATTTCGTGGCACAATTCCCCGTGTGCCCACCTTCAAGAGCGACCTGAAAGCGGCGGAGATCCCGTTCGAGGATGCACGCGGGCGAAGAGTTGACCTGCACGCGCTGCGGAAGACCTATGGCACCATGCTTGCCGCGGCGGGCGTGTCGCCTCGGGTGGCCATGGAACTCATGCGCCACAGCGACATGAAGCTGACCATGGGCGTTTACACGGACGTGGCCCAGTTGCCGATCATCGAGGAATCGGCCCGTTTACCGTCGCTCCAAATCCCGCCAAAACGCACTCAAACTTCCGACTCTTCACTCGTAGGCGACGCACAAGGAGACGCACAAAGAAGCGCACTAACGGGGGTCCTTTCAGGTCACCAGCTGTCGCTCGGTGACATCCTCCGGCAGGAAAGGGAAAATAGTAACCCACTGGAAAATCATATCTTAGGACACGAAAAAGCGCCTCGTGTCACCACGAGGCGCTTTCCGGAAATGGAGCGGGCGAAGAGACTCGAACTCTCGACGTCTACCTTGGCAAGGTAGTGCTCTACCAACTGAGCTACGCCCGCAAAACAGGGTGCCAGAACTAGGCCGCGGCCCGGCTTCGTCAACTGCTATTTTGGCCGCGGCCGAAGCCGGAATCACGCGGGTTCCGGTTCCGCCACGCGCGGCGCGAATTACTTCTCCGGGCGGTCGCCCGGCTCGTCCAGCTCGAGCTTGTCACCGCGGCGGTCGCCGGGGGTCTTGGGCTTCCGGGCGGACCGGCGGCGCTTGCCGCCGCCCTCGTTGTAGTACGAATAATTGTTCGTGTAGTAGCCGTAGTCGTCGCCGGAATTGAGCGGCACCTGGTTGAGCACGACGCCGAGCAGCGGCACCTTGAGGGCCTCGATGATCTGCTGGGCGCGGACGACCATGCTCTGCGGATTGCGCCGGTGCTGGATGAGCAGCACGGCCCCGTCCACCGCGCTGGCGATCACGCTGGCGTCGCTCACGCCGATGACCGGGGGCGAGTCGAACACGATCTTGTCGTAGCGGCCGCGCAGCGTGGCGATGAGGTCCTTCAGCCGGTTGAGGTGCAGCAGGCCGACGGTGAAGCCGGGAACGCTGCCGCTGGGCATGAAGTCGAGGTTGGGCAGGATGCCCTGCTGGATGACCGCGTCGAGCTGCTGCCGGTTGAGCAGAAGCTCCGACAGACCGGGCTCGCGCGGCCGGTCCGCGAGGCGGTGCTGGGTCGGCCGGCGCACATCGGCATCGATGAGGAGCACACGCTCGCCGGCCGCGGCCATGAGATGGACCAGGCGGTGGAGCGTGGTGGACTTGCCCTCGCCCGGGCCGGCGGAGAAAAGCACGATGCTCGCCGGCTGGCCGGGCGGAAGCGCGAGGTTGAGGTTGGTGTGGAGCACCCGGTAGGGCTCGGCCTCGGACGGGTCGCCCTCCTCGTCCAGCGGGTTGCGCTGGAAGGGGACGACGCCGAGCACCGGGAGCTTCAGGCGGGTCTCGACGTCGGCGACGTTGCGGAAACTGGTGTCGAAATACTCGAGCAGCACCGCCACGCCGATGCCGAGGATGCCGCCGAAGAGCAGGGCGAAGGTGATGTTCAGCGGCCAGTTCGGGCGGCTCGGCCGGCGCGCGGGCTCGGCGGTGTTGAGGATCTCGATCGTGCGCTTCGGCACCTGGAAATCGATCTCCCGCTGGCGGAGGGTGAGCTTGAGCGTGGTCAGGAGCTTCGTCTCGTCCTCCAGCTTCTGGGCCGCCTCTTCGAAGGGACGCATCCGGTCGCGGGCGGAGAGGATCTGGTCGACCTTGGCCTGGCTGAGCTGGCGCTTGAGCTCGGTGACGCGCGAGTCGGCCTCCTTGTAGGCCATTTCCAGGGCGTTTTCGTAGCCGCGCAGCTGGGCGTCGAGCTGCTCCTTGATCTTGGCGCGGTTCTCGACCGCGGAGATGAGGTCGGGATGGGCCTCGCCCAGGCGGGCCTTGAGCTTCGTCACGGTCTGGTCGGCCAGCAGGTAGGCCTGCAGGAGGCTCTGGATGTTGACGTCCTGGATGAGCTCGGAGTTGACCAGGTTCATGCGCTCCTCGGGGGGAATGCCCTTGAAGCGCTCCCACCGTGTCCGGCGGCCGATGGCGTCGACGCTGAGCGCGATGAGCGAGTTCTGCATCTGGCGCAGGGTCTCGATCTCCATGTCGGAGTAGCGGGCGTTGAGGTCGACCCCGGAGATGTTGAGGTCCTTGCGGACCTTTTCCACCACGTCCCGCTGCCGCATCACGATCTGCTCCTGCGCGGTGAGCTCGCCGCGCAGCTTGGCGATGCCCTCCGTCTGCCCGGAGGTGGCCTGGGCAATGCGGTCGTCGGAGTAGACGCGGGCGATCTCGTTGGCGATGGCGGCGCCCAACGCGGCGTCCTGCGCAAAGACGTTGATCTCGATCACCGACGAGCTGCGCTGGGACTCGATCCGCAGCATCTTGTCGAGCAGGTAGCGGTAGGTGACCGCGGTCGGCAGCGGGCCCGTCGCGTCGAGCGCGGGTCCCAGCCGGGTGTTGAGCCCGAGATTCTCAATCACCGGGTAGAGGATTTTTTCGTACTGCAGGATCTTGAACTGGTCCTGCAGGAAGTACGGGTCATAGCCGGTGTTGGCCTGCGCCTGGAACAACTTGACCTCGCCCTCGGGCTTCTCGACGCGGATCTTGGCCGTGGCCAAGTACCACTTGGGGAGGAACGCGGTGACCACCAGCGTGGTGATGACGACCAGCGACAGAACCAGCAGAATCAGGGCCTTGCGGAGCCGGAGCAGGTGGAGGAAATCGGCGAGGGTCGCGTTGTCCTTGCTGACGGTTGGGTGGGCCATGCAGGTGCGGAGAGGGAACGCCGGGGGGCAGGACCCGCAAGCTCATAGTGCCCGGGCGGCGGCCCGGCACCCGCCTAGAAAAGGTACGAGGCGCTCAACCCGACGCGCTCCCGCTGCTGGCCGCGGGAAGGATCGTCCGAGTTGACGTGGTCGTAGTCGAAGCTGGCCGTGGTCCGCCAGTTCTTGGTCGGCGAATAGGTCAGGGCGAGGCCGAGCCGCGTGGTGGTCTCCGCGACGTTGGGCAGGACGCCGCGGCCCTGCAGCTCGGAGGGCTCGTAGGTCAGGGCCGTGGAGGCCACCAGGAGCGGGCTGAGGGCATGCTCCAGGTTGATGAAGAAGCGGTTCACCAGCGTGTCCGTGTAAAGCGCGAGGTTGGTGGTCTCCTCGTACGTGTAGACATAGCCGGCGCTGACGAACGAATGCTCGGCGTAGTCGTATTTCACCGACAGCTCGGCGTAGGGCGCCTGCGAGCTTTCGCCGCCCTCGCGGTCGCGCCACTGGTGGCCGACGAGGAAACGGGCCTTGAGGGTTTTCGCCACCGCGTAGTTCACGCCGCCAATCAGGAAATTGGTATGCTTGTCCTTCACGCTGCCCAGCGTCTGATACCGGATGTCCTGGTGGCGGAATTCACCGACGGCCATCAGCTCCGGGACCAAGTCGTAGAAGAGCGTCCCGCCATAGAGGTACTCGTCGTGGTCGATGCTGGCCGCCAGACTGGCGTCGTCGTAGCGGTAGCTGAGGGCGTCGAATTTCAGCGCCGTGCCCACCCGCGGGCCGAGGGTCGTCTCGAACCGCCCGCCAAACTCGTTGCTCCGGTAGGACTGGTCCGTGTTGACGGTGACGCCGCTCAGCAACGACTGGGGGTTCTGGTTGATGACGTAGTTCTCGCTGAGGTCGAGCGTGGTCACCGATGAAAACGCATGGGCGAGCCGGGCGGAGAGATCGTGGCTGACAAGGGTCTTCTTGCCCGGGCGATCCTGGTAGTGGTCAACGGCCAGCCGGTAGGAGGCGGTGGCGAACGTCTGCGCCGTGAGCGAGGCGTTGAAATCGATCTTCGGTACGGCCTCAAAAACCATGCTGCTGATCGCGCCACTCGGCGCGCCGAAGATATTGCTGTCATGGTACACGCTCGCCATGAGGCTGACCGTCAATTCCTCGCCCTGCTCCGGCTCCGGGATCGGGGCATAAACGGCCCAGGCCGGCACGGCAGCAGCCAGTCCGAGGATCATTCCCACCCGCGCAAGGTTCATTGGATGAAGCACCTGAAGCTGATTAGGCTAGGGAGAATGCGCGATGCGATGCAATTTTTTTCCCGGTCGCTAGGGGATAGTCACTATTACTTCTGACGAAGAGAAGACACGGCTGGATTCAGCAGGACGCAGAG
>CAIQKV010000023.1 GCA_903872505.1 uncultured Opitutia bacterium
GCGAATGGCATCGTGCCGGAGCTTCTGATGGAGAAGAAGGTCATCACGCTCGACCTCGCGCTCATGGTGGCCGGAACCAAGTACCGCGGCCAGTTCGAGGAGCGGATCAAGGCCGTGATGGACGAGATCAAGCGCGCCCGCAACGTCATCCTCTTTATCGACGAGCTGCACACGATCGTGGGCGCCGGCGCCGCCGAGGGCGCGATGGACGCCTCCAACATCTTCAAGCCCGCGCTCTCCCGCGGCGAACTGCAGTGCATCGGCGCCACCACCCTGAACGAGTACCGCAAGTACATCGAGAAGGACAGCGCGCTCGACCGCCGCTTCCAGTCCATCAAGGTCGAGGCCCCCTCGGTGGATGACACCATTCTCATCCTCAAGGGCCTCCGGGGAAAGTATGAGGACCACCACAAGGCAGCTTTCACCGACAAGGCCCTCGAGGCCGCCGCCAAGCTTTCCGACCGCTACATCACCGGCCGCTTCCTGCCCGACAAGGCCATCGACGTGATGGACGAGGCCGGCTCGCGCGCCCGCATCGGCGCGCTGACCCGCCCGCCGGACGTCGAGAACATGACGAAGGAGATCGAGGCGGTCTGCGCCCTGAAGGAGAAGGCGATCGCCGAGCAGCATTTCGAGGAGGCCGCCAAGCACCGCGACCAGGAGAAGCAGCTCCGCGCGAAGCAGGAGCAGGTCATTGAGGAGTGGAAAAAGGCCCGCGACGAGAAGCGCGTCGCCATCGACGAGACCCTGATGATGCAGGTCGTCGCCGACTGGACGGGCATCCCGCTCAACCGCATGGAGAAAAAGGAGAGCGAGAAGCTCCTCGCCATGGAGGGAGAGCTGCAGAAGGCCGTCATCGGCCAGGATCTCGCCTGCAGCGCCGTGGCCCGCGCCCTGCGCCGCTCGCGCGCCGACCTCAAGGACCCGCGCCGCCCGATCGGCTCGTTCCTGTTCGTCGGCCCCACCGGCGTCGGCAAGACCATGCTCGCGAAGCAGCTCGCCGCGCAGATGTTCGGCAATCAGGACGCGATCATCCAGATCGACATGTCCGAATACATGGAGAAGTTCTCCGTCTCCCGCCTGGTGGGCTCGCCCCCCGGCTACGTTGGCTACGACGAGGGCGGCCAGCTGACCGAGGCCGTGCGCCGCAAGCCGTACGCCGTCGTGCTGTTCGACGAGGTCGAAAAGGCCCACCCCGACGTCATCCAGATCCTCCTGCAGATCCTCGAGGACGGCCGGCTGACCGACTCGCTCGGGCGCTCGGTGGATTTCCGCAACACCATCATCATCATGACGAGCAACGTCGGCGCGCAGCTGCTGCAGCGCCAGACCTCGATGGGCTTCGGCGCGGCCACGATGAACTTCAACGACGCGGAGAAGATGCGCGAGAAGGTGCTCGAGGAGGCGAAGCGCGTCTTCAAGCCCGAGTTCCTCAACCGCATCTCGGACATCACCTTCTTCCGGCCGCTGGACCGGAACGACCTCACCAAGATCGTCGAGCTCGAGACGGCCAATTTCGCGAAGCGCATCGCCGAGCGGAAGATCTCCCTCGAGTTCACCCCGGAGGCGAAGGCACTCCTGATCGAGAAGGGCTACGACGAGAAGTACGGCGCCCGGCCCCTGCGTCGCGCCGTCGAGCATTACCTCGAGGATCCGCTGGCCGAGGCCATCCTGCGCGGCGAGGTGAAGGACGGCGAGCCCTGCCTGGTGGTCCGCGACGGCGACCAATTGATCTTCAAGCAGAAGGCGCCCGCCGCCGACACCGGCGTCGTGCCCTGACCGCGCCGGCTGCCCGCCGGCCGGCCAGACAACCCGGTCCGAGTTCCTTGGCCCGGGTTTTTTATTTGGCAATCCCCGCGACCTCGATTCGCTCTCCCGGCATGGCCTCCCTGCGCGCCGTGGTTGCCGTGCTGCTCCTCGCGGGCCCGCGGCTGTGGGCCCAGAGCCATGAGCCGCTGGCCGAGGCGGAGATGCTGCAACCGCCGGTGGCCGCCCGCCTCGCGGAGTTTGCCGCGGAGGCGAACCAGGCCGGCGGCTGGGGGCCCCTCACCCCGATGTTCCGGGCCGCGGCAGTCCAAGCCTATGAAAAGGGCCGGCTGCCGGCCGCCGAGCGCTGGTATCAGGTCTACCGGTGGTCGGCGCTGTTCGCGGAAACCGAGGTGCACTACATCCCGCGCTGGATGAAGGCGATGGAGGCGGCGAACGCGGTTCATGCCAACCTGCCGCGGCACTACGTTCCCCGGAGCCAGCAGCTCGGCCAGTCGCTCGCGCCGGAACTGCAGGTCTGGCTGGTGGGCAACGCGGCGTTTTCCGGCAGTTTTTTCGACCTGCTCTCCCCCGGTGGATTACCTGCCGGAGGTGTTCTCGGTGCTCAACGAGCTGCAACACCGCGACGCCGCCCGCTTCGAGCGGTATGCGAACCTCGCGCTCGCGATCGCCATGGTTTACGACCTGCCGCCGCCGCCGGACTGGCCGCACAGCCAGGTTGGCGCCACGGCGCTGCCCCGGCGCCTGCCCGCGGCGGCGGACGCCTTTGACTGGTGGATCCGGCAGGACCAGTTCGACCGGACCTACCACCGGATCCGGAGCCTCGGGGCGGACGAGCTCAAGTTCGTGGTCGATGCGGCCGCGCCGTTCGCGGAACTCGAGTGGTCGCAGCAGAATGTCGATCTCCCGCTCAGCCAGCTGGCCGACGCCTACACCATGATCTCCTACCGCCCGGACCGGGTGGAGCAGGAAATCTACGTCTGGCGAGACGTTACCTACACCCTGTCCGCCATCCGCCTCGCGGGCGGCATTTGCATCGACCAGGCTTATTTTGCGACCCAGGTGGGCAAGGCCCGCGGTGTGCCCACGCTGCTGTTCAGCGGCGAGGGGCAGGACGCGCGGCACGCCTGGTTCGGGTTTCTGGACGGCAACCAGCAGTGGCAGCTCAATGCCGGCCGCATCGGCGACCAGCGCTTTGTGACCGGTTACGCGCGCGATCCGCAGACGTGGGGGGAGATTTCCGACCACGAGCTGCAGTTCCTGAGTGAGCGGTTCCGGACGCTGCCGGCGTTTCACTCTTCGCGGGTGCACCAACAGTTCGCCGCGGACTACCTGCAGGCCGGGAACCCGGCGGCGGCCATCAGCGCCGCGTGGAAGGCGATCAAGTTCGAGCGCCGCAATCTGGACGCATGGACCACGCTGCTCGACGCGCAGGCGGTGCAGGGCGATGGCCCCCGGCTGGTCGAGTCCTCGCTCTACCAGGCGGTCGCGGCGTTCGGGAACTATGCCGACCTGGAGGCGATGTTTTCCGGCCGGCTCATCCGCAGCCTGCGGGCGCGGGGCCAGCTGAGCGCGGCGGATTTTGAGGAGCAGCGCATCCTGACCAAGAACCAGATCGCCCGCGGCGATCTCGCGCTGTTGCAGGCGCACGAGAAGCTCCAGCAGACGATGGACACCCGTCCGCTGGCGGAGAGCATCAAGGCCTACAACGCCCTCGTGGACACGCAAGGGCGGGGGGCGGGTATCGAGTTTTATGACCGGATCGTGACCCGGTTTGTGGAGTACCTGCTCGCGCACGACCAGGCCACCGAGGCCTGGCGGGCGGCGGAGCGTGCGCGCGGCATGCTGTATGTCCCGCCGGGCAGCCAGCTTGAGGGGGAGTTCGACAAGCTGTTCCGGAAGCTGAAACCTTCCGCCCCGCCCACCCGCTAGCGTCGCCCGGTCCGCCGTGACGGGATTTCCTGTTGCGCCGGATTTGAATCGTTGCACCGTCAACCCTTCGCGACATGCGCACTTCACCGCGTAACCTCTTTGGGAAGGTCTGGGCCGCCCACGCCGTCCGGGAACTGGCCAACGGCCAGACCCAGCTGCTGATCGGCACCCACCTCATCCACGAGGTCACCAGCCCGCAGGCGTTTGCCATGCTGCGCGACCTCGGGCTCAAGGTCGCCATGCCCCACCGCACGTTCGCGACGGTGGACCACATCGTGCCGACCGACCGGCAGACCGAGCCGTTCAGCGACCCGCTGGCCGACGCGATGATCAAGGCGCTGCGGAAGAACTGTACCGACCACGGCATCACGTATTTCGACCTCGCCTCGGGCCGGCAGGGCATCGTCCACATGGTGGGCCCGGAGCAGGGCATCACCCAGCCGGGCACGACCATCGCTTGCGGTGACTCGCACACGAGCACACATGGGGCGTTTGGCGCGATCGCGCTCGGCATCGGCACCAGCCAGGTGCGCGACGTGCTGGCGACGCAGACCATGGCGCTTGGCCGGCTGAAGCTCCGCCGCATCAACGTCGAGGGCCGGTTGGGCCCGGGCGTCTATGCCAAGGACGTCATCCTGCATATCATCCGCACGCTGGGCGTGAACGGCGGCACCGGTTTCGCCTACGAATACGGCGGGGCGGTGTTCGACCGCTTCTCGATGGAAGAGCGCATGACCGTCTGCAACATGTCGATCGAGGGCGGGGCGCGCGTCGGCTATGTGAACCCCGACGAGACCACCTTTGCCTACCTCAAGGGCCGGCCGTATTCCCCAGTGGGCGCGGCGTGGGACGAGGCGGTGGCCCGCTGGCGGGCGGTCGCGAGCGAACCCGGCTGCCAGTACGACGATGTCGTGACCATCTCGGGCGCGGATATTCCGCCCACCGTCACCTGGGGCATCAATCCTGGGCAGGGCATCGCCATCACCGAGACGATCCCGGACCCGGCCAAGGCGACCGCGGTCGACGAGAAGGCCTCCATCGAGGAGGCTCTGGCCTACATGAAGCTGCGGGCTGGGGCGCCGATCAAGGGCATCAAGATCGATGTCGCCTTCCTCGGCAGTTGCACCAACGCTCGCCTTTCCGATTTCAAGGAGGTTGCCAAATACCTGCCGGGCCGCCGCGTGGCCCAGGGCGTGAAGGCCATTGCTGTGCCCGGTTCGCAGATCGTGAGCCGCCAGTGCGCCGAGCTGGGGATTGACCGCGTGTTTCGCGACGCCGGCTTCGATTGGCGCGAGGCGGGTTGCTCGATGTGCCTCGCGATGAACCCCGACAAGCTCGTCGGCGACCAGCTCTGCGCGAGCTCCTCCAACCGCAATTTCAAGGGCCGGCAGGGCAGCCCGACCGGCCGCACCCTGCTGATGAGCCCGCTGATGGTCGCCGCCGCCGCGGTCACCGGCGCGGTCGCCGACGCGCGCGAGGTGTTTGGGGTCATCCACTGAGGCATCCCATGGCGCTCGCAAAAATCACCACCATCACCGGCCGCGGCCTCGCCGTGCCCGGCAACGACATCGACACCGACCGGATCATTCCCGCGCGTTTCCTGAAGGCCGTGACGTTCGACGGGATGGGGGAGGGGCTGTTTTTTGACGCCCGGAAGGCCGCCACCGCCGCCGGGCAGGTCCACCCGCTGGACGACCCGCGGTTCCGCGGGGCGGGGATTCTCCTCAGTGGGGCGAACTTTGGCTGCGGCAGCTCGCGCGAACACGCCCCGCAGGCCATCCAGAAGGCCGGTTTCCGCGCGATCGTGGCCGAGAGCTACGCCGAGATCTTCTTTGGCAACGCCACAACCATCGGCCTGGCCTGCGTCTGCGCCACGCGCGCCGACCTGGCTCGGCTGGCGGCGGCGATCGCGGCCAATCCCGCGCTGGAAATCACGGTCGACCTCGTGGGCCGGGAGATTCGCTTTGACGGCCGGAAGATACCGTTGACCATGCGGGACTCCGCCCGGGATGCCCTGGTCCATGGCCGGTGGGACCCCATCGGGGAACTGCTGGAAGGTGCGGCGGCCGTGGCGGCTACCGCCAGTCGCTTGCCCTATCTGGCTGCGCCCCAAAAATAAACTGAACCTTTTTCGCCGCGCCGGCGTCTTAACCCCAACTTTCCTCCTATGACGATTGCCATGATTGAAGTGTTCAAGGGCGCCGGGTTGCTGATTTACCCGCTCGGCCTTTGCTCCGCGGTAGCGGTGTTCATTATCTGCGAGCGCGCCTACGCGCTGCGCCAGGGCGCGGTCATGCCCCACGACCTCGTGAACGCCGTCGTGACCGGCAAGCCGCTCGTCGGCGGCCACCACTCCGTGCTTGCGCGCATCGTGGACTTTGCCGAGGAGCACAAGAACGACGAGGACGCGGTGAAGGCCTTCGCCCGCCTGGAAATCAACCGCATGGAGCGCGGCGTGCCCTATCTCGACATCATTTACGCCGCGGCCCCGCTGATCGGCCTGACCGGCACGGTCACCGGCCTGCTGCAGGTGTTTTCCCAGATTGCGCCCGACACGGGCCTGCCGGACCCGGTCAACTTCACCAAGGGCGTGGCGCTGGCGCTGTCCGCCACCGTCATCGGCCTGACCATCGCGATTCCCTCGCTGGTGGGCAGTGGCTACCTGCAGCGGAAGATTGAGAACTACGCGGCGCAGCTCGACGTGCTCCTCGAGCGCATCCTCCAGCGCGGCCGGTCGTCATGAGCGGCTTTTACCAGAAGCGCCGCAAGCGGCCCGAGCTGAACCTCGTGCCGTTGATCGACGTGCTCGTGATGCTGATCTTCTTCGCGTTCGTCACGATGCAGTTCAAGTCCGCTGCGACGCTCAACATCACGCTGCCCAAGGTCGAGACCGCGGGCAAAAACGAGTTCAAGGGCATGGTGACGATCAGCATCGACAACAAGGGAGTCGTCTCCTTCAACGGGAAAAATATCATGGACGAACAGCTGATCGGCCTCCTCGAGCAGGTGCACAACGTGGACAAGGACATTCCCGTGCTGATCAAGGCCGACGAGACGACGCAGCTCAAGAAGCTCGCCTTTGTGATGGATGCCTGCCGCAAGACCGGCCTGAACAAATTCAGCCTGCAGAGCCGCTGATTTGGCTTTTTGCCGGGGCGCAACCCGGCCAGCTTGGGTCCATGAAGATTGTCATCACCGGGGTTACGCGCGGGCTCGGGCGGGCGCTGGCCGAGGAGTTCATCCGCCTGGGACACACCGTCATCGGCTGCGGCCGCAGCGGCACGGAGATCTTCGACCTGCGCATGACTTACGCGGCGCCGCATGATTTTTCCACGGTGGATGTCGGGCTCGACAGCAAGGTGGCGCTTTGGGCGGCGAGGGTGCTGGAGGTCGGGAGCCCGCCGGACCTTTTGATCAACAATGCCGGCCTGATGAACCGGCGGGCGCCGCTCTGGGAGGTGGACGACCGCGAATTCACGAAGGTGGCCGACGTGAACCTGCGCGGCGTGGCCAACGTCATCCGGCATTTCGTGCCGGCGATGGTCGCGGCGAAAAAGGGCGTCATCGTGAATCTCAGCTCGGGCTGGGGGCGCAGCGTGGCCCCCGAGGTGGCGCCGTATTGCGCGACCAAATATGCTATCGAGGGGCTGACCAAGGCGCTCGCGGCCGAGTTGCCCGCCGGCATGGCCGCCGTGCCGTTGAATCCCGGCGTGATCGACACCGACATGCTCCGGCAGGCGTGGGCGGATGGCGCGGCGTCGTATCCGAAGGCGGCGGACTGGGCCAGGGGCGCCGCACCGTTCATCCTCGCGCTGGGTCCCAAGGACAACGGCCAGTCGCTGAGCGTGCCCGGGGCGGAGGATTAGGCGCGGCGGTTCACGCTTCGCGTTGGTGCCGCACGTACAGTGCCTCGACCTTGGCGCGAGCCCAGGGGGTCTTGCGCAGGAATTTCAAGCTGGAGGGGATGCTCGGGTCGAAATTGAAGCACCGGATGTCGATGCGGCGGCCCAGTTCCTCCCAGCCGTAGTGGGCGACGAGCTCGGTCAGCAGCTTTTCGAGCGTGACCCCGTGCAGCGGGTCGCGGGGGCTGGTCTCATTCATGGAGTGGGGCGAGGGACTTGCGGATTGGTTGGGTGGAGGCTCACTTGATCCGGATGTTCTTCAGGCCCTTGCCCAGGCCGGGCCACTTCAGGCGCAGTCCTTCCAACGCCCGGACGACGGTGTCGGCGACCACGTAGTCGCGGTACCAGTTGCGGTCCGCCGGGACGATATGCCAGCGCGCGTGGGCGTGGCTGGTGGCATTGAGCATGTCCTGGTAGGCGTCGATGTAGTCATCCCAATGCTGGCGGGTTTTCATGTCCGCATGGGAAAATTTCCAGTTTTTCTCCGGATCGGCGAGCCGCTCCTTGAACCGTTCCGCCTGCTCGTCGCGGCTGATGTGAAGGTAGAACTTGAGCAGCACCACGCGGTTCTCCACCAGCATGCGCTCAAAATCCACGATCTGCCGGTAGCGCTGGGTCCAGGTTTTGCGCGGGACAATCTGCAGCACGCGGTCGGCCAGCACGGCCTCGTAATG
Organism: uncultured Opitutia bacterium; assembly: GCA_903872505.1. GTDB lineage: Bacteria > Verrucomicrobiota > Verrucomicrobiia > Opitutales > Opitutaceae > Opi-474. The sequence goes on from CAIQKV010000023.1 coordinate 8,276, forward strand.
CGAGCGGTTGAAGACGCCGATGTTGCCGTACCGCGGCACCGCCTGGTGGACGCGCCAGAGAAAATCGTGCGCGCTCTCCTCGGCCGAGGGCACCTTGAAATTCGCGACCTCCACGCCGGCCGGGTTCACATGGTGCAGCACGCTGCGGATCGCGCCATCCTTGCCGCTGGCATCCATGCCCTGGAACAGCAGCAGGATGGCATGGCTGGAATTTGCGTACAGCAGCTCCTGCAGCCGCTCGATCCGGCGGCCGAGGCGGTCGGTCAGTTCCTTGGTCTTTTCCTTGTCCCGGCCGGCGCAGTCGTCCGGGTGGAAATGCTTCAGCTTGATCCTGCCCTCGATGACCACCGGCTGGTTTCGCATAGTGAGGGAGTAGACACGCAAAACGGGCAAACGCGCTCTCATTTTTGCGCTCCCGCCTCCGGGGCCGGTGACTCGTGTCGTCAGCCCGGTCGTGCCCTGGCACCGCTGGGCGGCCGACCTTCGGAGCCGATTGCGTCCATCGCGGGACGATTTGCAGTTGCCCGTTTCGGCGCCGCCGCTAGATAATCCTCCGGTACACGTCCTGCCGCCAAGTTCAACCCCCAGCATTTGGATGGACCCATGAAAAGACTCGCCGTTCTCGCCTTCGTCACCGCGCTCTGCCTCCTGCCGGTTGGTCGCGCCGCTGACACCCCGCCCGCCGCTGCCAAGGGCGGATTACGTTACACGATCGCCGTGACCAAGTTTGAAAACCATTCGAATTTTTCAGGCCAGTTCGCGCTCTCCGACACCTTTAGCGCGGTGCTCACCGATTCGCTCCAGAATACCGGCCGGTTCATCGTGATTGCCGAGACTGACATGCGCCAGGCGGCCATGGGTGAGCAGGACTTCGCCGCCAGCGGTCGTGCCGCGGGCGGGGACAAGGCGCCGGTCACAGGCAACATGACGCCGGCGCAGTTGCTCGTGAAGGGCGAGATCACGCACTTTCAGGACGGCACGCAGGGCGGCGGAGGCGGGTTTGGCTTTGGCGGCATCCGGGTGGGCGGGAACAGCAGCACGGCGGAGATCAATGCGGTGATCTACGTGGTTGATTCCAGCACGGGCCAAGTGAAGGCCTCGAAGAAGGTGGTGGGCACGGTCAAGAGCAACGGGCTGAGCATCGGCCTCTCCAGTCACGATTTCTCCGGCGACATCGGCGGTTTCAAGAAGACCAATGCGGGCAAGGCGATGGAGGCGGCGATCGATGAAGCCGTGGCCTTTTGCATCAGCCAGCTCGAGAGCCTTCCCTGGACCGGCAATGTCATCCTCGTCAAGGGCAACCAGGTTTACTTCAACCGCGGCTCCCGCGAGGGCGTCGCTCAGGGACAGATTTTCAAGGTCGGCATGTCCGAAGTCCTGCGCGATCCCGGCACGGGTGAGGTGCTCGACAATAGTTTCACGGAAAAGGCGCAGATTCGCGTGGACACCGTGAAGGAGAAGGTGGCGATCTGCTCGCTGGTTTCGGGTGGCGGCGTCGAAAAAGGCATGAGCGTTTCACCGAAGGATTGAGCGGCGCACCCGGTCTCGGGCGGGCGGTGACTGAGTGAACCGACCCTGCCCAAGGCGCGCTGCGGTCAATTCCCGGCGAATGAAGCGGGCCAGCCTGGAACCCCGTGCTGGGCGAGATCCTGTCCGGAAGGAAATGCTCCAGCTTGACGCTGCCAGCGGTGAAGCGGCTGGTTTTGCATGCCAGCACGCCAGAGACCTCATCGCGCCAACGGGCGCCCCTGCAGTGGACCCCAGCCGTCCTGCCGTACTCAGGTATCGAGAGTCTCGCCGTGGAGCTCGATATTGGTCCGGAAGACGTAATCCCAGAAGCCATTGGACACGCCGAAATTGCCCCGGTCATTGTAGTGGTGGTGCAGGGCATGGCGCTGCTTCAGGCGAAGCAGGTAGCTGCCAGGCCGGGCGTTCCAGTGATGGATGGTGTAATGGGCCAGGGTGTAACCGAGGTATCCCAGCATCAGGCCGGCGGTGAACGCCGAGCCGAGCTCCAAGCCCGCGTACGTGACCGCCGGCCCGGTCGCCAGCACCAGGAAGACCACGAGGCTCAGCCACGTGGGCGTGCCAAACAGGGCCTTCTGGTCGTGGTGATGCTTCGCGTGCTGGTCCTTGATATAGGTCAGGTGGTGGAGGACGTAGCGGTGCAGGATGTACTCGACGAAGCTCCAGGTCCCAAACCCGATCACAAAGGCAACGCCCACCGCGAGCCAGCGGTGGGGCATCCGATAGACCGCGAACGCGACCAGAATCGCCGCCAGCGCCGGATAAACGTAGAAATCCGCGAAAAAGCTGGCCCGGCTGAGGTACATGGGCCCCTGGTGGATCTCCCCTTCGAGTCCGGGGGTGGCAGGGTGGAGTTGAGAGTCCGGCTTCAAGGTAGAATGGGGTGTCGCGACCAGTCGAATTGCTTTGGGGCGGAAAGCAATGCTCCTGCAAATATATCGCCGACAGCATGGAGACTCCGGCGGCCAGCGGGCAAACCGAAAGTTGGGTCAAGCGGTGGCGGCAGGCCTCAGGTTTTCAGTTCCCGGAGACTCCCGTCCTTGAAGCGGAAACCCCAGCCCGGCTCATCCGAGGGGCAGGCGTGGCCGCCCTCGATGCGCACTGGCCTGTCGATCAGCGGGTCAACCCAGTCGAACGACTCGACGCCCTGGACGCTGGGGGTCGCGCAGGCGAGCGTCAGGTCGTACTCCTTGTAGAAATGTGGCAACACTGGCAGCTGATGCGTGGCGGCCATGGCCGCGGAGTCGAGCCAACCCTCCACCCCGCCGAGGCGCAGGATGTCGGGCTGCCAGAGGTCGAGCGCGCGGCGGGAGGCGAGTTCGCGGAGCGCCACCACGTCGTACTCGCGCTCGCCCATGGCCAGCGCCAGCCGGGTGTTTTTCCGCAGGGCGGCGTAGCCTGCGAAATCGGTGTGCGGCAGCGGCTCCTCGAACCAACGGATGCCGTAGGGTTCGACCTGCCGGGCCAGCTCGAGGGCGGCGGGATAATCCAGTCCTTGGTTGGCGTCGATCATCAGGCGCACGTTCGGCCCCACGCCCTCGCGCACCTTCGCGACGCGCTCGACGTCGCGGCCAAGCTCGGGCGAGCCGACCTTGAGTTTCACGGCCGTGAAGCCGCGCCGCACATAGCCGGTTGCCTCCGCGAGCAGTTCCTCCAGCGAGTAGGAGAGCCAACCGCCGCTGCCATAGGCCGGCACCCGGCGCGCCTGCCCGCCGAGCAGCTGCCAGACCGGGACGCCGGCCTGGCGCGCCCGGGCATCCCACATCGCGATGTTCACGATCCCCCGCGCCCAGCGCTGCAGGCCGGTGTCGCCAAAATACTCGAAGGCCTGGTCGCAGGTGCGGTCGAACTGCCGGGTGGCGTCGACGGCGTGGCCGAGGGCCAGGGCGCGCACGTCCGCCAGCGCGCCCCGGATCGCCTGCGGGCTGAAATGAAACGCCAGCAGATAGCCCTCGCCGATCGTGCCGTCCGCCAGGGTCAGCCGGGCGACGATGAAACGAATCGCCGGGATCTCGTGGGTGGCGTCCGCGATCGGCCGGCGGAGTGGCGACTCGGCCTCAAAAAAATCCAGGGCGGTGATGATGAGCTTGTTCATGACACGTCAGACGGGGCATGGGCCGGCCAGCGGAGGATTGCGCGAAGTCCGGGCATGGCAACCCCTGTATAAGTTCCTTTACCATGGGACATTCCTTCAACTGGCCGCTGCACCGGCGGCAAAAAACGCATGGCACTGCGGCACATTTAAGGATATAAAATGTTCCACCATGAGTGAAACTGAAACAATCCTGACGCCCCTCCCGAAAAAATCGTCCGTCGCGCCCTACATCATCGCGGCCCTCTGCCTCGTCGTCGCTCTCCTTGGTTATGCCGTCAAGTCCGCGATGCGCGATCGCGATACCGTTACCTCGAACAGCCTGGCGCAGCTGAACCAAGCCAAGGCCGAAACGGCCCGCGTGCAGACGCAACTGGACGCGGTCAAGGCCGGCTCGGAGATGTATCAGAAGCAGCTGGCCGACGCCAAGGCGGCCTATGCCAAGCTCCAGACGCAGCTGGATGATGCCAAATCCGCCACGGCCCGGGCCCAGGCCCAGACGAATGAGGCCAAGACCGACCTGGCCCGCAAGCAGACGCAACTCGATGCAGTTTCCGCGGGTGCCGCCAAGGCCCAGGAACAGGCGGCGGAGGACGCGAGGACGGAAACGGCGCAACTTCAGAAGCAAGTGGAACAAGCCCGCGACACGTCCGTGAAGCTCCAGACTCTACTCGACGCCGCCAATGCGCGGGCGGCCGACCTGCAGTCACAGGTGGAGAGTCTCAAGGCCCAGGTGGTGCGCAAGAAATAGTCCTCCCGGCATAAGGGCGTTGGGGTTTGACCGATCCGCGCCGGGTTGACGGCCCGGCGCCCGCCGGCAGTTCATTGCCACCGGCGGGCCGTTGGGCCCGACGGGGTCACGCCTTACTGCTTGGCCAGGCTCCTGGCGCTCATGTCGGTGCGGTCGGCGCGGAAGAACTCCACGCCGCCGCCGCCGTTGGTCTTGAAGCGCTCCCGCGCCACGCGCAGCACCTCGGAGTCGTCCACTTTCGAGAGCGGAGTATAGCGCGGATGGTGCGAGTCCTTGTAGGGGTCGTTGTGCTTCGTGTTGTAGCAGCTGATCAGTGACCAGCGGGGCTGCTCGGAATTGTTCGCGGCCGAGCAGTGCAGCAGGTTCGCGTGGAAGAAGAGCGAGTCGCCCGGCGCCATCTCGCAGTGGAACAACGGGAGCCGTTTCATCGCCTCATTGACGCGCTCCATGTCCGCGCCGGCCTGCTCGCCCGTGAGGTTGTGGTTAACCCGGCCCAGCTTGTGCGAGCCGGTGAGCACCTGCATGCAGCCATTGAGCTTCGTGGCGGGATCCACGGCCGTGCTGACGCTGACAAAGTCGGGATACAAGCAGCCGTTCTGATACCAGTAGCCGTAATCCTGGTGCCACGCCCACGCGCCGCCGGTGCGGGCGTCCTTCAGGATCATCTTCGAGTGATAATGGTAGACCTCGTCCTCCAGCAACTGCTCGACGGCATCCACGATGCGGCGGCACCGGGCAAACATGCCATACATGCCATTGCCGGGTTGATTCCAAGCCGCCAGGCGCACGGGCTGGCCCTTACCGTCGTCGCGGGACACGGCGGATTGGTCCATCGCCCGGTCCTCACGGCTGGCGCGGGCGAGCAGGGTGATTTCCTCCGCATTGAAGTTGCTGCGCACGATGAGAAAGCCATCGCGGTTAAAGTCCTTCACCTGGGCATCAGTGAATATTTTCATGGGTGGGGGCTGAGGGGAATTCGCCGGTGCCTGCGCCTACCGCGCGCCGGCGACATCCGTCGCCGGTTTCAGGGCCGCCACCGGATTGGTGACAAACATCTCGGTGGAGAAGAGCTCCTGGCCGGGCTGGCGCGGCCGCCGGCCGGCGACCATCAGGCCCGGCCGGCCCTTGCTCTGCCCGCTGAGCTGCACGTTTTCGACGTGGCGGTAGCCCAGCCGCACCAGCCGGCGCGCCTCGTTGGTCTGGTTCAGGTGCGAGCCATGGACCGTGAAGATGTTGAAGATCACCACGTCGCCGCGGGCGGCCGGCACGGGGACGGTCTGGTCGAGCGCGTACTTGTCCGTGGGCAAGTGCGGGGTGCAAGCGCCCGCGGGAGTCCGGGTGATATGCGGCAAGTAGCCGGACTTGTGCGAACCGGGCAGGAAGCGGATCTCGCCGTTTTCGTGCCGGGTGTTGTCCAAGTGCACGAGCACGTCCACGTAACGACCGTCGGTGTGTTCGTAGAACGCGTTGTCCTGGTGCATCGGAAACGGATGCCCGGTCTCGGGCGGCTTGACGTGCATTGTGGTGTGGTGGAGTTCCACGTCGCGACCGAGGAGATCGACCATGCAGCGGACCAGGTTCCGGTTGGTGACGCAACGCGACCATGCCCCGGAGTAGAAATGCAGGTCGTGCATGGCAACCAGCTTCGACTTCTTCTCGGTGTCGGCATTCATGTATACCTGCCGCCACGGGCCGGACCAACTCGCGTCGGGCAGGGCCCATTTCTCAATCAGCCAGTCCAGCTCGGCGGCCAGCTCGTCGGTCTCGGCCGGGGTGAAAATCCGGGGAAGGTGCAGGTAACCGTGCTCACGATAGAACGCGATCTGCTCGGGCGTCAGCTGGTTGGTGAGCATGGCAAAAAGAAGCGGCGGGGCACGAAAGCCAGATTAACGGGTCAGGAGTGCCTAACAACTGAGCAACGCCACGCAAGCGAGGAGATGGGAGGATCCGTGGGGATGGTTTGGAACCGGAGTCGCCATCCTCGGTCCGTCTAGCTCAGGGCGATCGCCTTCGCTCATCTCCTCCCATGCACACGACTTTACCCACGCACGATGCCATCACCCAGCGCGCCCACGAAATTTGGCAAGGCCGGGGCACTCCGGCAGGCCACGACACCGAGATCTGGCTCGAAGCCGAGCGGCAACTGTCAACCCTCCCGGCGGAAACCAACACCCCATCGGCTGCGGAAGGCCGGGGAAATGGCAATGCCCACGCCAGCCGGACCGCCACTGACCCGAAGGCCGCCGACCTGAAGCCGGGTGCCTCGGCGCGGACCGAACACTTGAGAGGCCAGATGGCGTCCGAGAGCGAAGGCGAATTTCAGATCACCCCGGCGATTCCGGACAACGACGCGATCAAGGCGGCGCTGCAGGTGCGCGAGGCCCGGGCTCCGATTCATCCCGGCAAAAACGCCCCGCAGGCGAAGCCGACCGAGTCCGGCAAGCCGCTCTGGAACAAGCCGCACTCGTCGTAAGGCTTCGGTGGGTTGGGGAAGAAGGGGGTGGCGGGACTGTCGCTTGCGGGACTCGCCCTACAACTCGCGGTCGTTCCAGGCGCTGGCGGTTTGCTGCGCATGCTCGGGAAGCACCTGCGCCCAACCGATCAGGACTTTTGCCGAGGTCGCAAATCAGCCGGCCAGGTCTGCTTCATCCGGATCCGTCCGCGCGGCGACCAGTTCGCGCTCGGCCTCCAGCCAGAGGGCATGGGCCTGGTGCTCGGGTTTCCCCTGGCTGACCCAGAGTTCGTAAGCCCGCTTCGCGATGTCCTCATGAATCTGCTCCCGCGAGTTGGAGTCAGGTGAAATTGGACCGTTGTGATGATGGTTTTTCATGGAAGTCGGTGGGGATGACCCTGAGGTGAGTCCACGGCCTGGGGGATGCGTGGCAACGGCAGCTGAAACGGATACGGTCGCTGCCCGGACCTGCCCGGGCGCTTGGTTCCAGCTGGATCCGGCCCCGGCTGGGTCAGCCGTCAGTTCTTGGTGCCGCGAAAACCGCCGAACAAATAGACGATCAGGCAGATCAACAGAATCAGGCCCAAGCCGCCGCCGCCCACGGCGGGACCGCCGATATAGAAACCACCGCCGCCGAACAACAGCAGCAGGACAAGAATCAGGATAATGAGGTTCACGGTCCCAATCTATCACGCCCCGGCATCCGCTCCTATGGGGCGTTCACCCACGTGGCGGAGGCAGGAAAGATTGGGGGGAGGTTGCCCGCCCCGGGTTCAGCACGGCTGGTGACCCCAGTCGTTTTCCTTGAGCTCCTTTTCGAACAGCGCCATCTGCTCCTCCGGGGTGAGGCTGTTCGCGGGTGCAACCACCGGGTCGCTGGCGCCGGCCGGGCCGCTGACGGCGGGGGGCGGGGTTTTCCCCGGCTGGTCCGCGGCGGTGCTCGGCGGAGCCTTTCCCGGGGGTGGTTGGTCACTTGACATGGGGGCAGGCTAGCATCAATTCCGGCCGCTGTCACCGGTCGGTTTCCGGTGCCCGTCACTCCGGGGCTTGGCAGCAGGGCGGATTTTCCGCAAGATGTGGCCGGTTAAAAACAACAGACGCGCAGGCGGATGCGGCGCGGATGGCTAGTATCGCGGCAGGTAAAGTCCAACTCCCTCGGCTCATGAATGACATCGCTTCTTCAGACCTGAGAAACTTCTCGATCCTCGGCCATGCGTCCGCCGGCAAGACCATCCTCTGTGAAGCGATGCTTGCCTGCGCCGGCGACATCGGCCGCATGGGGTCCATCGCCGCCGGCACGACGGTCTCCGACTACCATGCCAGCGAGCACCAGCACCAGATTTCGGTGCACGCCTCGCTGCTCCACCTCGGGTGGATGGGTCGCAAGTTCAACCTGCTCGACTGCCCGGGCTACGCGGACTTCATCAGCGAGGGGCTGGGGGCGCTGCGCGTCGGCGACTTCGCCCTCATCGTCATTAACGCCGCCCACGGCCTGGGCGTCGGCACCGATGCCTCGTGGGACTACGCCTCGCATTTCGGACTGCCCAAGATGCTGGTCATCAACGCGCTCGACAAGCCGAACGTGAGCTTCGACTCGGTGCTCGAGGACGCTCGCACCCATTTCGGCAAGAATGTCTTCCCCCTCTCAATCCCGCTCGACGCCGGCCCGGGCTTCAGCCGCGTGCTGGATGTGATGCGCAACGAGGTGCTCACGTACAAGCCGGGCGGCAACGGGAAGTATACGGAGGCACCGGCGACCGGCGAACTGGCCGAGCGCGTGCAGGAGCTGCACAAGCAGCTGATCGAGTACGTCGCCGAGTCCGACGACTCCCTGATGGAGAAGTTTTTCGAGCAGGGCATCCTGGCCGAGGAGGAGTTCCGCGCCGGGCTGCACCAGGCGATCCAGCGGCAGGTGTTCGTGCCACTGTTCGCCGTGTCGGCCGAGACCAACGTCGGCGTGGCCCGCCTGATGGACTTCATTGCCAAATATGGCTCGGCCCCAACCGACCGCGCGGAGGTCGCCGCGCGGGACGCCTCGGGAATTTCCGGCTCGGTGCCGCTGACGCAGCCCGAGCCGGTAATGTATGTCTTCAAGACGATGAACGAGCCGGGCGTGGGCGAACTGTCGCTTTTCCGCTTGTTCGCGGGCTCGGTCCATCCCGGCGACGAGCTGCTCAATTCCGCGCGGAACATCTCGGAGCGGCTGGGCCAGCTCTACGTGCTCAAGGGCGGCACCCGCACCCCGGTGACGGAACTCAAGGCCGGCGACCTCGGGGCGGTGGTCAAGCTGCGCGACACGCACACGGGGGACACGCTGTGCAGCCCGAAGCGGCCGGTCGTGCTCCGCAAGGTCGAGTATCCGGCGCCGAACATCCATGGCGCCCTGCGGCTGCGGTCGAAGGGCGACGAGGACAAGCTCGCCGTCGGGCTCGCCACGCTGCACCAGGAGGACCCGACGTTCCACTACCGCGTGGACGACGAGATCCACCAGACGATTGTCTCCGGCCAGGGCGAGATCCAGCTGCAGGTGATCGTCGAGCGGCTGCTGCGGCGGTTCAACGTGGCGGTGGAGCTCGAGGAGCCGCGCATCGCGTACCGCGAGACGATCCGCGGCAAGGGCGAGTCGCGCTACCGGCACAAGAAGCAGACCGGCGGCGCCGGGCAGTTCGCCGAGGTCTGGCTGCGGATCGAGCCGGGCCCGCGCGACAGCGGCGTGAACTTCACGCAGTCGCTGGTCGGCACGAACGTCGACCGGGTGTTCGTCCCCTCGGTGGAAAAGGGCGTCAAGAGCGTCTGCCGCGAGGGCGTGATGGCCGGCTACCACGTGACGGACGTGAAGATCGATTTCTACGACGGCAAGATGCACCCGGTGGACTCGAAGGACATCGCCTTCCAGGTGGCCGGCTACCACGCGTTCAAGGAGGCGTTCCTGACGGCGCTGCCGTGCCTGCTGGAGCCGATCTACACCGTGACGGTGACGGTGCCCGAGGAATACGTCGGCGCAGTGATGGGCGACCTGTCCTCGCGGCGCGGGCACATCCTGGGCGTGGATGTCGACGGTCATTTCCAGGCGGTGCGGGCGCAGGTGCCGCAGAAGGAGCTCTACCACTACAGCACGACGCTGCGCTCCATCTCCAGCGGCAAGGGCCGCCACGCCGAGACCTTCAGCCACTACGCGGAAGTGCCGCCGGATCAGGCCGTCAAGCTGGTGACCGAGGCGAAGGCACGTAAGGAAGCGGAGGCGAACGGCAAGCACTAGGCGCGGCAGCACCCCTCATTCTCAGGCTAGCGATCAGCGGCCGGGCCGTCCGCCCGGCGAGGAATTCAACCCAATCCCAACATGACGACCTGGAAGATCGAAATCACCGAGCCGCACAGCGGCGAACTCGGCGAGGCAGTGGTCCACGAGGATCACGGCTTCGCGATGGAGGAGTACACATACGAGGCGGGCCACAAGATCGAGGTGGCGGTGCACGACACGCACGACGCCCGCTGGCATATCTTCACTGACCTGGATACGGGTCACCGGATCAAGATCCCGCCGGAGAAGTACCGCCGCCTGTAACGACGGTCGGGAAGGGAGGAGTGGGGCCGGAGTCCGGACCGGCCGGGAGTGGTTCCGCGGCCCCGGGGAATCCGGTTTGGCTGAGGCCGGAAGGTGTCCGCACCCGGCGGTCGGGTGGCTCGGCGGATGCAGAGTTGATTTGCCCTCCCGGCCAAACTCATGAGCTTCGGTCACGGCTGCCCGCCACCGGAGCCGCGAACCGACCGATTCCCCCTGCGATTGCCGCCACCCCATGAGTGACCTCACCGCCAACTGGCTGACGCCCGAATTTTTCCAGAATCCGTATCCGTATTACGACGAGCTGCGGACGCGGGCGCCCATCTATTGGAGCGCGAAGCTGAACATGTGGCTGGCGTCGAATTATGCACTGACGTTCGAGGCGCTGCGCGACCACGCGCATTTTTCCAACGTGGGCCGCATCGCGGCCGAGCTGGCGAGCCTCCCGGAGGCGGACCGGGCGGCCCTGGCGCCGCTCGCCGATGAGCTGGGCACGGGCCTCATCCATTCGGACCCACCGGATCACACGCGGATGCGGCGCATCGTCAGCCAGGTCTTCACGCCGCGGGTCGTCGAAAACCTGCGCGCCCGCACGGGCGGCCTGGTGGATGAGCTCATTGACCGCATGGCGGAACGGGAGCGGTTCGACTTCATCGAGGAGTTCGCCCTGCCCCTGCCGATGCTGGTCATCAGCGACCTCTTCGGCGCGCCCCGCGAGGACCGCGCCCGCATCAAGCGGTGGTCGGAGGCGATCACCGACCTCGGTTCGCACCGCGCGCCGCTCGCGGAGCTGGCCCGCGACGCGCTGCGGGCGACGCGGGAATTGCAGGCCTACTTCGAGGGTCTCCTCGACGAGCGCCGGCGCCATCCCCGCGAGGACCTGATTACGCTGCTGTTGAACGCCGAGGCTGAGGGCGAACGCCTCACCCGCAAGGAACTGATCGGCATGGCGATCCTGATCCTCGTGGCCGGACACGAGACCACCACCAGTCTCCTCAGCAACGGGCTGCTCCTGCTGCTGCGCCATCCCGCGCAGCTGAGCGCACTCCGGGCCGATCCCGCGCTGATCCCGGGTGCGGTTGAGGAGATGTTGCGCCTGGAGCCCTCCTTCCTGCGGACTCCGCGCCGGATCAAGGAAGACATGGAGTTCGGCGGCGCGTGCCTGAAGAAGGGCCAGATGATCTCCGCGCTCAACGGCGCGGCCAACCGCGACCCGGCGGTGTTCCCGGACCCCCATGTCTTCGATATCCGTCGTTCCCCGAACAAGCACCTTAGCTTCGGACACGGCCCGCATCAGTGCCTCGGTGCCCCGTTGGCGCGCCTGGAGGCCGCGCTCGCGTTTCCGCGCCTCCTGGGCCGCCTGCCGGACCTGACGCTCGATGGCGATGAGGTGAAGTGGAAGGATGACTTTTCCACCCGCCGACTAGTGCGCTTGATGGTTCGCACCAAGTAGCGGCGGGAGCCGTCCAATTAATGCCGGAGGCGTACCTTCGCCCCGCGTTTGCCACGGTTGCGAGGGTGGGCACCCGCCGGCGTCACTCCTACCGCGCGGCGGCGTGGACCGGCTGCTGCTTCACCGCGTCGTTCAGGAAGGACTCGAAGTCGGCCTTGAATTTGATGCGCGAGGGCCGGTGGATGTAGAGCATGTGGCCGGCCTCGTAGTAGGTGAACCGCAGGTTGGCGCGGATGGATGGGGCGAGGTTCATCAGGGCGACGGCGTTTTCCGCGGCGAAGAAGGGCGTGGCCAGGTCGTAGTAGCTCGCCGTCACCCAGACCTTGAGGTACGGATTCCGTGTCATCGCCTTGCGCAGGTCCTCGGCGGTGTTCGGGAAGCCATTGCCGGCGTCGCCGAAATTCCACGGCCCCACGTTCGTGAGCGTCTCATACGGGATGTCGCTCTCGAATTTCAGCTCGCGGCGCACGTAGTCGTTGAAGGCGGCGGTGAGGGGGCCGTTCACGGCCTCGTCGCTCGGGTCGTAGTCAAAACCGTCCGTGCCGGGTTCGTAGCGAATCCCGGAGAAGCGGGAATCGAGCCGGCCGGTCATCTTGCCCTCGCTGCCCAGCAGCTGGGAGAAAAACAGGAAGTCCGACACCCGGAGCTTGCGCTGCAGGTAGAAGGCGGCGGGCAGGCCGGTGAAGCGGCTCAGCTCGGCCGCGATGCGCTGCGACTCGGCGGCGGGCAGGGCGTCGCCCCGGGCGAGGGCGAGGGCGTAGTCGCCGCCCGCGAAGGTGCGGGCGAGGGCGGCGACCTCGGCGACGCTCTTGGCCTGCAGGTCGGCCGGGAGTTTCTTGTGATACCACGCGGTCGTGGCGAAGCCGGGGAGAAAGCCGATGTACGGGTCGTTGTTCTGCGGGGTGAACTCGATGGTCTGGAAGCTGAGCACGGAGGACACCAGCACGATGCCGTTGAGGTAGAGCCCGTGGCGGTTCTGCAGGTAGTCGGACAGGCCGGCGGCGCGGGTGGTGCCATAGCTTTCGCCGACGATGATCTTCGGCGAGAGCCAGCGGGTGTTGCGCGATGTGTAGAGGCGGATGAAGTCGCCGACGCTGGCGATGTCCTCCTTCAGGCCGTGAAACTGGCTGGCGCTTTCCTTGGCCGTGGGGCGGCTGTAGCCCGTGGAGACGGGATCGATGAAGACGAGGTCGGTGCGGTCGAGCCAGGTGGATTCGTTGTCCACGAGCTGGTAGGGCGGCGGCGGGGCCTCGCCCTCGTCGGTGAGCGCGGCGCGGCGCGGCGCCATGGCGGCCATGTGGAGCCAGATGGAGGCGGAGCCGGGCCCGCCGTTGAAGCAGAAGGTGAGCGGGCGGGTGGCGGGATCCGTGACGTCGTCGAGCGTGTAGGCGACGAAGAAGACCTTGGCCTTGGGCTTGAGGCCGTCCTTGGGCTTTTTCTCGTCCTCCTTGGATTTTTCCGTGCCGGCCGCGGCGGGTGGCGGGGTGGCGCTGCCGACGAGGGGCTTGCCCTCCTCCTCCTTCAGGACGAGGTAGCCGGCGGTGGCGTGGTACTTGAGGGTCTTGCCGCCAACCACGATGGAGTGGGCGGTGACGGAGAGCACGGGCTCGTCGTCAGGCTTGGCGTCATCCTTGTCGACCTTGGCTTCGATCTTGGTTTCCGCCCGGAGGGCGGGGGCGGCCGTGAGGGTGAAAATGAGGGCAAGGGCCAGAATCAGGGGGAGGGCGAAGGGGAGTTTGGGCATGGGGAGAGGGTGAAAGGCGGAGGGCGTTGAGGGGAAGGCGAAAGAGGACAAAAGGCGAAAAGCGCAGGACGGATGGCGGAAAGCGGAAACGGGGAGAACTGGCCGGCAAAAACCGGCCGGCGGAGCCGATGACCGGCAGCTCCTGCTCAGCACGCGGCGGCGGCGCGGTAGAGTGCGATGATCTTCTCCGGCGAGATATCGGCCAACAGGTTGTGGATGTTGGCAAAGACGTACCCGCCGTCCTCGGCCAGGGTGGCGACATTCTGCGCGACCTCGTGCTGGATCTCGGCGGCCGTGCCCAGCGGAAGGGTGTGCTGGGAATCGATGCCGCCGCCCCAGAGGGTCATTTTGCGGCGGACCTTGTCCTTCCACTGCCGGGGGGTGTGGCCACCCGCAGGCCATTGGATCGGGTTGAGGATGTCGGTGCCGGTCTGGATGATGGGGTCGAGAATATCGTACAGCGCGCCGCAGGAGTGCAGGAAGGTCTTCACACTGGGGGCGAGGCGGTGGATCTCGGCATTGTGACGCTGGCGGTAGGGCAGGAAGAGGTCGCGGAAAGTGGCGGGGGAGGCCATCAGCGAGTTCTGGTTGCCCCAGTCGTCGGCGTCGGTGCCGATGATGTCCACGCAGTCCTTGATTTCGGGCAGCAGCGCGCGGGCGTTTTTCAGGGCGAATTCCAGGTGCAGGGCGTGGAGTTCGTGGATGAAGTCCGGGTCCTCCAGGCAGAGCACGGGGAAGACGGCCAGCCCGCCGTAGCCGTGGATGCACAGGCCCATGTTGAGCTGTCCCCAGAAGAAGACGGCCCGGTCGCTGGACTCGCGCACCCGCCGGCAGGTGTCGCGGAGGGTTTTGACCTGGGCGTCGGTCAGCAGCGCCTTGGTCAGGTCCGAGCGGACCTGCTTGAGGTCGGGCCGGGGCAGCTCGCCGTCGAGGATGAGGGGCTGGCCCGCGTGCTCGGCGTTGAACACATACGCGCCCGGCGGCATGCGGTCGTTGTCCCCGAGCTGGATGGTGCCATCGGGGCCGGTGCGGTAGTTGCGCGGGTCGCGGACATGGCCGCCGGGGATGCGCCCGTTGAAGTCGTAGGGCTGCCAGAGCCCGGGCTGCTCGTAGGCGTTGGTCAGTCCGTCGCCCTCGACGATGACGACGTCACACCCCAGGGCGTCCAGCACGTCGGGATGCGGCAGGGCCAGCATCTGGCTGGTGTCGTAGACGCGCGTGGGCTGGGGCGGCAGGCCGAGGGCGCGGCGCAAAGACTGGTAGGTGAAGGCCGAGACACCGGTGGAGCGCATGCCGCCCAGGTCCTTGGGCAGCCGGTCGACGGGCTGGAAGTTAAGCGCGGCCAGAATGCGCTGGCGTGACGTCATGGTATGCCTCGATCACACAAGGACGGAGCAATTCATGCAAGCGCCGAGGGGCGGTGGAGGGAAATGCGGCGCGCGGCCAACGGTCACTCGCGAAGGCGGGAATCAAGGATGAGGGTAACGGGGCCCGAGTTGACGAGGGCGACCTGCATCATCTCGCCGAACCGGCCAGTGGCGACAGGGCGGCCGAGGGCGGCGGAGGCGTGGCGGACGAACGCTTCGTACAGCGGGATCGCGACATCGGGTCGGGCGGCGTCGTTGAACGAGGGCCGCGTGCCCTTGCGTGTGCTGGCGATCAGCGTGAACTGGCTGACCACGAGCAGCCCGCCGCCCGTGTCAGCGACGGACAGGTTCAGCTTGCCACCGGCGTCCTCGAAGATGCGCAGCGCAACGGTTTTCTCGGCGAGCCAGCGGGCGTCGTCGTCGGTGTCGCCGGTTTGCACGCCGAGCAGCACGAGGAGCCCCGGGCCGATTTCGCCGGTGATCTCACCCGCGACGGTGACACGGGCGGAGGAGACTCGCTGGAGGACGGCGCGCATGGAGGAAGCGCGGCGCCTATTTTTTCCCGGCCGGGGCGGCGGGCGGCTGGCTGGCGGCGGCGGGGAGGATGGCGTGGCGCAGGAAGGTAAGCGCGCCGGATTGGCGGATGTAGCGGTGCCAGATGAAGACCAAGTCGAACACCAGCGCGGCTAGCCGCCAGAGACAGAGCCAGGCCGCCGCGCCCAGCACGATCGGCCAGAGTGCCGCGCCGGCGGGATGGTGGAGCTGGTCATAGACCAGGGCGTTGGCGGCCAAAGCCAGCCCGCCCAGCACCAGCATGACCGTCAGGGCGTTGCGGACGAGGGGTGGATGGGCCAGCGCGGCGGTGGCGGGACCGGCGGCGGTCTTGGGCGACGGGGCCGGCAGCAGTCTTGGGACCATGAAAGAAATGACGCGGCGCAGCCAGCGTGCGTTGGCGAGGGAGACCGCGGCCACGAGGGCGGCACTGGCGAGCAGCAGCCCGCAGCGGGGATCAGCCCAGGTCCCGCCGAGCTGCGCCGGCAGAGCGGCCAGCCAGGCGAGGTCGGAGGTGGGCGTGGCCGCAAAATAAAACAGCGCGGCGCAGGCGACATAGATCAGCGCCCCGCCCAGGTGCCAGCGCCCGAAGCGCACGAGCTGGGTGAGGCGCAGCCAGACGGTGGTGCCGGCGAGCAGTCCGCCGAGGGCGAGGACGTTGCGGATGAGGTGGGGATGTTCGCCCTCCCCCTTGGGATCGAGATAGTGTCCGACGCCCTTGGAGAGAAAATAGACTCCCGCCAGCAACGCCCCGAGGGGGATCAGGTACGCAACGATGTTGCTGGTGAACTTGGCGATCCAGCGCTGGCGCGGGCCGTTGGCCAGCTCAACGCGCCGGGCGGGTGGCGGGGGATCGCCGGGGCCGTGCGGCGGGGCGACCACGGTCATGAGGAAATGTTGGAATACGTCGGCGTCGTCCCAGTAGTCGGTGTGGGCCTTGCCGGGCACGGCATACCGCGTGAAATAGTAGTCGTCGTCCGGGGAGAAGGCGAAGACCTGGTCGTAGTGGTGCTCGCGCAGCCACCAGCGCGCCGTATCGAGCTCGAAACCCACCGGGTCGCCGTTGTCGACGTAGTTCAGCCACCGGATCGGCGGGGTTCCGGCGGCGAAGGCCGGGTCCGGCCCGGTGAAGCCGGAAAAAAGGCCGGGCCAGAGGATGAGGTGCTTGTCGATCGGCGAGCCGATGGTCATGAAACCGCGCACCTGGCGGATCCACGGGAACGCCCGGGCGTCGCTGGCCGCCTCGAGCAGCCCCAGCCAGGCGATGACGGTGCCCTCGCTGTGCGCGACAAGGTGGATTTCCGCCTCGGGATGGAGCCGGTGGGCGTTGGCCAGCGTCTCATGGAGCCGCCCGAGGATGCCGGCGCGGACGGGGGCGAACTCGGTGACCAGCTGCACGTCGCCGAGGTAGTCGGTGAGGATGCGGTTGAGATCGAAGTCGAGGACGCCGGCCTTCCGCGCGAGAAACAGCAGCGCCTCGAGCGCGCCGATGGCGTCGATTGCCTCCGCCATCACATACTCGATCTGCCCGTAATGAATGTCGGTCCGGCCGGGCTGGCGGCGTTCGGCGAGCACGCGGATCCGGCTGACGACGGAGCGGACCCAGGCCTTGGTCTCCTGGAGCGTGTACCCGGCGGTCTCGACCTCGCGGGCGAGGTCGGCCCAATAGATCTCCCCGAACCCGATGGTGGCGAGACCGGCCGGGCAGGCGGGACCGGGAATGACGAAAGGCGGCCGGCCGTCCTGCAGGGTGCCGGCGAAACCGCCCAGTGGCAGCAGCGCGCGGTAGCCGAAGTGGTGGCAGCACTGCGCCGCGGTGGCGAGGACCGTGCTGCTCCGCGTCTGGTCCCCGATGCCATGGATCGCCAGCACGATCTTGTTCACGGGCGGAGGCATGGCCTAGGAAAAGTAGAAAGGAGATCGGCGAAAAGAAGAAAGAAGAAACCTGAGCAAGTGGAAATGTTGAGAGAACAACGGGTCGCCCGTCCCCGATTTCATATTTCTCCTTTGCTGTATTTCTACTTTTCCGCGGCTCACAGCATCGGCAGGTGCGGCTCGACCTCGGCCTCGTAATCCACCCCGGCGAGGTCGAAGCCGAAGAGCTTCAGGAACTCCTCGCGGTAGCCGGCGATGTCGGTCGTGTCCGCCAGATTGTCGGTGGTGATGGTGGGCCAGATCTCGCGGACCGCGGCCTGCACCTCGGGCACCATCTCGAGGTCGTCGACGTGCACGCGGCCGGCCGCGTCGAGCGTCAGCGGCTTGCCGCTGTAGAGCTGCGTGGCGAAGAGCCGCTGCATCTGCTCGATGCAGCCCTCGTGCGTGCCGCGGGCCTTCATCAGCTTATAGAGGATGGAAATGTAGAGCGGGACGACGGGGATCGCCGAGCTGGCCTGGGTGACGAGCGCCTTGTTGACGGCGATGAAGGCGCGGCCGCCGCCGTGCTGCTTGAGCGAGGTGTCGATGGCCCGGGCGGCGCGCTCGAGGTCGTTCTTGGCCATGCCGATGGTGCCGTTCTTGTAGATGGCCCAGGTGACCTCGGGCCCGATGTACGAGTAGGCGACCGACTGCGCGCCGGGGGCGAGGAGGTTGGCGTCGCGCAGGGCGTTCATCCACATCTCCCAGTCCTCGCCGCCCATGACCGCCACGGTATCGGCCATCTCGGCCTCGGTGGCGGGCTCGATGGTGACCTCGCTGACGATGCCCTTGTCGGTGTCGACCGTCTTGTTGGTGTAGGGGGCGCCGACGGGCTTGAGGCAGGACTTGTGCACGACGCCGGTGCGCGGGTGGGTGCGGCGGGGCGCGGCGAGGGAATAGATGACGAGGTCAACCTGGCCGAGGTCGGCGCGGATGAGGTTGAGGGCCTGCTGCTTGATGTCGTCGGTGAAGGCGTCGCCCATGATGTTCTTGGCGTAGAGGCCGGCGGCGCGGGCGGCGTTCGTGAAGGCGATGGTGTTGTACCAGCCGGGGGTGGCGGGGCGGCCCTCCTCGGAGGGACGCTCGAAAAAGATCCCGAGGGTGGCGGCACCGGAGCCGAACGTGGCGGTGATGCGCGAGGCGAGGCCGTAGCCGGTGGAGGAGCCGATCACGAGGACCTTGCGGGGGCCGGGCTTGATGGGGCCCTTGGCCTTCACGTGGTCGATCCACTCCTGGACATGGGCGGCGCAGCCGGCGGGGTGGGCGGTGACGCAGACAAAGCCACGAACCTTGGGTTTGATGATCATGCGGTGCAGAGGTTTCCCGGGGTTGGAAGCCGGGGCAAGTTTCAAGTTGGCCGGCCGGCTGTAAGCAATAGGCGATAGCGGGCGTGCCGGGCACTGCCCGCCCAAACCGACCACCATTCGCGCCGCGCGTGGGTCACTGGCTCAGCAGGACCATCGGCCCCTCGGCCTTGGCCACGCCACCCTTGCGCTCGAGGCTGACGGCGAACTTGGCGACTGATTTGACGGGCTTGCCGGCCTTGAATTTGACGTGAGCCTCGCCGGTGGCGGGGTTCACCGTGAAGACACCGCCATCCACCGGGATCGGATACTGCGGGTCGACGAGCCAGAGCTGGTAGTCCTTGCCCTCGGCGAGGGCGGGCATCTTCTCGACGACGAGGACGCCCTCCTGCCGCGCCGGGCTCCAGACGGCGACCGCGAGCGCTTCCGGCGAGTTACCGAGCAGCGAGGCCAGGGTGGTGATCTTGAAGTTCGCGAGGTCGCCCTGGGCCTTGAGTTCCCGCTCGAGGGCGGCGACCTGCTCGGTGACGGCGCCGACCTGGTGGCGGGCAAGGAGGCGTTCCGCCTCGAGCTGGTTGCGGGTGGAGCGCAGCTGGAAGTCGGCGAGCGTCTGGCTGTCGCGCAGGCTGGCGTTTTCGAACCGGCTGCCGAGGTACAGCTGGCCCAGCCATGCGCTGGCGATGGCGAAGCACGCGGCGGCGGCCCACGGGAGCCAGGCGGGGATGCGGAAGGGAACGGTGCCGGCCTGCGCGCGCCACGCGGCCGCGGTCTCGAGCCGGGCCAGCAGCCGGGCGCGCAACTCGGGCGAGGGCTTGGCGGGGGGAGCCAGGTACGACAGCTGGCTGGCGGACTCGCGGAGTTCGCGCACGAGCCGGGCCAGGGCTGGGTCGCCGGCCAGCCGCGTCTCAAAGTCGGCCAGCTCCGCGCCCTCGAGCAGGCCGAGGGCAAAAAGGGCGGCGAGTTCCTCGTGGTGCTCGTCAATCATGGCGGCCTCCCAGAATGTCGCGGAGCCGGAGCAGGCCGCGGCGGATGCGGGCCTTCACGGTGCCGAGGGGTTCGCTGAGCTTGTCGGCAATTTCCTGCTGGGTGAGGCCGCTGAAGAAGGCGAGCTCGACGGCGACCTGCTGCTCGGCGGGGAGCGCATCGACGGCGGCGCGGACCGCCCCGGCCCGCTCCTTCAGCACGAGTTCGTCGGCGGAGTGGCGGCCTGAGCCGTACGGCCGGGTGCCGGCGTCCTCGGCGGTGGTCTTGTTCAGCAGCTCGCTGCGGCGCTGGCGCAGGCGGAAGCGGTCGATGGCGCGGTTGCGCGTCAGCGTGACAGCCCAGGCGAAGGCGGTGCCGCGGCCGGACTCGAAGTCGCCGGCCTTTTCCCAGAGCGCGAGGAAGACGTCCTGCACGATGTCCTCGGCCTCGGCGGCGTTCCCGAGGATGCGGAGCGCCGTGGCGTAGAGTGGGCGGGCAAAACGGTCGTAGAGCTGGGCGAACGCCTCGCGGTCGCTGTTCGCCATCCGCCGGAACAACTCGGCATCGAACCGGGCCCGTTCGGTCGCGGCCGCCGCCTCGGGGGTGATGACCGCCGGTTTCATGCGGGCGGCAGCGCGCCCCTGCGCCGGGATGCCAGCGAAGTCAGCAGGCCAGCATGCAAGGAGGGCGGGCATTCAGGGATCATACGCGCGAAAGGGAGGACGGGATGCCGGATGGTCGGGATTTGGCGGGGCGAATCAACCGGATTTGCATGGGGGATCAGATGGTAGGGCGCGTTATCCCTA
>CAIQKV010000024.1 GCA_903872505.1 uncultured Opitutia bacterium
CCAAGACCATCGACCGCATCGTGGACGCGTTTCCCGCGAACATGAAGGACATGATCCGCACCCAGCTCGCCTCGTCGATCCAGGCGGTCATCTCCCAGGTGCTCTGCAAGAAGATCGGCGGCGGCCGCATCGCCGGCTACGAGATCATGATCAACACCACGTCGATCGCCTCGCTCATCCGCGAGAACAAGACCTTCCGGATCAACTCGGACATCCAGACGGGCGCAAATCTGGGCATGATCACAATGGACACGCACCTGCTGAGCCTTTTCAACCGCGAGCTCATCACAGCGGATGAATGCGTGGAGAAGGCCCAGGATCCCGTACTGATGCGGGATAAGCTGGTCACCGGGGGCGCGAAGCTGAAGGTGCTCTGACGCTTCCCATGTCGCGCCATGTTCGCCAGCCGCAGCGAGGCCATCTACGAGCTGCTCCGTGACGAGGTGCGCGTCGATCCGGGCCGGCTGGCGGACTTGATGTTGGAAAGCCGCACCACCGGCCAGCCGCTCGCCGATGCCGCGATCGAGCACGGTTTGGTGGAAAAGCCCGTCCTGCTGGCTAGGATCGCGGGGCATCTCGGCTGTCCTTTTATCGCGGATCCTCCCGGCGAGCTGGCGACCGAGATTGTGAAATTATTGCCCGCGGCGCTGGCGCGGGCCTACGGTGTCATTCCGCTGCGCGCCGGCGGACAGGGCCTTGAACTCATCGCGGCCGACCCGTTCGACAGCCAGGCTGCCGGCGAACTGTCCTTTGTCCTCGGGCGGGACGTACGGCTGGCAGTGTGCGACCCGGCGCAGGTTGACCGGTTGCTCCGCCAGCACTACAGCCCGGGTGCGCTGCCCGAGGAAGCGTCAAAGCAGACGCCGAATATCACTGGTTCTACCGGCACGGACGACGGGCCTTCGGTGCCGGAACTCGAGGCCATGGCCGGACAGGCTCCGGTCGTCCGCTTCGTCAATCTCGTCCTGGCCCAAGCCATCCGTGCCCAGGCCAGCGACGTTCATTTCGAGCCGTTCGAGCGCGAGTTCAAGATCCGCTGTCGGGTCGACGGGGTGCTCCAGGAGATGGCACCCCCGCCGAGAGCGCTCGCCCTGCCGATCACCTCGCGAATCAAGGTGCTCGCCAACCTGGACATCGCCGAGCGGCGCGTGCCACAGGACGGGCGCATCCGGATCACGCTCGGCGGCCGGCCGGTGGACCTGCGGGTCTCGACCTTGCCGACCCAATACGGCGAGAGCGTGGTGCTGCGGATTCTGGACCGGTCGGCAGTGCAGCTTGAGCTCGCAGGGCTCGGCATGCCCGGGGACGTGCTGAACGCCGTCCAGCAAATCGTCCGGCGGCCGAACGGGATTCTGCTCGTCACCGGTCCAACCGGCTCAGGCAAGACCACGACCCTGTACAGCGCGCTGCGCGAGATCACCGCGCCCAGTCTCAAGCTGCTCACCATCGAGGATCCGGTGGAATATGAAATTGAGGGCGTCATGCAGGTGCCGATCAATCCGGCCGCGGGCCTGACGTTCGCGTCGGCCCTGCGCGCTTTCCTGCGGCAGGATCCGGATGTCATCATGGTCGGCGAGATTCGCGACCTCGAGACGGCCCAGATTGCCATCCAGGCGTCGCTGACCGGGCATCTCGTCTTGTCGACCCTGCACACGAACGACGCGCCGGGCGCGCTCACCCGCCTGCTCGACATGGGCGTCGAACCCTTTCTCGCAGCCTCGACGGTCGAGGGGGTGCTGTCCCAGCGCCTGGTGCGCCGTATCTGCCCGGACTGTCGCGCGCCCGATGATCCGCCGCCTGCTCTCCTGGCGCAGCTGGGCTTGGCGTCAGACCCCGGCGGGGGACGGCAGTTTTTCTGCGGCCGGGGGTGCGCGCAGTGCGGCGGAACGGGTTATCGCGGGCGGACGGGAATTTTCGAGTGGCTGGTCCTGACCGAGCCGCTCCGGGAGTTGGTGGCGCAAAAGGCGCCGGCATTCGTGATTCAGCAAAAAGCCCGCGAACTGGGCATGCGTTCACTGCGGGAGGACGGCTTGCGGGCCGCGTGCAGCGGCGCAACCACGCTCGAGGAGATCTGCCGCTGCCTCTGACCATGCCGGATTTTGCCTATATCGCCATTGCCAAGGGAAGCGGTCGCGAGAGTCGCGGCGCCATCACCAGCGCGAGCCGGGAGACCGCCACCGCCGACCTGAAGAGCCGCGGGCTGGCTCCGATCATGCTCGCGGAGCGCAGCGTGAGTCCGGCCGGGAGTGACCCCAGGCTTGCGGCGGTTCCGGGGAACGGGAACCTGCGGGTGACCCAGCGGCGGAGGATCCACCTCGGCCGAGTCGTCGCGCGGCGGGAGTTGATGCTTTTCACCCGGCAGCTGGCCACGCTGGTGAAGGCGGGCATGCCCATGCTCCGCGCCTTGGAAGTACTCGCGCGACCGGAGCGGAACCAGGCATTTAGGGAGGTCATCGAAGGACTGGCCGAGGCGATCCGTTCCGGCGGCAATCTTTCCGACGGCCTCCGGCAGCAACCCAGGATCTTCGACGACCTTTACATCAGCATGGTGAAGGCCGGCGAGGCCGGGGGAGTCATGGACACGGTCCTGGATCGTCTGGCGCGATTCATGGAGCGGAGTGAGCGGACCAAGGGCCGGGTGAAGGCCGCCATGACCTACCCGGCAATCATCCTGGTCGTGGCCGGCAGCATTTTGGCCGGATTGATGACATTCGTGGTGCCCAAATTCGAACTGATCTTCAGCGGCATGCTCAAGGGTCAGCCGCTGCCCCCGTTGACCCGACTGGTGATAGGCACCGGCCGGTTCGCCAGCCAGCACCTGGCCTTGGTGCTGGGCCTGTTGCTCATGGCCGGCGCCGCGATGGCAGTGATCCGGAGGACACGCGCCGGAGCGCGGGTGGGAGACTGGCTCCTCCTCAAGTCACCGGTCCTGGGTGATCTACTCCTCAAGGCGGCCATCGCCCGCTTTGCCCGCACCTTCGGCTCTTTGCTCGCCAGCGGCGTTCCGATCCTTGAGGCGCTCGTGATCACGCGGGATACGAGCGGCAATGTCCATGTGGAGGAGGCGATCGACCGGGTGCGCGACCGGGTCAAGGGCGGGGACACGGTTGCCCGCCCGTTGGCGGCGGAGGCGCTGTTTCCCGGCCTGGTCACGAGCATGGTCGAGATTGGCGAGGAGACGGGGGCGCTGCCCGAAATGCTGGGGCGGATTGCGGACACTTACGACGAGGAGGTCGACAATGCGGTCGTCGCGCTTACCTCACTGATTGAGCCGGCCATGATCGTTCTGATGGCCGTCGTTGTTGGAATCATTGTCCTCGCGCTATTCCTTCCCATCGTTGGGGTTATCCAACATCTCCAGTAAACCACTGCCCCCGGACCGCTTTGCCGTAGAATTACGTAGGCCGTCTGGCGGGCGTTGCTATTAGCCCCGGCGGGAGGTTGATTAGGGGCACTGCTCGATTCCGGGCATTTTGTATCATCATCATAAACATCCCCATGAAAAATATGCACCAGTCCAAGGGTTTCACCCTTGTTGAAATCATGATTGTCGTCGTCATCATCGGC
>CAIQKV010000025.1 GCA_903872505.1 uncultured Opitutia bacterium
CACCATGACGAGGGTGGCTGCGAGCCGCGGCAGCACGAGCATCCGGGCGGGCGGGATGTTCATGGTCTCGAGGGCGTCGATCTCCTGGTAAACCTTCATCGAGGCCAGCTCCGCCGTGATGGCCGAGCCCACGCGGCCGGCGAGGAGGATCGCAACCATCACCGGGCCGAGTTCGCGGGCCATCGAGAGGCCGACGAGCGAGCCGATGAACTGCTGCGTGCCGAAGTTCTCCATCGAGTAGCCGGCCTGCAGCGCGAGCACGCTGCCGATGAAGAAGCTCAGGATGGCGACGATGGGCAGCGTCGTGTAGCCGATCAGGTAGCACTGCTCGATGAAGCGCGCGCGCTGCCGCGGCAGGGTCCCGGCGAACGAGAGGGCGCGGACCAGCAGCAGCAGCGTGCTGCCGAAACCCTCGAGAATATTGGTGAGATGTTTCATGTCAGCGGGCCGCCCCGGGAACCTTGTTCACTTTGGAGGGGAAATCGAACCAGAAGAAGCTCCAGCCCTTGGCGCCGGGCGCGCGCTGCCACCCGAGGACGCCGTTGAGCAGCGCCGTGCGTCCCGACGATGCGCCCGACTCCACGCTCAGCAGCGGGCCGAGGTGAAACTCGCGGCCGGCGCCGGTGCGGTGCCAGGTGACGGCGCTCCACAGCGCGGACCAGCGTGTGTCGCCGGGGGCGCGCTGGTCGTAACGGAAGATGGCGGCGAGCGGCGAGAGGGCCTGCCGGGCGAACTCGTTGTCGGGGAAAAAAACCTCGAACGGGCTGATGAGCTGGAACTGGCGCTGGCCCGCGCCGTTGTTCCAGCTGCTGTACAGGGGCCAGAAGTGGGTCTTGCTGGCCGGCGCCAGCCGCGGATTGGTCGGGCTGCGCTGCTCCTGCGCGCGGTAGACGAAATACAGCAGCTGGGTCTTGGTCTGCTTGAGCCCGTCCTCCTGCCAGCGGATCTGGCGCACGAGGGGCCACAGCACCCAGGTCTTGTCGTAACCCTTGATGACGGAGTGGGTGTAGAACGGCGCCCAGCGGTTGATGGTGCGGTTGTCGCCATGGGCCTGCATCCACAGCGGCCACAAATAATGGCTCTCATGGTAGCGGTCGGGCTTGGTGCGGTCGAGGTAGCCGAAAAAGGGCCAGACATAGGTCCGGCTCACCAGCCCGGGTCCAGTGATGCCCGCATAAAACGGCAGCACCGCCACCTGCCGCGTGGGCGGCGTGCCCGCCGGGTCGTCCTCGGTGGGCTGGCGGGTGTTGTTCCACATCAGCGGCCAGAGGTAGAATTGACGCTCCCAGACGCCTGGCTTCTCCACCCGGCCGAAGAGCGGCCACAGCGTGAAACCGTGCTCCGTGCCGCGGGTGACCCGCAAGATCGGCCAGGGCGTCGAGGTGGTCGTCGCCCCCTTGCTCTCGGTCCGGAAATAGAGCGGCCAGATCACCCACGTGAGCCGGTCATAGCCGAGGCGCTCCTGGATGCTGCCAGCCACGGGAAACAGCGCGTGGTAGGAGGTCTCGGGCACGCCGGTGTTGCGGGAAAACCAGAGCGGCCAGATGTCAAAGGTGCCGTCCTTCTCATGACCCGGCTCAGCGGCGCCCGGCTGGCGGCCGGAGCCGCCGATCAGGAGCAGGACATTCCAACGGTAGGTTTCACTGTCCGCCCGATAGAGGTACAGCGGGAAGACCACTGCCGCCTTGGTGACCCGGTGGTCCGCGTCGGTCGACCGGACGTAGAGCGGCCGCAGGCCCGTCCAGTGAATATCCGGGGCCTCGGGCTTCCCGTAGAACAGCGGCCCAATCGCCTCCCACGACACGGTCTGGCCGTTCGCATCCGTTTGCGTCACCCACAGCGGCCACGCATTGCGCTCCCCGGCGTCCGCGCGTGCGAGCAGCACGGCGGCGCAGCCGGACAGGACAAGGAAACGGACGAAGTTCATGGTGTAGGACGTGAAGCAGGATGAAAAAGGCGGCCTCACGATCGGCGGAAGGTCAAATTCCCCCGAATGCAATGGTATGTAAGGGCCTACGCTACGGGTTTACCTGACTGGCGCAAATTCTATGTTGGATGGAACCGGCATTTGCCCATGTGGTTCCACATTTTGAAGATATGTGGATCACTACCGGCCGCAATAAGCGGGCCAACCGCTAGATGCTGACGCTCTCGCCCGGGGCGGGCGCGTGGAACTCGCCGTCCCGCAGTCCGGCGGCCGTGCGTGCCAGCTCCAGGGCCCGCAGCGGGGCCTCGCGAGCCTCGTCGGTCAGCTGAAATGTGCCCCAGTGCATCGCCAGGCTCCGGCGCGCGCCGGTGTCGCGGTGGACCCGCACGGCCTCTTCGGGATTCAGGTGCGCGGGCGACATGAACCAGCGCGGCTCGTAGGCCCCGATCGGGATCAGCGCGAGGTCGGGCGCGCCGCAGCGCCGGCCGATGTCGCGGAACAGGGCCTCGTCATAGCCGGAGTCGCCCGCAAACCACACGCGCCGCGCCGCCGTTTGCAGGTAAAAGCCGCCCCACAGCCGGAGGTTCGTGCCGCCGGGACCGCGCCGGCTCCAGTGGCGCGCCGGCGTGAGGGTCACCGTCAGGTCCGGCGCCAGCGCGTGCGACTG
Source organism: uncultured Opitutia bacterium (assembly GCA_903872505.1). Classification (GTDB taxonomy): domain Bacteria; phylum Verrucomicrobiota; class Verrucomicrobiia; order Opitutales; family Opitutaceae; genus Opi-474. The sequence goes on from CAIQKV010000025.1 coordinate 2,595, forward strand.
CCACCAGTCGAGTTCCACGATGCGGGTCGCGCCCGCTGAGGCGAGCAACTCGCGGTGACCCAGCGGCGCGACAAACAGCGGCTGGTGCGCACGGGCGAGCCGCTGCAGCGACGGGAAATCGCAGTGGTCGTAGTGGTCGTGGCTGAGCAGCACGGTGTCGATCTTCGGCAGCGCGGCGAACGCCACGCCCGGGGCGTGCACCCGCCGCGGGCCCGCCCAGCCCACGGGACTGCAGCGCGCGGAGAAAATCGGATCGGTTAGCAGGGTGTGCTGAGCGGTCTGGAGGAGGAACGTCGCCTGGTTGATCCAGGTCGCGGTCATCCCGCCAGGGCGGGACGGGGGCGCTGGCGGTGGCTGCGGGGCGATGTCCACCCAGTCCGGCCAGCGAGTGCGCCGGCTGGTGAGCTGCCAGCGCAGCACGTCGAGCAGGCTGCGTTCGGCGCGGCCGCCGGGATTGAAAAAGGTTTTCCCGTTGAAATGGTCGGAGGCCGGCGGTGTCATCGCGTGCCCGTTATGAAACCTGTTTTGGCCGCAGCGCAAATTTTCCCACCGGAGGCGGCGCCATGCGCATAAGCGGCGGCCAAGCCCGCGGCATTCCGCTCATCGTCCCCAAGGGCGACGCCGTTCGCCCGGCGACGGACGGCATGCGGCAGGCCGCGTTCTCCAGCCTCGGCGCCTACGTGGTCGGCGCGCGGTTCCTGGACCTGTTTGCGGGCAGCGGGGCCTACGGGCTTGAGGCGCTCAGCCGCGGGGCCGCCGGCGGCGTGTTTGTGGAGAAAAACGCCAAGACGGTCGCCTGTCTGCGCCGCAACCTGGCCGCCGTGTGCAAGAGCCTCGGCTGCGACGAGTCCGGGGTGGAGGTGTTCCAAGCCGACGCCCTTACGGTGCCGGCGGGCGAGGGCGTGCCCGACGTGGTCTTCATCGATCCGCCCTACGAGATCATCCCGGAGGTGGCGCCGGCGCTGTTCGCGCGTCTGGCCGAGGTGCTCGCGCCTAAACCCGACGCGCTGGTGGTGTTCGAGATGCCCGGGGAGCTGGAACTCGCCCCCGCGGGCTGGACGATGATCAAGCGTCTCGGCGGGGGCGCGCACCAGCCGACGGTGGTGTTTTTCCGGCGGAAATTTCCGGCCCAAGGAATTTAGGCACCGAAATTTCCGTCCACCCGCTTGGCGCGGTGAGCCCCGCCATGGCGGCCCTGCCGGGCGATCTGCTCGCATGCCCGGATGCGAGCTGATCGGGTTCAGAGCAAACCTAGTTTCGCCCTGATCACGGCGACGGCCGCGATCACAGCCGTCTCGGCGCGCAGGACGCGCGGGCCAAGATGGACGAACGCGAAACCATGGGCGCGCAGCAGGGTGCGCTCCGCCGCCGACCAGCCGCGCTCGGGACCGGCGGCAAGAACCACCGGGAGCGAGACGGACGCGCTCGAGAGCGCCGACGGCGACTCGTAGTTGTCCAAGGCGAGGCGCGTGCCCGCCGGGGGCAGCGCGGCGAGGATCTCGGGGAGCGGGCGGCCGTGCGAGACCTCCGGCAGCCGCGTGTCGAAGGCCTGCTCGGCGCCGGCGACGACGTGCCGGCGCCATTCGCCGGATGACCAGAGCGTGCTCCGCGCGTAGCCGGGCTCGCCTTTTTCGGCGGGGAAAAAATCCAGTGCAAACACCCCGAGGGAGGTGGCCTCGCGCAGGATGTCGCGCGCCGTCTGCGGCCGCGGCAGGCCGATGAGCAGCGTGATGGGATCGAGCGGCGGCGGGGCGGGGCCCCACGCGAAGGCCAGCGTGAGCGCCTCCGGGCCGACGCTCACCAACGTACCCTTGCCGCGCGGGCCGTTGATGAGGCCCGCGTCAAACGACTCGCCGGGCTGACGGCGCAGGACCCCGAGGATGTGCGCGGCGCGCGGGTCGCCCCGTGGCAGGGGAGCGGCCAGCTCAGCGGGATCGAAGAGGATCAGGTTCACGCGGGGAAAAGTTTGCGCGTTGCGCTGGCGGAGTCGCGCCCTAAGTTGACCGCCGCATGAGCACACTCGCCGCCCCGTCCGTCTCAGGAGTCTTTCGGAAAGTCACCGCCCGCGAGGCGACCGTGCTGCTCGCCATCGCGTGGTTGATCCCGTTCCTGGTTCACCTCGCGCCGTGGCCGGGGGCGCGGCCCCTCGGCGCCTACCTGCTGCCGATCTTCTGGGCGACCTTTGTGGCGGTGTATTTTTATGGCGCGGGCGCCGGCCTGCTGACCGGGCTGTTCGCCCCGGCGGTCAATTTGCTCGTGACCGGACTGCCGGACTGGAAGTCGTTTGGTGCGGCCGGCGTCGAGGTTGTCATTTTCGTGCTGTTCGCGACGTGGATGGTGCGCCGGGCGCCGCGCGGCTGGTGGTGGGCGCCGCTGGGTTACCTCGTGGCGAGGATCGGTGCGGCGCTGCTGCTGTCGGCGCCGGCGGCCTTGGGCAGCCTGGACGCAACGGCGAAGTTTCTTGAGCACGTGCTCGTGGGTGGAGCCGCCGGCCTGATCGTGCTGGCCCTCATCAACCTGGCGCTCGTGAAATTCTATCCAAAAGACACCGGTCGGGCGGAGGTGTAGGCGGTGTTTCGATGACCTTTGTCTCGAGTCAAGGCATGACCACTTTTTCCGACCCTGCGCCATGAAAGAACTGACTCCAGAAATTATGAGCGAAGCGGTTTTGATGATTGAACAGATGCGAAGCGGTACTTTGAGCGATACTCAACTTTCTGCGATTTGGGACAGATTACATGATCTTCTACCAGACCCAGATTTCATGAAATACATAATTGATGTGGTACCTGAGATGTCGCCCGAGGAAGTCGTAAAGAAGACTTTTCAATACTGTCCAATCCTACTTGGGCCAGCAAAAGGGGACATACTGAGGTTGCCCTGATTTGACGGACACGGCTTAGGGTGACTCCCCGTAATTATTCCAACCGTCTTTTCCGGGAATAATCGAAAGGACAATGACAGAGAACGGAATGAAGATAAGGAACGAAAACCAATGTGACACGTTTAGGTCGTGAAGCCGCTTTGCCGTCGCGACGACCAGCAGGTATAAAACCGCGAAATAGAGCAGGCAGAGGATGGCTGCATAGCTGTGCACCGGGATCGCGTTGACCACGGCCGCACCCATCGAGACGCACAAAAAACGGAGGAAGAAGGACAGGCGACCAATACGGCCGCTCCACAACAAATATCTGCGGGCAAATCCGGGTTCCTCCTCAGGATCCGCTTGGGCGACGACTTCTGGCGGAGTCGCAGCTGGTGACAAAGGAGGCGGTAGTCCTTGGTCAGGCGGACTTCCGGGCTTCATTTGCTGATCATCCTTTGTGGGTTCCATGGGAGACAGAAAAGGGGGCAGGCCTAAACAATTGGGGACGGCAAGAAGATGACATGGGGCGGACAAGCGGGACGCCAGGCTAAGATTAGCCTGTCACGAGCCCTTAACGCACGACGCGGGCGCCGCCGCCCTTGATCTGCTTCTCGACTTCCTTGCGGGTGGCCATGGAGGTGTCGCCGGGGGTGGTGGAGGCCAGGGCGCCGTGGGCGGCGCCGTAGTCGACCGCCTTCTGGGCGTCGTTGAACTCCATGAAGCCGAACTGCACGCCGGAGGCGAAGCTGTCGCCGCCGCCGACGCGGTCGAGGATCTCGAGGCCGGGATACTGGCGGCTCTCGTGGAACTTGCCGTCGTGCCAGAGGATCGCGCTCCAGTCGTTCTTCGTGGCGGTGATGACGTGGCGCAGGGTGGTGGCGGCGACCTTGAAGTTTTTGAACTCCTGCACCGCGGTCTCGATCATCGCCTTGAAGGCGGCGGTCTCGATCTGGGCGAGGCCCTCGGCGCCCTTGACGGCAAAGCCGAGCGACGCGGTGAAGTCCTCCTCGTTGCCGATCATCACGTCGACATATTTGGCGATCTCGCGGTTGACCTCCTGCGCCTTCTTCAGGCCGCCGATGGTCTTCCAGAGCGAGGGGCGGTAGTTGAGGTCGTAGCTGACGATGGTGCCGTGTTTCTTGGCGGCCTTGACCGCCTCGACGGTGAGCGCCGCGGTGGTCTCGGACAACGCGGCGAAAATGCCGCCGGTGTGGAACCAGCGGGCGCCGAGCTTTCCAAAGATATGCTCCCAGTCGATGTCGCAGGGCTTGAGCTGCGAGGCGGCGGTGTTGCCGCGGTCGGGAACGCCGACGGCCCCGCGCACGCCGAAGCCGCGCTCGGTGAAATTAAGGCCGTTGCGGACGGTGCGGCCGATGCCGTCGTCCTCGCGCCACTGGATGAAATCGGTGGCGACGCCGCCCTGCATGATGAAGTCCTCCACGAGGTGGCCGACCTCGTTGTCGACAAAAGCGGTGACGACTGCGGTTTTCAGGCCGAAGCATTTGCGGAGGCCGCGCGAGGTGTTGTACTCGCCGCCGCCCTCCCAGACCTTGAACTCGCGGGCGGTGCGGATGCGTCCCTCGCCGGGATCGAGGCGGAGCATGACCTCGCCGAGCGAGATCTGGTCAAAGGCACAGGATTTGGCGGGCTTGATGGGCAGGCTCATGGTGATACGGGGAAAAATTGTTCTGCTAATGTGGAAGGCTGGAAATCAGGAATGGGAATCTGGAGGAGGGTTTTTTCCTGAGTTCCACATTGGTCTTACTCGGCGACCTTGAAATCGGCAAGTTTCCAGCGCGTCTTGCGGCATTCGGCGGCGACCTCGTTGAAGGCGGTGATCTCGGCCTCCGAGAAGAGCAGTCCGCCGTTCTTAGCGGAGCGGGCGGCGGCCTCGGCCTCAAGCTGGCCGGGGAGCATGCAGGCTTCGTTGCCGTGGCCGAGGATGTCGGCGATGACGGCCTTGACGTTTTCGGCCTGGTTGCGGCCCGAGGCAAAGGCGCCGGCGTTCATCGCGTCCGGGTGCCAGACTTGGAAAAAGAACGTGCAGGTGTGTTTTTCCTCGGGCTGCTGGTCCCAGCGGTTGCGCAGGGTCGGGAGCGAGCCGCCGATGAACGCGCTGATGATCTCGTTCATCAGGGAAAGCCCGTAGCCCTTGTGGGCGCCGAACGGCAGGAGGGATTTCGCCTTGAGCGGATCCGTCGTCATCTGGCCGGCCTCGTCCACCGCCGCGCCGGGCGGGAGCTGCTTGCCCTCGCGGGCGAGCTGCTGCACGCGGCCCATGGCGACGACGGAGGTGGCCCAGTCGATGACAACCGGGTAGCCGATGGCCGCGGTGGTGGGGAAGCCCCACGAGTGCGGGTTGGTGCCGAGCGTGGGAAATTTGCCGCCGAACGGCACGACCTCGGCGCGGGCCGCCGTGCAGTTGGTGTAGGCGATGTAGCCGCGCTTCGCGGCGTCCATCACATAGCCGCCGCCCCAGAGGTAGTGGAAGGCGTTGTCGATGGAGATCATGCCGACGCCGTACCGGTCGGCGAGCTTGATGGCCGCCTCGATGGCGGCGTAGCCGGTGGCCTGGCCGAGCTTGCGGTGGGCATTCCAGACCTGGGCGCCGCGGAAACGGGTCGGGATCTTCTCGATCTTCGCCTTCGGCTTGCAGCCCTCGGCGCCGGAGCCCAGCTCGTGGTCGAGATGCAGCGCCTTGAGGGCGTTGTGGGTGCGGATGCCGTGGCGCGTGGCGTCGGCGCAGAAGCGGGCGCCGGCGGCGGCCTCGGCGCCGGAGTAGCCACGGCGCCGGTAGGCGGCGGCGACGAGGGCGTTGTGCTGTTCCTCGGGGACGACGTAGAAGGTCTCAGCCATGGGAGGGGCGGGTTCGGTCAGACCGTGTAGGTCTGGGACGTGGTGGAGCCGCCGTGGCCGGTCCAGTTGGTATGGAAGAACTCGCCGCGGGGCTTGTCGGTGCGCTCGTAGGTGTGGGCGCCAAAGTAGTCGCGCTGCGCCTGCAGCAGGTTGGCCGGCAGCCGCGCGGTGCGATACCCGTCGAAGTAGGAGAGCGCCGCACTCAGGCAGGGCGCCGGGATGCCGAGCTGCACAGCCTGGACTATGACGCGCCGCCACGCGGCCTGGCGGGTCTCGAGGGCGGCCTTGAAGAACGGGTCGACGAGCAGGTTGACCAGTTGCGGGTTGCGGTCGAAGGCCCGCTTGATGTCGCCGAGGAAGACCGAGCGGATGATGCAGCCGCCGCGCCAGACCAGGGCGATGCCGCCGTTGTTCAGGTTCCAGCCGTAGGTCTTGGCCGCGGCGCGCATGAGCTGGTAGCCCTGCGCGTAGCTCACGACCTTGGCGGCGAAGAGGGCCTGGCGGAGATCGTTGACGAACGCCTTCCGATCGCCGGCCAATTTGCCGTCGACAGGTTTGATCAGTTTCGACGCCTCGACGCGTTCTTCCTTGGCGGCGGAGAGGCAGCGGGCGAACACCGCCTCGCTGATAAGGGTGAGCGGCATGCCGTCGTCGAGCGCGGAGATGACCGTCCACTTGCCGGTGCCCTTCTGGCCCGCGGCGTCGAGGATCACGTCGACGACGGCGCGGCCGCTCTCATCCTTTACGGCCAGGATGTCGCGGGTGATCTCGATCAGGTAGCTGTCGAGCTCCCCCTTGTTCCACTCCGCAAAAATGTCATGCATCTCCTCGTTGGAGAACCCGGCCCCGCGTTTCAGCAGGTCGTACGTCTCGCCGATCAGCTGCATATCACCGTATTCGATGCCGTTGTGGACCATCTTGACGAAGTGGCCGGCGCCGTTCTCGCCGATCCATTCGCAGCAGGGCTCGCCCTCCGGGGTGCGGGCGCAGATGGCCTGGAAGATGGGCTTGAGATGGGGCCAGGCCGCGGCGCTGCCGCCGGGCATCAACGACGGGCCTTTGAGCGCGCCCTCCTCGCCGCCGGAGACGCCGGAGCCCACGAACAGCAGGCCCTTGCTCTCGACATACTTCGTGCGCCGGATGGTGTCCGGAAAATGGCTGTTGCCGCCGTCGATCAGGATGTCGCCCGGCTCCAGCAGGGGGATGAGCTGCTCGATCAATTCGTCGACGGCGCTGCCCGCCTTGACGAGCATGATGATCTTGCGGGGCCGCTTGAGGGAGGCGACGAAGTCCTCCAGCTTGGCGGCGGCGAAGAATCGCTTGCCCTTGCCGCGGCCGCTCATGAAGGCGTCGACCTTGGCGGTCGTGCGGTTGTAGACGGAGATCGGAAAGCCCTTGCTCTCAATGTTGAGGGCGAGGTTCTCGCCCATGACAGCGAGGCCGATCAGGCCGATATCAGATACGGGTGTGCTCATAAGAAAAGGGGGAGGAGGGTGAAGCGGGAGGAGCGAGGCTCAGAAGGTGTTGGCCTGGGCGTGGGGTTTTTGGCCGGCGAGGTAGAGGGTGAGGTTTTCGACGGCGCAGACGGCCTGGCGCTGCACGCTCTCGTGCGTGCGGGAGCCAATATGCGGGGTCACGATGCAATTGGCCAGCTTGAGCAGCGGATGGTCGGCCGGCGGTGGCTCCTGCTCGAGCACGTCGGTGCCGTAACCGCCGACGCGCCCGGATTGCAGGGCGGCGACCATGTCGGCCGTGTTGACGATTTCGCCGCGCGCGCAGTTGAGGATGATCACGCCGGGTTTCATCTTGGCGATGGAGGCGGCGCAGACCAAGTCCCGCGTCTCGGGCGTCAGGTTCGTGTGCAGGGAGAAGTAGTCCGCGCAGGCGAAGACCTCGTCGAGGGAGGCCGCCCGCCGGACGCCGTGCGCGGCGGCAAACTTGTCGTCCCAATACAGGTCGTAGCCGACCGGCTCCATGCCGAACGCCCGGGCGCGGATGGCGACCTCCTTGCCGATGCGGCCGACGCCGACGATGCCGATCGTCTTGCCCATCAGCTCGTGGCCGGTCCGGCGCTTCCAGCCGCCCGCGCGGGTCGAGTCACAATGGTAGAGCAGGCTTTTCTCGAGCGCGAGGAGCAGCAGAAAAGTGTGCTCGGCGACCGTGGTGTGGTTGACGCCCGGCGTGAACAGCACGGGGATCTTGAACTCCGTGGCGCTCTTCACGTCGATCTTGTCGAGCCCGATGCCGTATTTGCTGATGACCTTGAGGCGGGGGCGGGACTTCTCGAGCACGGCGCGCGTGATGGCGTCGTCGCCGCAGAGGAAGGCGTCGAACTGGCCGGCGAGCTCGAGCATGCGCTTCTCGGGCAGCGGACCGCGCTCGCGGACGACCTCGAGGCCGGCGGCGGCGAGGAGGTCGTGATGCCGCCCCGGGGTATCCTGGAACGAGGTGGTGGTGAGCAGTACGCGGGTCATGGGAGAAGGGAAGAGGGTTCTGGGCCGGCGGGAATGGAGCAGACATGACGAGGCGGCCCAGGCGGTTGTGAACATTGACGGCCGGGCGGATTTCGCCGAGGCAAAACTCTTCGTGAGGTCGGAGAAAACGCCCGGACACGCCGCACCCGTTCTGGCCGTTTCACCCGTGGTTTGAGCCCACGCTGGCCGCGACCGACCGCTTTCTCCGGGCCCGGCTTTTGGGCAAAATGTAATCGCGACCGCCGGCGCCCCGCACCAGCCTCAGACCATGAAATCCGCCGACTATCTCAGCTCGCTGTTCAACCTCGCCGGCAAGGTCGCGGTCGTCATCGGCGGCACCGGCGAACTGTGCGGCGCGATGGCGGAGGGGCTCGCGGGCGCGGGGGCCGAGGTGGTCCTCGTCGGCCGCAGCCTCGAGAAGGCCAAGGCCCGGCTCGCCCGGATCGCCGCCCTCGGCGGCACGGCGTGGTTTCATCCCGCCGAGGCCACGAGCAAGGCGGAGCTGGAGAAGCTGCGCGACGTCGTCCTGGAGAAGACGGGCCGCATCGACATCGTCGTCAACGGCGCCGGCATCAACTCCGCGACGCCGTTCTTCGACATCACCGAGGAGGAGTTTGACCGCATTCTGCGGGTCAACCTCAAGAGCGTGTTTCTGGGCTGCCAGGTGTTCGGCCGGTACCTGGTGGAGCGCGGGCAGGGCGGGTCGATCATCAACCTCGGCTCGATGTCGGGCGTGGTGCCGCTCTCGCGCGTCTTCACCTACTCCGCGACGAAGGGGGCAGTGCACAATCTCTCGCTCAACCTCGCCCGCGAATGGGCGCCGCATAAGGTGCGCGTCAACGTCCTCGTCCCCGGCTTTTTTCCCGCCGAGCAGAACCGGAAGGTGCTCACCCCCGACCGCGTGGCCAGCATCATGGGCCACACGCCGATGCAGCGCTTCGGCGAGGCCCGCGAACTGGTCGGCGCCACGCTGCTGCTGGCGAGCGACGCCGCCGGCTCGTTCATCACGGGCGAGGAACTGATCGTCGATGGCGGTTACCACGCGATGACGATCTGAATGGACCCCGCATGAAACCCATCAACGCCTTCCTGCTGAAGCACAACCTGCGCATCGCGCAGAACCCGTGCGTCTCGCCGGATTTCTGCCTCGACTGGCCGGCACTGCAGCAGGAACTGCGGGCAGGGACCGCCACTGCCTGGCCCAAGAGCCGCTTTCAAACCGCCGCGGGCGAATGGACCCTGCGGGAGGGCCGGCACGGTGACCTCGCCTGGCAGCTGCAAGGGACGGCCCCTGCGCTCGACGAGGGCGTGGCGCTGGGCGCCGGCGTGCAGGCGTTCCCCGCGACCTGGGAAAATCTGCTCAAGCTGAAGAACCTCATCCAGGAGCACGACGCGGACTCGACGATTTTCCCGACGGCCGGGGTGCAGCTCGGCCGCAGCACGCTCGGGGTCGGCGCGCGCTTCACCACGCTGCACTGGCCCGCGGTCGAGTGGGCGATGAGCGCCCTCGAGCTGGGGCTCACCGCCAACCAGAACTCCATCCCGCGCGAGCTGGTCTACGATGTCGACGCCATGCTGGGCGGCCGGCTCGACACCGTGCCGTTCCCCTTCATTGGCACCAACGTACCCGAGGGGCACCAGGGCCAGAGCGTCGAGGGCATGAGCCACGGCTGCGTCCTCTCCAAGCTCAAGACCGGCTTTCACCGCCGCCGGATCGCGTGGTCGTTCAACGCCGACCACCAGCCGGTCGGCGGCAAGTTCGACTCGCGCGAGGACGCGCTGGTCCGGGGCTGCCTGCTGGCCAGTTACATCACGTTCGACCTCTCGCCCGAGCTGGCGCTCAACCAGCCGGCGAAATTCTCCGACGTGCCCGCGGCCATCGTGGTGCAGGCACGCGCCCGCGTCGCCGCAGCGGGGGTCGCCCTCGATGACGCGGGCTTCGGGAAGCTGCTCGGCACGGTCTGGCCGGCGCTGCAGAAGATGAAGCGGCGCGACGAGAAATACGCCGCTGCCCGGGCCGCGGCGTTCACCACCCCCGCCGGCCGCGCCTACCTGCGCGAACTTTCAATCGACGAGCTGCCCGGACTTACCACGCCCGAGACCACGGCCATCATGCTCGCGCTCTGCGAAGTCCTTGGCATGCCGGTCAACTTCGTGGCGCCCGCCTTCGGCTTCCAGAAGAACATGCCGTACCCCGACAACGCCGCGCTGCGCCAGCTCATCGCGGCACAGTGGGCCGCGTGCGAGAAATTCGGCGTGAGCATCGGCTTCCACTCCGGTTCCGGGAAGTCCGCCGAGAACTACCGCGTCATGGGCGAAGTCACCGGCAGCCGGCTCGAGATCAAGACCAGCGGGCGCTACACGTACGAGATGGGCGTGGCGCTGTTCCAGTCGAAGCATCCGGCCGATACGGTGCTCTGGGGGGACTGGTACCGGTTCACGCTCGACCTGGCCGTGGCCGGCGCCTTCAGCGCTGATGCCACCGAGCAGAAGATGGCGCGCATTTTCATCACGACGGCGCTGGGAAATGGAGCCGCGGCGCCCCCGCCGCGGTCAGACACGGGACGCGGCGAGGGCGCCGCATCTCCAGCGGCCAGCGTGTTCGCGTCCGCCACCGCCTGCCGCGCCGCGCTCGAGGCCCTGCCGCCGTCGCCCGACCACATGTTCTTCTTCGAGTATAATTTCCTCTACGTGCTCGCCGCCGGCGGACGGGCGGAAAAGTCCGCGCTGGGCGACCACTCGGCCGCGGGCTATGCGCAGCGGGCGCGCTTTTACGCCATCAGCCCCGAGGCGCGGCTGAACTACGCGCGCGGCGTGGCCAGCTACCTCATTTTCCTCGCCGAGACGACCGGCCTGGTCGCGGCGCCGCGCTGCGCCGCCGCGGGCAAGCTCCTCGCCAGTTATCCGACGCTGGACGCCATGCTTGGTGACATCAGCCGCTGATCGTTCTGCGATTCGAAAAACGAAAATCCAAATTCGAAAATGCCCACCCCATTCATTCACGACGATTTCCTGCTGCAGACCGACGCGGGGCGCGATCTCTACCACCAGTTTGCCCAGGCGCAGCCGATCTTTGACTATCACTGCCACCTGCCGCCGGCGCAGATCGCGGACAACCACCGCTTCGCCGACCTCGCGGAGATCTGGCTGGGCGGCGACCACTACAAGTGGCGGGCGATGCGCGCCAACGGCGTGGCGGAGCGGCTGTGCACGGGCGACGCGGCGCCGCGCGAGAAATTCGACGCCTGGTGCGCGACGGTGCCGTACACGCTGCGCAACCCGCTCTACCATTGGTCGCACCTCGAGCTGAAACGTTACTTCGGCATCGACGCCGCCATCAGCCCGGCGACGGCCGCCGGCATCTGGCGCGACGCCAACGCCAAGCTCGCGACCCTGCGCGTGCATGACATCCTGGCGGCCAACCACGTCGCCGTCATCTGCACCACGGACGACCCGGCGGACTCGCTGGAGACCCACGAGCGGATCCGGAAGCTGGGGTTGAAGACGCGGGTCTACCCGACGTTCCGGCCCGACAAGGCGCTGGGCGTGAACCAGCCGGCGGCGTTCAACGCCTGGCTCGAGCGGCTCGCCGGGACGGCCCGGATGAGCGTGAAGACGCTCGACGACCTGCTTGGCGCGCTCCAGCGGCGGCACGACGACTTTCATGCGTTCGGTGGGCGGCTCTCGGACCACGGCATGGAGAGCGCGCTGGCCGAGCCCTGCACGCCGGTCGCGGCCGCGGCGATCTTCAACGCGGCGCGCGCCGGCCGGGCCGCCACCCCCGCGGAGTGGGCCGGTTACGGCGCCTACCTCATGCTGGAGTTCGGCCGCTGGGACGCCCGCCGGGGCTGGACGAAGCAGCTGCACCTCGGCGCACTGCGGAACGTCAACTCGCGGCTGTTGGCCCGGCTCGGCCCGGACACCGGTTTCGACAGCGTCGGGGATTTTCCCCAGATGCGCGCGCTGGGGCGGTACCTCGACACGCTCGACGCCACGGGCGAGCTGCCGCGCATGGTGCTCTACAACCTCAATCCGGCGGACAACTACGCCCTGGCCACGATGGCGGGAAATTTCCAGGACGGCACGGTCGCCGGGAAGATCCAGTTCGGCAGCGGCTGGTGGTACCTCGACCAGAAGGAGGCGATGGAATGGCAGCTCAACGCGCTCTCGAACCTCGGGCTCCTGCGGCGCTTCGTCGGCATGCTCACCGATTCGCGCAGCTTCCTCTCGTACACGCGGCACGAGTATTTCCGCCGGGTACTGTGCAACCTGCTGGGGGCCGAGATGGAGCGCGGCGAGCTGCCGGCGGACCGCGAGCTGGTCGGCGCGCTCGTGCGCGAGGTCAGCTTCGACAACGCGGCCAACTTCTTCGGCCTCGAGGTGGACCCGGCGTGGCGCTGAGTCGCGCGGTTCGCGGGAAGGGGCGGGGCGGCCAACTTCCGCCATTGCAGTCCCGGTGTCGGGCCGGCATCTCAACCGCATGAAAATCAACCCCCTGGTCTTATTGGCGGTGATCTTTTCCCTCGGGACCGGGCTGGCCCGCGCGGCGGCTCCGGCGTTTGACCAGTGGGCCGACGAATTCGCCGCCCGCTGGGTGAAGCAGAACCCGCAGTTCGCCACGCGCACCCAGTACTTCAGCGGCGCGGAGCAGGATGCGTTGGACCGGCAGCTCACGCTCGGCGGGGGCTTCGGGCAGGCTTTCGGCGTCAAGGCCGCGCAGGAGCGTGCCGCGCTCGCGTGCGAGGGCCTGCAGGGCCTCGCGGGTTTTAGCGACGCCAGCCTCACGCCGGCGCAGCGGACGTCCGCGGCGGTGATCAAGTGGACGCTGGAGGACGCGGTGCGCGCGGCGGAGTTTGCGCGGCAGAATTTCATCTTCAACCAGTTCAGCGGGCTCCACCTCGGGCTGGTCAATTTCCTCACGACCACGCACCCGATCCGCAACGCGCGCGACATCGAGAACTACCTCGCGCGGCTGGCGCTCGTGGCGCCGCGGATTGACGACGGCATCGCCGAGGCGAAGGCGGCGGCGGAGGAGGGATATCTGCCCCCGAAGTTCGTCCTCCAGCGGGTTCTGGAGCAGCTGGACGGCTTCACGGCGCTGAAGCCGGAGGAGAACGTCTTTGCCAGTTCCTTGTCCAAGCGCATCGCCGCGCTCGGCACCGCCGTGACGGCGGAGCAGCGCGCGCAATTCGTCGCTGCGGCGGCGAAGGAAGTGGGCGCGAACATCATTCCCGCGTACCGGCGCGTGCGCGACCTGGTGGCGGCGCAGCTGCCCCGCGCGACCGACGAGGCCGGCGCGTGGCGGCTGCCGCACGGCGCCGAATATTACGCGAACAACCTGGAGACGCTCACCACCACGAAGCTGACCCCGGACGAGATCCACGCGATCGGTTTGCGCGAGGTCGAACGCGTGTCAGCCGAGATGGAGACGATCCTGCAGCAACTGGGCTACAAGGACGGCACGATCCAGGAGCGCATTGAGCAACTGAACGCGAAGCTGAATCCGCCCGCGGAGCCCGATCCGCGGATGGAGCTCGTGGCCAAGGTGGACGCCTTGGTGCAGGATGCCCAGAAACGCTCGGCCGCGTGCTTTGACCTCCGGCCGAAGGCGCCGGTCACAGTGAAGCGCGAACCCGCGTTTTCCGAAAAAAGCGCCGCGGCGCATTACTCGGCCCCGGCGCCCGACGGGACGCTGCCGGGCATCTACTGGCTGCCGCTGGCGGACCTCGGCCCGCGCGTGACCTGGCTGGGCGTGGGGCTGAAGTCCACCGCGTACCACGAGGCGGTGCCCGGCCATCATTTTCAGATCACGATCCAGCAGGAGTCCACGGACCTGCCGCGCTACCGCAAGCTGGGCGTGTTCGGCTTCAATTCGGCGTACGTCGAGGGCTGGGCGCTCTACGCCGAGCGGCTGGCCGCGGAGAACGGCTGGTATGACGGCGACCTGCCGGGAAAGCTGGGTTTCCTCAACCTGCAGCTCTTCCGCGCCCGCCGGCTCGTAGCCGACACGGGCCTGCACCACCTGAAGTGGACGCGCCAGCAGGTGATCGACTACGGGTTCACCGCGCAGGAGACCGAGCGCTACATCGTCTGGCCCGGCCAGGCGTGCTCCTACATGATCGGCCAACTGCGCATCCTGGAGCTGCGCGAAAAGGCACAGACCGCGCTGGGCCCGAAATTCTCCATCAAGGAATTCCACAACCTGGTCCTGCGCGGCGGCTCAATGCCGCTCGAGGTGCTGGCGCAGGAGGTGGACCGCTGGATTGCGGCGGGTGGGGTGGGCAAGCCGGTGCGCTGAGCCGGCCGGGAACTGCGGCCGATTCCGGCGGATTTTCGTCCGGCGGAAACTACGCAGGACGCGGGCGCGGCGCGCGCCAAAATCGGTGCGGGCACCCTGCTGCGCTCCATGCCCGGCGCCACCGCGTGGCTCGGGCGGATTGGAGCGGGTGGACGGAATCGAACCGACGATACCTCTTTGGAAGAGAGGAGTTTTGCCACTAAACTACACCCGCGGGGCGGTGCCGGCAGCTTCGGGGGCAGGCGGAGACGGGGTCAAGCCTGCGTTCGGGCGCTTCCGGCCCCCGACGTCGCAAGTTTTTTACTGCAGTTGGCTTGAAATGAGGTTGCGGCCAAGGGCCGGGCAAGTTTGCCTGTTTTGGCTATGGCTTTAATTACCTCTGCATCGTCAGGGCAATCCGCCGGCGGGTTGCTGGATGGCTCGTCGAAAAACCGTACCAACCTGAAGACGGCGCAGACGCTGGCCAAGCTGAAGTCGCTCGAGAAGAAGTCCAAGAAGTACAAGCTCCCGATGGGCGAGCTGGCCATTTTCACGCAGCAGCTGGCCTCGCTGCTCACCGCCGGTTTGCCCCTGGTGCAGTGCCTCGAGGCCCTGCAGGACCAGACGGAGGACCAGTGCTTCCGCATCGTCATCCGCGACGTGCGCACGGACATCTCGTCCGGCAACTCGTTTTCCTCGGCCGTCCGGAAGTTTCCCAACTCGTTCAACACGCTCTTCGTCTCCATGGTCGAGGCGGGCGAGGCGAGCGGCGGCCTGGCCGAGATCCTCGGCAAGGTGGCGGGCTATTTCGAGTCCACGGTCAAGCTGACCAAGAAGGTCAAGTCGGCCATGACCTACCCGATCGCGGTCATCGGCCTCGCCGTGGCCCTGGTGAACGTGCTGCTGATCTTCGTCATCCCGGTGTTCGCGGCGATGTTCGCGGACTTCGGCGCGAAGCTGCCCGCGCCCACCCAGTTCCTGATCGACCTGTCGAACTTCATGAAGAAGTGGTGGTGGGCGGTGGGTCTGGGCGCCTACGGCGTTTACTTCGGCATGGGCAAGTTCGTGGCGACGCCCAACGGCCGCCGCCAGAAGGACAAGTTCCTCGTCCGGGCGCCGATCTTCGGCAACCTTGTCCACAAGATCGCCCTCTCGCGCTTCTGCCGCACCTACGCGACGCTCATCCGTTCCGGCGTGCCGATCCTGCGCACCCTCGAGATCGTGTCCGCGGCCAGCGGCAAGGTCCAGATCGAGGACGCCTGCTCGGAGATCGCCAAGCACGTCAGCCAGGGCGGCCAGGTCTCCGAGGTGCTCGCCGCCAACTCCTTTTTCCCGCCGATGATGAAGCACATGGTCAAGGCGGGTGAGTCCACCGGCAACGTCGACGGCATGATGGGCAAGATCGCCGACTTTTATGACGTCGAGTGCGAGGCCACGGTCGCCGCGCTGACCTCGCTGATCGAGCCGATCCTCATCGTCTTTCTCGGCGTCGTGGTCGGCGGCATCGTCATGGCGATGTTCCTTCCGATCTTCCAACTCGGTGCGGTCGCCGGCGGCCTGCAGTAAAAGCCGCGGCGCCGATAGACTTCGTCCCGCCCCGGCGGGGCGCCTTCCCTTCCCATGCCTTCCGTTCTCATTGTCGACGACCTCCTCTCGATCCACGAGATGCTGGAGGCGGTCATCCAGCCCACCGGGTTCATCACCGCGTTCGCCACCGACGGGGAGAAGGCGCTGGCACGCTACAAGAAGGAGAAGTTCGACCTGGTGCTCGCCGACATCGACATGAAGCCGATGGACGGCATCACGCTCCTGAAGCAGCTCAAGCTGTGGGATCCCAAGTCGATCGTCATCATCATGACGGCCTACGCCAGCACCGAGAACGCGGTGCAGGCGCTGAAGTTCGGCGCGTTCGACTACCTCCAGAAGCCGTTCCGGGTCGACGACCTGATCGCGACGCTCAAGCGCGGCGTTGAATTCAAGCAGTTTCAGGACGAGCGCGCGCTCGCGGGCCTCGCCCCGAGCGCCAAGGCCGAGGATTTCGAGGGCCGGCTGATCGGCCAGAGCCCGGTGATGAAGAAGCTCATCCAGCAGGTCCGGAAGCTGGCGGCGGTGCGCAGCCCCGTGCTCCTGCAGGGCGAGAACGGCACCGGCAAGTCCGCCGTGGCGGAACTGCTCCACGCCGCCGGCGGGACCCCCGGGGCGCAACTGGTCCGCATCGATTGCTCGCTCAGCTCGGAGGCCAATTTTCGCGAGGGGCTGCTGGGCGTGAACGGCGCCGGCGGCGCCTGGGTGCAGCAGGCGAAAGGCGGCACGCTCTTCCTCCAGCACTTGCAGTGCCTCTCCCTGGCGGTGCAGAAGGAGCTCGTCGGCGTGCTGCGCAACACCGCGCACGGGTTCCGCCTGATCTGCACCACCACCGAGGACCTGGAAAAGCTCACCGACGAGGGCCGGTTCCACGACGAGTTGTTCTACCGGGTCGCCTCGCTGCCGATGCGGATGCCCGCGCTGCGGGAACGGCCCGAGGACATCCCCCTGCTCGTCAAGAAATACGCCTCGACCGCGGCCAACCCGCACTTTGATGCGAACTTCGTGGAATTCACGGACGACGCCATGGCCATCCTGACCGCCTACCACTGGCCGGGCAACCTGACCGAGCTTTTCCAGGTGGTCTCGAAGGTCGTCGCGATGACCGAGTCCCGCGTGATCACCTCGGAACAGCTGCCGCTGCGCCTGCGCGAGCTGCAGCACTGGCCGACGCTGGCCGAGTACCTGGCCGGCCAGGAAAAGCAGTATATCGACCTCGTCCTGCACGCCTGCCACGACGACAAGGCGGCCGCCGCGAAGGTGCTGGGGATCGACGTGGGCAAGGTGGGGTAGTCGCCCGCGGCGTGGCCTGTGGCCGCCGACTCGTCTGTGGGCGGCTGAGAGTTTTGCCGGCCGTCGGGGAAATGGCGGGCCTCCGGGCTCCTCGGCTCGACCGGGTTCCGGCAACCGGGAGCGCGGTCGGGCAACTTTCCCTCCGCGGTGTATTCGAGAAAATCTGAACCGCCACCTGCCAGGGTGACGCCGCCCGCGGGAGCCCGGGACGTCAAGGCGCGCGCGCCGGCACCCCCAGCGGGGTGACGAGAAAATGTTCCTGATCGCTGTAGAAGTTGGCGGGACCGTAGTAGATCCCGAGCAACTTCTTCAGTGGTGACTTCGTCTCGGGCAGGCGCAGCTCGGGCCGGCTGGCGGCCAGCCCGCGGACGAGCGCCCACCGGCTGGCCTCCGAGCACACCATGTTGTCGTCGCCGTACAGGCCATAGTCGCTCGTATCCACCCAGTTTCGGGCCTTCCGCTCGCGGTCGGCCAGCTGGCGCCCCGCGAGTTGGGCGGCCTCCTTCCAGAGGTGCTGCGCCTCCTGCGGCGCCAGCGGCTGGGCCACGCTGCAGCCGGGTTCCCGCAGGGTGGCCACGCTCGAGGCGGGCAGCCGCCCGGCATAGTGCCGCAGGAATTCCTCCTCGGTGATGATTGCCATGCCCTCGCCGCCCTGGTTGTCCAGGAACAGCCGCCGGCCCTTCACCTCCCGGAGGAACAGCACCGTGTGGGACGCCGGCGAGTCCGGCGCCGACGAGGAAAACCGGTCCGCCCAGCGGATCAGCCGGCTCTTGGCGTCGTCGGGTGCGAGCAGCAGGACATCGCCGGGCTGCAGTTCCGCAAAGGTCTTGTAGGGCAGGGGCGGCTCCTTGATTTTCAACGAGGCCGTGATGGCGGTGCAGAGGCGGTTGGGTTCCTGCAGCCGCCGCGCGATCGCGACCTGTTCGTCACGGACCCAGGCGGCGCGATCCCGGGTGAACCGGGCTGGCTCCGACTCGTTGCCCGCGGCCGCCACGGCTTCCTCCTCCTCGCGGTTGAAGGCCCGCACCAGGCTGATGTACTGCGCGCGGCGTGCCAGCAGGGCCTGGTACTCCGCGTCGGTCTGATCCTCCGGGCGCTTCCGGTTGAAGGCCTCCGCCTCGGCCAGGAAGCGATTCAGCTGCCGCTCGAGTTCCTGCCGCCGCGAGGCGAGGCGGCTCGTCACGTCGCCGGGCAGTCCCGCCGGCACGCGGCCGAGGGCGGGAATCGGCTCGGCCCGGACCGTGGCGACGGCCAGCCCGGCCCAGAGCAGCAGCCGGGCCGGCCAGCGGAGAGCGGCGGCGAGCCGGGAGGGCGTCATGGGGTTTTCGTTCCCGCGGGATTCGGGGGCGGCGGGCTGGCCTGGTCGGGAGCCGGCGTGGCGGTCTCGACCTGGGTGTCGATGATCAGCTTGACGCGTTTTTCGATCTCGCCGGCCAGCTGCCTGGCCTGCGCCGCGGTCTGGGTGCTCTGGCCCTGGAGCGTGGTCACGCCGGATTCCAGCTGCTTCCGCTCCGTCGGATTGGACGTCGTGGCGAGCTGCGAACGCAGCGAGCTGAGGGTTGCCTCCAATTGCTGCTGGGACGCCACCGAGCTGGCCCAATTCTTCTGCAGATCCCGGATCACGGGGTCGCTCTGGATGATCCGGTCGGTGGCTTTGACGCCGGAGAGGTGGAGCGGCGGCAGGTTGACTGGCGGTGTCCACTCGGCGGCCTTGGCGGCCTCATCGGGGCCGTTCAGGACCGACGCCTGGGCGCGGGCCTGCGCCGTGGCCATGCGTCCGCCGGTGGGGGCGGGGCCACCCTGGGTGTCTTTGATCAGCTTGACGCGTTTCTCGATCTCGCCGGCCAGTTGCTTCGCCTGCGCCTCGGCCTGGGTGATCTGGCCTTGGAACGCGGCCACGCCGGACTCCAGCTGCTGCCGCTCCGTCGGGTTCGACGTCGTGGCGAGCTGCGAACGCAGCGAGCTGAGGGTCGCTTCCAGTTGCTGCCGGGACGCCATCGAGCTGGCCCAGTTTTTCTGCAAATCCTGGATCACGGGGTCGCTCTGGATGATCCGGTCGGCGGCCTTGGCGGCTTCGTCGGGGCCGTTCAGAATCGACGCCTGGGCGTGGGCCTGCGCCATGGCCAGGCGTCCGCCGGCGGGGACGGAGCCACCCTTCAGCCGGGCCTCGATGCTGGCGAGGATCTTGGCAGCGGCCTGGTTGTTGGGATCGTTCTTGAGGTAGCGCAGCAGGGCCTCCCGGGCCCCGGCAAGGTCTCCACTCTGCTCGGCCACCTCGGCAAGGAGCAGATCGAAGATGGGCGACTGCGGATCGAGTTGCTGGGCCAGCTTGAGTTCGCGCAGGGCGCTCGAGTCGTCGCCCATCTGGTGCAGCACGCGCGCGAGCTGGGCATGCAGCGAGGCCTGCAGGACCGGGTCGCCGGCGGCGGCTTCGATTTGCTGGCGGTAGGCCTTGGCTGCGCCGGCCAGGTCGTCGGCCTTCCACAACAGCACGGCCTGCTCGTCGGCGAGGCGCTGAGCCTGGACGCCCGGGGCCGGGCCCCGCTCCGCCGGGGCGTTGGCCGCGACGGTCACGGTGGTGACCTGGCGGCCGTCAATTTCCGACTTGGTCACCTCAGCGAAGGGATGGGGCACGGGCGTCTCGAACTTCCTGTGCAGGAGCCGCTCCATCTGTTCGCGGACTTGGCGGCCGGTCTCGTCGACCAGATCGGAACCGGGGGCCGGCAAATCGCGCGGGGCATAATTCCAGTTTCGGTCACCGCCGTAGTCCACGCCGCCCGCCGCGGTCAGGATCTCGCCAATGGGCCCCTGCTGGAGCGCCATGACCATGTAGATCACGCCGGGCAGCTCGCGCGGCAGATTCACGCTCTCGCGGCCCGCCTGCGGCAGGGACACCGCGTAGCCGTGCTGTTGGAGCCAGTGGGCCAGCGCGACCACCTTCATGCATTCCCGCAGCTGGTGCATCACGGGATATTCCCGGGCGATGTCGTCGTAGCAGGACGTGAGCAGGTCCGCGTAGGCGCTGAGCTGCGGCCGCGCGACGCTGCGCCGTCCGGACAGGTATTCCTCAATGTGAAAGACCACGGGGGTTCGCCCGAAGCGCAGCACGCGGCCGTCGGGAGATTCCATGAGCTCAAAGTTGCCGGGGCTGGTCCAGAGGTGGCCGTCGCCGGCCACCGGATGCTCCCCGCGCGCCCGCAGCCAGGCAAAATAACCCTGGTACCGCGGCACCTTGGCCGCGACCTCGGGCTGGTCGAAAAGCGTCTTGCAGAAGGTGTCGGCCTGGCAGGCGGTCAGCGCCAGCCGCGTATGGTCGGGCAGGCCGGTCAGCACGGGACGCACGCGGGGCTCCACGCCCAGCACGTCCCGCATGACCTCGGGCGGCACCACGACCTCGGACTTGGTGGCGGTGATCGCGTCGAGCGCCTGGCGGGGCAGGCGGTTCAGGTCGTGCTGGATGTCCCAGAGAACCTCGTCGTTGGCGGCATCGTAGGCCATGCCGCTGCGTCGAAGCCGCCAGTATTTCTCGATGTACGGGCCGTCATCCCAGCCAAACGCCTGGGCCAGTCCGCTCACGATCCGTGGCCAGACCCGGTCCATCAGCTCGGTCTCGGAGATTTCCCCGTTGCGGAAGTGCCTGGCATTTTCGGCGATGAAGTCGTACAGGCCCAAGGCGCGGGCCAGCTCCTCCACGGTGGTCCGCTTGGCCTCCGCGTCGTTGCGCTTGATGGCCTCGATCATGTTGCCGAAGGTCCGCAGCGCCTCGCCCGCGCCGGGCCGGCCCGCCGCGGTCAGGAGGGCGCCGTTGAACTCATAGCGGTTCATGCCCACCCACACATTCACGCCCAGCGCCCGGAAGAAACCGGCGCCGCGGCGGTTCAGCTGGCCCTGCGCGTCGAAGATGTGGGCCATCTCGGTCGTCAGCGCATCGTTGTTCCGGTCGTCACTGAAGCGCGCCAGGGCCTGGTCGACGTCGCGTTGCGACGCGGGGGTCCATTCCAGGCTCAGCTGCGGCTGCCGCGCATCGAGCGCCGCCGCCAAGAGCTGGAGGTAGGGCTGGTCCGCGGCGCCGTCGGTCCGGCTGCGGTGGCCGAACAGGGACAGCGTGCCCCGCACCGGGTCGAAGGCCGCGCCGTCGAGGGTGTCAATGTTCAGCTGGGCATCCACCAGGTAGAGGCCGCCGGCCGGTGCGGTGGGCCGCTGTGCGGCGGCGGATGAGGGTTGCTCGGACGAATCCGCTGCCCGCTTGGAGTGGATCTGGCCTTCGCCTTCGTCACCCGCGCCACGCCGCGATTTCTTCCGGCCCGAGGGTTTGGCCTCGGCCGCCGGCCCGGCGAGTGAGATGTCTTCGGACTGGGCCGGCTTCCGCTTGGCGTAGAGCCGGCCTTCGCCTTCGTCGCCCGTGCGCTTGGGCACGGCTTCACATCCGCCCAGCAGCAGAAATGTCGCCAGGACACCGAGGGGAACCACTTGCAGCTTTGTCGTCTTCATGGGGTCAAGGGGTTGAATGCACCGCCTAACTCGCCTCCGTCCACCGCCGCGGGGCGGTGGCGTCCGGGAACCGACGTGCCACCCGGAAGCCGCCACGGTAACCGTGTCTCGGCCGAGAGCATTACTCCTTGCTGATATCACCCGCGGCGGGCGCCCGCAACCCCAGCGACACCCCCGGCGGCGGCAGTAGGGCCGCTCATCACGATCAACAGACCCGGGTAGGCGAGCCCGCGCGATTTGCAGGGAGGGGCGCTTTCCCGCTTGCCGCGCGTTTCGGGGCTCTCAACCCTCACCGAAATCTACGCGCATGCCCAAACGCACCGACCTGAAGTCCATCCTGATCATCGGCGCCGGCCCGATCGTCATCGGCCAGGCCTGTGAGTTCGACTATTCGGGCACGCAGGCCTGCAAGGCGCTGAAGGAGGAGGGTTACCGGGTGATCCTCGTGAACTCCAATCCCGCCACGATCATGACGGATCCGGAGTTTGCCGATGTGACTTACATCGAGCCGCTTACGGTGGAGTTTCTCGAGTGCATCATCGCCGCGGAGCGTCCGTCGGCCCTGCTGCCGACGCTCGGCGGGCAGACCGCGCTGAACCTCTCGATGGAGCTGCACAAGGCCGGCATCCTCGAGAAATACGGCGTGGAGATGATCGGCGCGAAGAGTGAGGCGATCAACAAGGGCGAGGACCGGGAGCTCTTCAAGCAGGCCATGATCAAGATCGGCCTCGACGTGGCGCGGTCCCGCACGGTGCGGTCGATGGAGGAGGCGCGCGCGCTGGGCTTGGTGCGCAAGATACGCGAAGTTCCTGAAGATTATGGCGTCAATGACACCACGGGCCTGCCGCCCGGCGGCATTCCCAAAATGCGCTATTCGATTGATCCTGGTATTAACAAG
>CAIQKV010000026.1 GCA_903872505.1 uncultured Opitutia bacterium
CGAACCTCCACTCGCTCACGCTCGTAGCTACCAGATCAAAGAAGCAAAGCGCCTGCGAGCAGCGCCCTACCCTCTGATCTCAGCCGCGTTCGTTTGACAAAGCGTCGCGGCCCCGCGTCGTTTCTCGGCGTGGCTGCACCCGAAAAGATCCT
Organism: uncultured Opitutia bacterium; assembly: GCA_903872505.1. Classification (GTDB taxonomy): domain Bacteria; phylum Verrucomicrobiota; class Verrucomicrobiia; order Opitutales; family Opitutaceae; genus Opi-474. The sequence continues at coordinate 153 of CAIQKV010000026.1, forward strand.
CGTCGCCATGTCCGGCGGCGTCGACAGCTCCGTCGCCGCGCTGCTGTTGCAACAGCAGGGCGTGCCGATCGTCGGGGCGTACATGAAGAACTGGATCAACGAGGACAACGTGATCGGCGATTGCCCGTGGCAGCGGGACATCGAGGACGCCCGCGCGGTGTGCGAAAAACTCGGCATCGAGTTTCGGATCGTCAACCTGATGGCGGACTACCGCCGGCTCGTCGTGGACTACCTGCTCGACGGCTACCAGCGCGGCCTGACGCCGAATCCCGACGTGATGTGCAACAGCCGGGTGAAGTTCGGGGTGTTCCGCGCTTACGCCGCGGCGGAGGGGTTTTCCGCCCTCGCCACCGGGCATTATGCCCGGCGGGTTGCATCAACAACTGCCGCATCAACAACTGTAGGGGCGCTGTCTTGCAGCGCCCTTCCGACGGACGGCCCAAGCCGGGCGCCGCAAGACGGCGCCCCTACAGTTTCGGAACCTCAATTCGATCTCCTCGAGGGTGCCGACCAGAACAAAGACCAGTCGTATTTCCTCGCGCTGCTCTCGCAGGAACAGCTCCGGTTCGCGCGGTTTCCCATCGGGCATCTGGCCAAACCCGAGCTGCGCCGGCTCGCCGCCGAGGCCAATCTGCCGACCGCCGCCAAGAAGGACAGCCAGGGCATCTGCTTCATCGGCGAGGTGAAGATGGCGGACTTTCTGAAAGCCTACGTGCCCGAGCATCCGGGTCCGATTGTCCGCGCGACCGACGGCGCGGTCATCGGCCAGCACCGCGGACTGCATTACTACACCATCGGCCAGCGCCGGGGCATCCGGATTCCCTCCAACACCGACGACAAGGCGTATGTCGTGGTCGGCAAGCGCGCGGTCGACCACGCACTGCTCGTCGCCTTCGACGGACCCGAGGCGCCGGGCCTATGGACCAGCGAGTGCCGGGTGCACAGCCTGAGTTTCATCGGCGAGCCGATCACAACGGCCCGCCGGATCGAGTGTCGCGTCCGCTACCGCGACCCGCGCGTTTTCTGTGAATTCATTCCGGAGGTAGGGCGCGTTATCCCTAACGCGCCGCCTCAGTCCGCCTCGATCAAATTCGACCAACCCCAGCGCGCGCTCGCCTCCGGCCAGATCCTGGCGCTCTACGCCGGCGAAAAACTCCTCGGTGGCGGGGTGTTTGTGTGACCATCCTCACCGTACCGTCGCCAGGGCGAGGCTGAGGGCGAAGGCGAGAAAGACGACCCCGAGCGCGCGGTCGATCCAGTGGCCGTGGCTCAGGAACCGGCCGCGGACGTCCTCGCGGGTGAACAGCACCGACACGAGCGTGAACCACGCCATCGTCGCGAGCGTCATCCACAGGCCGTAGGCGGCCTGGATGAGCTTCGGCGTGTGCGGGCTGACGAGCAGGACGAACAGCGAGATGAAGAACAGCGTCGCCTTCGGATTCAGCGCGTTGGTCAGGAAGCCGGTCGCAAACGCCCCGTGGGGCTTCGGCAGGGCCGGGGCGGCTCCACGGTTGGTTGCGGTCGCCTCGTACGGCTTGGTCCGCAGCGCCTGCACGCCGAGCCACGCGATGTAGGTCGCACCGGCGTATTTCACCACGGTGAACCAGGTCGCCGAGCTGTGGATCAGCAGCCCGAGCCCGAGCAGCGAATAGGTGATGTGCAGCAGGATGCCCGTGCCGATCCCAATGCTCGTCCAGATCGCCGTGCGGCGGCCGTGGGTCAGGCTCTGCTTGAGGACGATGGCGAAGTCCGGGCCCGGGCTCGCCACGGCGAGCAGGTGGGCGAGCGCGACCTTGGAAAACTCCAGCCAGTAGTCGTGCATCGCGCCGCTGCGACTCAGAGCGCCATGTCCTTGAACGCCGGGTCGTCCGGCAGGCGGTCAAGCGACCCGTCCTCCACAAACTTGCGGATATTGCGGTCGTCGGGATGATTCTTCCGGGCCTTTTCCAGCACGGCGCGGGCGTCGTCCATCCGGCCAAGCAGCGCCAGGGCGTAGATCTGCTGCAGCAGCGACTGGGTGTTCTTGGCATCGCGCTTGTAGTTCGCCTTGGCGAGGTCGAGCAGTTCCTCATACGCGGCCTTGGCCCCAGCGCGGTTGTCCAGCCGGCGGCGCACCGAGCCGAGCTTGAGCCAGTAGTCCGGCGTGTCGGGGCAGGCCGCCACCGCCTGGGTCAGCAGGGTCTCCGCCCGGGCGTTGTCGCGCAGGGTGAGGGCAAAATCCGCCTCGCTGACGAGGCTCGCGGCCTGCTTGCGCTGGAGGGAGGTGACTTCCTTGCGCCCGCAGCCGGCGGTCAGCACTGCGGACAGGCCGAGCAAAAAGAGGAGAAAGTATCGGGGGGAGTGCATCAGTGGCGGGAGTGCGCCGGGAAGCGCCGGGCGGGAAAGGTTTTCAGGGCAGGAGGATCAGCGCGAAACCGAGGGGCGCGTGGCGGGCGCGCGGCGGCGGCATTGTCATGCGGGGCAAGGGTGCGACCGCCATCACAGGTCCGCGGGGACAGTGGCGATCGCCTCCTCCATCGTGGTCAGGCCTTCCTTGACCTTGTACATGCTGTCCTGGTGGAGGGTCTTCATGCCGCCGCGCATGGCGATTTTTTTGATCTCGGAAGTCTCGGCCTTCTTGTTGATGCCCTCGATCAGCTCGTCGTTGGTCACCATCAGCTCGTGGATGCCGATCCGGCCCTTGTAGCCGCTGTTGTTGCACTTGGAGCAGCCGCGGGGGCTGTGCTTGAAGATCTGGCCGCTCCAGCCAATCGCCTTCTCGATGATCTCCTTTTCCCGCCCGTGGGGCGTGTAGGCGATGCGGCAGGTCTTGCAGACGCGGCGCGCGAGGCGCTGCGAGCAGACGCACAGGAGCGACGACGAGATCATGAACGGCTCGATCTCCATGTCGGTCAGACGGGCGACCGTGCTCGGCGCGTCGTTGGTGTGCAGGGTGCTGAGCAGCAAGTGACCGGTGAGCGCGGCCTCGACGGAGATGTCCGCCGTCTCCTTGTCGCGAATTTCGCCCACGAGGATGATGTCGGGGTCCTGCCGGAGGAAGGAGCGGAGCGCCGTGGCGAAGGTGAGGCCGATCTGCCGGTGCATCTGCATCTGGTTGATGCCGGCGAGCGTGTACTCGATCGGGTCCTCCGCGGTGCGGATGACGATCTCGGGGGAGTTGATCTCGTTGAGCGCGGAATAGAGCGTCATCGACTTGCCGGAGCCGGTCGGGCCGCAGTGCAGGATCATGCCGTAGGGCTGGCGGATGATCTCGCGGTACTTGGCGAGGTTCTCCTCGGAGAAGCCGAGCGCGGGCAGCGGCAGGGTCGCCTTCTGCTTGTCGAGGATACGCATGACGAGGCCCTCGCCGTGGTTGAGCGGGGCGGTCGAGACGCGCAAGTCGAGGTCGAGGGTCTTCTTGGTGTACTGCTTGAAGATGATGCGCCCGTCCTGCGGCAGGCGCCGCTCGGAGATGTCGAGGTTGCACATGATCTTCACGCGGGCGACCAGCGCGGGGGCGACCTTGGCGGGGAGGCGGAGCTTTTCCTGGCAAAGGCCGTCGATGCGGTACCGGACGATGATTTCGTTCTCCTGCGGCTCGACGTGGATGTCGCTCGCCCCCGCGAAGTAGGCGTCCTCGATGATGCGGTTCGCGAGCTGGATGATCGGGCCGGACTCCTCGTTGACGAGGTCGTCCTCGCTGACCTGGATGACGTTGCCGAACTCGGCGCCAATCTGCTGCACCACGTCGTCGAAGCCGGTGGACTGGTTGTTGGCGCCCTGGTTGAACTTGTCGCGGATGTCCTTTTCGCGGCCGAGCATGCGCACGACCTTCAGGCCGGTCATCTCGTGGATCTTCGCCGGGACGGTGACCTCGAAGGGGTTGGCAAACACCACCAGCAGCAAGTCGCCCACCTGCCCCACCGGCACCACGAGGTTCTCGATGCAGAACTCCTGCGGGATGCGCTCGTACGTGCTCGGCGTGATCTTGTAGCGGGAAATGTTGTAGGGCGCGAGGCCGAGCGCGCGGCTCTTGGCCACCAGGATCTGCAGCGGGGAGATGCGGTGCTCCTCCTGGAGCAGCCGGTCGAGGGCGTCGCCATTCAGGTCCGCGGTGACGGCGGCGATGACGTCGCGCTGCCGTTCGGACAGCCGGCCCATTTCCACGAGCTTGGCGACGATCTGGGTCTGGACTTTTCCGAGGGGCATGGCGTCAGGTGCGCTTGGCCGGCGGCGGGGCCGGCGGGGGCGGCGTCTTCAGGTGCGCGAGGGGCACGGGCTCGACCGTCTTCCCGGGGAACGGCGGCGCCGAGCCGGTGGTCCGGGCCGGGAACGGCGCGATCGTGCCGAACGGTGCCCGCGCTCCGCCCGCGGGCGCCGCACTGGGCGCCGGCGTGGGGAACGGCGACCGGGAACCGGTGGGAAAGGGCGCCCGGGAGGTGGCCGGCCCCGTCCCGAAGGGCGTGGGCGAGCCGCCCGGGACCGCCGGCATCGGGGCGATCCGGTCGGCCGCGAGCTTTTCCAGGTAGTCGGCGATGATCTCGATCGTGCTGCCGAACCACAGGATCGGCCCCGTGTACTGTTTCTCCCAGAAGCTCCGCACCGCCGGGCTCAGGTAGTATGCCGTGGCGATGAAGTGAAAATCCTCGTCGTGGTCGAACGGCACGGACCAGGTCGCCCAGCACGTGTTGATGTCCGTGTTTTTTCGCACCTCGTCGGGCACGTCGTAGCCGCGCAGGTCGACGAGGCCGCAGCCTTCGTTGTCGACGATGTGCTGGAGCAGGTCCTCCTCGCGCAGCGCCTTCATCTGGTAGGCCAGGATGCCGAGCACGGTGCTCTGCCGCGGTTCGTCCGCCGACATGAGCTCGAGCAGCTTCTCGTTGGCCTTCTCGAGGTCGTCCAGCTTCACCAGGTTGGCCTCGACCAGGCCCGCGCCCAGCAGGCGGTTGGAGCGCATCAGGAGTTGGCGGTGTTCCGGGAGCATATCGGAGCCGGGAGTGTGACTCAGGCCTTCGGGCGAGGCGATATTTTTTCGCGGCCGCGGAGGGCGGTCACCCGTTTTAGCAATTGTTTCTTCAAGCGCTCCAGCCCGTCGCCCGTGCGGCAGGAGATCTTCATCACGTCCGCCGTCTTGTAGCGCCGTTGGAATTTCGCGAGGTGCGTGGCGGCCTCCGGCAGGTCCATCTTGTTCGCCACCACGATGCGCGGCTTGGCGAGCATCGCCGGGTCGTAGAGCTCGAGCTCGTGCAGGAGGTGCCGGTAATCCTCGCGCGGGTCGCGGGCGTCGGTGCCGGCCATGTCGAGGAGGACGAGGAGCACGGCGCAGCGCTCGATGTGGCGCAGGAAGCGGTGGCCGAGCCCGCGGTTCTCGCTCGCGCCCTCGATCAGCCCCGGCACGTCGGCCAGCAGCAGCCGGCGGCCGCCCGTCAGCTCGTTGGGAAAGTCGATGACGCCGATCTGCGGGTGCAGCGTGGTGAAGGGATAGGCGGCGGTCTTGGGGCGCGCGTGGGTGATGGCGGTGGTGAGCGACGACTTGCCGGCGTTGGGAAAGCCCACCAGCCCGACGTCCGCGATGCTCTTCAGGACCAGCCGGTAGCTGCCGCCCTCGCCGTCCTGGCCGGGATTGGCGCGCTTCGGCGCCCGGTTGGTCGAGGACTTGAAATGCGTGTTGCCCCACCCGCCGTTGCCACCCTTGCAGAGGATGATCTGCGTCCCGTCCTCGATGATCTCGGCCACCACCTTGCCCGTCGCGACATCGGTCACGACCGTGCCGAGGGGGAGCCGCATGACGCAATGCTTCCCGTCCTTCCCGAACTGGTCCGAGCCGAGCCCGTGCTCGCCGCGCTCCGCGCTCCAGTGGGGCTTGTACTTGTAGTCCACGAGGTTGTTCGTGTTGACGTCGCCGACGAGGATGACGTCGCCACCCCGCCCGCCGTCGCCGCCATTGGGGCCGCCCCAGGGCTCGTATTTTTCCCGGCGGAAGCTCACGCAACCGCGCCCGCCGTCACCGGCCTGAAGTTTAACTGTGCACTCGTCGACAAACATTCGGGAGACAATACAGAACCCCGGGCATTTGCCAAGGGGTACCGCCTCCCCGCCCGGACCGGGCCGGATCAGACCCGGGCAACGACCGTCAGCGGACGCCGGCCGTAGGCGACGACCACCTCGCCCGGCCCGGCCGGCAGCACCGGCGCCGCGGTGCGAAACGAGGCGCGCCCGCGGCCGGACTTGCGCCCGACCTTCAGCGTCAGGCGCCGGCCACGCAGCACGAAGGTCGCTTCCGCGCCCTTCACGCCCGAGAGCAGCCGCGGCCGGAGGCGCAGCCCGTGTTCCTGCGGCTGCACGCCGAGGATGTGCTGCACGTAGAGCACGATCAGCTCCGCCCAGTTCCAGACCACGATGCCCACCTGGGGAAACGGCGGTGCCAACCGCCGCCCGTAAAACTCAAACCACGTGCCGGCCCCGGCCCCCGGCACCGCGCCGAGCCAACGCAGGATGCGCCAGGCCTTCGCGTCGTCGCCCGCCTCCACCGCAGCCCGGGCGAGGAACAGCGACGCGAACGGCCAGCCGCCCGGCGAATCCGGCTCCGAGGTCACGTCGTAGCGTCCGTAACCGCCGGTTTTCCAGTCTTGGTTCCAAAGTTTCTCGAGCGACTGCATCGTCCGCCGGGCCAGCGGCGAGCGCGGCGGGATGGTCCCCAGCGCGATCGGCAGCGCCGCCGAGGTGTCGGGGTTGAGCCGGTGTGGCCCACGCCCACCGAGCGGCACCGCCGCCGGCAGGCCGATGCCGCGATCCGCCGTGATGGTCTCCTGCACCCGCCCGTCCAGGCCGCGCCGCTTGATGAAGCCGCGCGCATCGTGCATCCGGAACCGCTTGTCGCCGAGCATCGCCTGCTTGAGCCGGGCCGACTCGTGATCCCAGCGCAACGCCTCGGCGTGGTGGCCGGTCAGCCGCGCCAGGATCGCCGCCGCGGCCAAACCCTCGATGACGTAAACCTGGTAGACCAGTTCCATGCCGGGCCGGATGCCGTGCGCGTGGTGTCGCTCCCAGAACTCGCGGCAGTTCGCCAGCAGGCCGCTCGGCGGATGGCGGAACACCTGGCGCAGCGGAAACTCCGCCACCGCGACGATCTTGGCCCAATTCGCCCGCACCAGGTCCAGATTCCCGGTCCAGAGCACGTAGTCCTTCAGCGTGCACAGCAGGTAGCCGTTCTGGTCCAGCTCGATGTCCGCGGGATTGCGCTTCACGCTCGAGTCAAGCGTGTCGCCGTCCGGTGTCACGAACCGGTCCAGCAGCCGCGTGAGCATCGTGGTCGCCGGTCCCGAGGCGCCGATCATGGTGAGCGCCAGCGCGACCACCGACTGGTCGCGCACCCATTCCAGGTTGTACTGCCAGATGCTTCCGTCCACGCAGCCGGCGCGCGAGACGCCGACCGGCAACTGGACCTTGGAGGCCGAGAAAAAGTGGTCGAGCATCGGGTGCGCGAACGAGACTTTCGCCAAGCCGCCCCAGAATTTGCGCGCGGCAGCGTCCGGCGGAACCCGGCGCACGCACGCGCAACTGACCCGGTCGGCAGTCCGGTTGAGCGTGTAGGCAATTGTCAGGGTCCGGCTCCCGCCCGGCGGGAGCACCAGCCGCCGGCGCAGCACCGCCCGGCGCACTCCCGTGCGGAGTTCGATCTTCTGGGCCGATCGCCCGGTGTTCCTCACGGTCACCTGCCGGCAGAGCACGGGCTTTTGCCATGACGGGCAGGAAAACTGTTCCTCCACCCGCAGCCCGCCGGCCGCCCAGCGCGCGACCACCGTCGGAACCGGGGCATGCTTCAGCCAGGTCACCTGGCACGCCCCCGCCCGGGCCTCGCCCTTGGCCGCGCCGCGGCCAAGGCGGATCATCGTGGCGCCGAGCCCGGCCACCGGGTCCATGGTCAGGGCCTCGCGCTTCTTGCGCAACCGGTCCGGATTCATCACCAGCACGCCGAGGGGCGTGGCGCCGCCGCCCGGCGCGCACTGGACCGCGGCCTGGATCAGGCCGTTGCCGAGGAAAAAATAGTCGACTCCGGGAAGTTCCGTGCGGACATCGGGATGTCCGACATTGGGGTCGTCGTGGTAATAATGCTCGCTGGCGTCGATCATGGGAAATTCCGGACCGAGCCGGGTGCCCGGGCCTCAGAGCGCGATCTTGATGCCCTTGCGCAGGTAGGTCGGCACGTCGAGGTCGTGGCCCTCGAAGAGGTTCCGGTCGGTCTTCTCAAAGTGACCGCGGCTCTCCACCTCGCCGAAGCCAAACTCATCCTGCGCCACCTTGGCGGCGGCGGATCCGGCGGCAACGGCGGGCGCGGGCTCCGGTGCCCGGGTGGCGGCGGGCGCGGCCGCGCCCTCGGCGTGGGGCAAATTCGTCCGGCCCCGCGTCGGCGCCGGCCGGCGCGGCGGCACGCTGCGGCTGCCCATGTCGCTGGTGCCGAGCACGCAGACCTCGACGCGGTTCTGCATCCCCTCGTCGATCACGGCGCCCATGATGATGTGCGACTCGCGGCCGAACTGGTCGGTGATGGAGGTCATCAGCTCGTTCACCTTCGGCAGGGTCAGGTCGGTGCCGCCGATGATGTTCACGAGCAGCCGGTCGGCCTTGCGCGAGAATTCCGGCGTGTGGAGCAGCGGGCAGAGCTTCAGGCTGGCGATGGCGTCCGCCACGGCGTTGTCGCCCGTGCCGGCGCCGAGGCCGAACAGCGTCTTGCCGCCGCGCTGCTGGAACATCTGCCGCAGCGTGGCGAAATCGAGGTTGATGAGGCCGGTCTTGAACAGCATCGCCCAGATCGACTTCACGCCGCGGCCGATCCACTCGTCGGCGCGCGCGAACGAGTCGAGCACGCTGGTGTCGTCGGCGCCCTCCTGCAGCAGGATGTCGTTCGGCAGCGGGATGACGGCGTCGCAGACCTTGCGCAGCGCGAGCAGGCCCTCCTCGGCCTGCTTGAGCCGGCGGCCGCCCTCGAAGCTGAACGGCAGGGTGACGAACGCGATCACGAGCGCGCCCGACTCCGCCGCGATCTCGGCCACGGTGGGCATCGCCCCGCTGCCGGTGCCGCCGCCCATGCCGGCGATGAGGAACACGAGGTCGCAGTCCTTCACCACCGCCGCGATCTTCTCGCGGTCCGCCTCGGCGGCCTCGCGGCCGAGGTCCGGGTCGCCGCCGGCGCCGAGGCCGCGCGTGACGCCCATGCCGATGAGCACCTTGTCCTGCACGGGCGAACTCGCGAGCGCCTGGTAGTCGGTGTTGATGACCGCGAGTTGCAGGCGCTCGAGGTTCTCCATCTTCAGGCGGTCGACGGCGTTCGAGCCCGCGCCGCCGACGCCGACCAGCTTGATCGCGATGTTGCGGTCCGTGAGCAGCGAGCTTTCGAGGGGCAGTTCGTTGAGATTCATGGCGGCTTCAGGCGCTGGCAAAGAGGCGTTTGACGCCGGCGAGGAGGCCGCCGCGGCGCCGGCTGGTCGCGGTGCGCTCGGCCTGCGCCGTCACGCCGTAGTAGAGCAGGCCCAGCGCGGTGTGGTTGCCGGGGTCGCGGAGGTTCTCGGCGACCCAGGCGGGTGTTTCCCCGAGGTGCGCGGGCACGCCGAACACCTTGGCCGCGGCCTCCGCGATGCCGGGGAGCTTGGCCGTGCCGCCCGTCAGGACCACGCCGGCGGCGCAGGTCTCGGGCGCGAAGGCGCCGCCGAGGTTCTTCTTCACCACCTCGAGCAGCTCCCAGGTGCGCGCCGCGGTGATCTGCTCGATGGCGTGGCGCGGAAACTGGCGGTCGCCGATGGCGAAGTTGCCGTCGAGCCAGACCTTCTCGGCCTTGTCGCGCGCCTGCACCGTGGCGCGGCCGAAGCGGAGCTTGAGCTTCTCCGCCTGCCCCTCGGTGAGGCGGAGGCCGATGCTGAGGTCGTTCGTCAGGTGCGAGCCGCCGACCGGCACGACGCCGGTCGTGTGCGGCCCGCCGTCGCGATACAGCACGTAGTCGGTCGTGCCGGCACCGAGGTCGAGCGCAAGCACGCCATGCTGGCGATCCTCGGGCGTGGTGACCATGTGCCCCGACGCCAGGCTCGCGAGCACGAGCTCGTCCACCGCCAGGCCAAAGCCGCGGATGACATGGATGTTGTCCGCCAGGCGCTGTTCCTGCCCGTGCACCGTCCAGTAGCCGACCTCCAGCCGCTGCCCGACCAGGTTTTCCGGCGAGCCCGGGATGATCCGGCCGTCGACGCGGAACGGCCGGCGGATGTGATGGACGACCATGCGGCCGGGCCCGAGCTGCTTGGACTTGGCGAGCTCGCTGACGGTCCGGATGTCCTCGGCGCCGATCATGTTGTCGGCCGCCTTCACGTTGACCGCGGCCTCGTTGTAGAATCCCTCGAGGTGCCCGCCGGTCTGCGCGAGGAAGACCAGCTCGATGCGCTCGCCGGCGTCCCGCATGGCGTGCTCGAGGGCGCTGTGCGTGCATTCGCTGGCGGCCTTGAAGTCAACCACGGCGCCCTTGATGATCCCGCGCGAGGAGCACTCGCCATGGCCGATGATGGTCAGCTCGCGGCCGGTGTAGTCGCCGACGAGGGCGGTGATCTTCGAGGTGCCGATTTCTACGGCGCCGATGAAAGTGGAACGGGAACTCACGGGCAGGAAGGCGGGCTAGTGATGGGGGAAGACGGGCAGGACGAGGGCGGGTGCGGCGGGTGCCGGAGGCTTGGGCCGGGACGCGTCCGCGGGCTCGACCCCGCTGAACGCCACCGGCACCTGCGCCCCCACCGCCAGGTTGATTTCTCGGGGCGATTTCTCGGGGTGCGCCTTGGCGGCGTCAAGGATGGCGTCAAGATTCGCGAGCTGCCGGAAAAAATCCTCGGTGAGGCCGAAGGTGATCTTGGTCTCATCGCGGGTGACAACCTCGATCTCGCCGTCGGACTCGAGCCGGGCGAGCGAGACCACGCGCCAGGTGTCGTAGAGGTGCTCGGCCTCAAGCTTCGCCTTGGCCAGCAGGTCCGCCACGGATTCCATGCCCGTGATCGGCTGGTAGGCCCCGCCCGCGCGCAGCAGCTTCATGCCGGCGAGCCAGGGCAGCGTCTGGACCATCGCCGGGTCGTATCCCACCCCCTCGTAGACCGCGCCATCGCGGGCGACGAGCAGGGTGCGCGGCTCCGCGTCCCGGTCCTGGGCCGACAGGCGCGCGACCGGCATGCGCTCGGAGAGGCTCACCGCCAGCGTCGCGGGAAAACTGCGTGTCAGCGTCGCCGAGCGCACCTGCCCGGAGGCCAGCAGGCGCGTCCGCAGCTGGAAAAGATCGAGCGACATCAGCGAGGTGTTTTTCGGCAGCGCCAGCGTGCGGGCGAGCCACGCCTGGTCGAGGACGCCATCGGTCACGAGCACGAGGTCCTTCACCGGCGCCGACGGCGCGGTCTCGGCCGCCTTCCGGGGATTCGCCTGGAAGGTCGCCGCGACCTCCAGCCCGCCCCAGACCACGCCCGCCAGGACGGCGACGATGCCCGCCGTTTTCAACCCGCTCAACACGACGCGCCGCCGGCCGCCGGAGGACAGGGCCCGGCGGTTCACCTGCTGGGGAATTTCCCTCCAGCTGCGCGTGGGCGGCGTGGTGGCGTGGCGTGAACTCATGGTTGGGCGGAAGCAGTGGCCGCGCGAAAACGCTGCAGCGCGGGTGTGACCATCTCCTTGACCAAGGCCGTGAAATCCAACCCGACGCAACGAGCGCTCATCGGCAGCAAACTGGTCTCCTTCATGCCGGGCAGGGTGTTGATTTCCAGCAAATAAAGCTCGCTCGTCGACGACAGCATGAAGTCCACGCGCGCGTAGTCGCGGCACCCGCAGGCCGCATACGCCGTCTCGGCCGCGAGGCGCGCCGCGGCGGTCACCGCGGGGTCAAGCGGGGCGGGCGCGAAATACTCCGTGGCGCCCTTCGTGTACTTGCTCGCGTAGTCATAGACCCCGGATCGGGGCCGGATCTCCACCACGCCCATCGCCTGGCCGGCGAGCACGCCGACCGACAGTTCGCGCCCCAGGATGCGCTGCTCCACCAGCCAGGCACCGGCGGTGATCCGGGCGAACGCCGCGGCCAGCTCGGCGCGATTGGCCACCACGCTCAGTCCCACGCTGCTGCCCTCGGCGTTCGGCTTCACCACGAGTTGGGCGCCGAGCTGGGCGACGACCGCCTCGACCGCCGGCTTGGCATCCGCGGCAAAAAGGATGGCCTGCGGCACGCGCAGGCCGCGGGCGGCCGCGGTTTCCTTCGTCCGCGTCTTGTCCATCGTCAGCGCGCTGCTGGCGGCATCGCAGCCCGCGTAATGAATGCCGGCCGCGTCAAGCAGCCGCTGGATCGCGCCGTCCTCGCCAAACGTGCCGTGCAGGGTCGAGAACACGACCTGCGACCGCGCCTCGAGCCCGGCCGGCAGGGCATTGGCCGTCAGGTCGATCAGCCGCGTCGGAAACGACCGCGCCAGGGCGATGGCGCAGGCCAGCCCCGACCCGAGCGAAACCTCGCGCTCGGAGGAAATGCCGCCGCACAGGACCGTGATGATCGGCTCCTTCACAGCACGTCCCTCCATTCCCGCCCGTACAGCATCACCTCGGGCTGGAGGTCGACCCCCTTGACCTGCCGCACGCGGGCGCGCACCCGGCGCACCAGCTCGAGCACGTCGGCGCCGGTCGCCGCGCCCCGGTTGATGATGAAATTCGCGTGCACGGTCGAGACCTCCGCGTCCCCCACCCGCTCGCCCTTCAGCCCGCACTCGTCGATCAGCCGGCCGGCGGAGTTGCCCGGCGGATTCTTGAACACGCACCCCGCGCTGGGCTCGCGCGGCTGCGACTCCTGGCGCTTGCGCCGGTAAACATCGATCTGCCGGGCGACCGCCTCCGCGTCCGCCGACGCCGCCGGCCGCAGCAGCGCGCCGAGCGCGATGGCGTGGTGCAGTTCCGCGCAATGCCGGTAGTCCACGTGCATGGCCGCCTTGGCGAGCACCTGCACCTCGCCGGCCAGCGTCATCACCCGCACCTCCTCGACGACGTCGAACATCCAGCCGCCCATCGCGCCGGCGTTCATCCGCAGGGCGCCGCCCACGCTGCCGGGGATGCCCTCGAGAAACTCGAAGCCGGCGAGCCCGGCCTTCGCCGCCGACCCGCAAAGCTTCTTCAGCCGCAGCCCCGCGCCCGCCCACACGCGGCCGTCGCCACGCGGCTCGAACGCCGCCCACGCCTCGTGGGCCAGCGAGAGCACGAGCCCGTCCACGCCCTCGTCCGGCACGATCAGGTTGGACCCGCGGCCGAGCGGGTACACCGCGACCCCCGCCGCGGCCGCCGCCCGCAGCAACGCCGCCAGGTCCGCCTCCGACGCCGGCTCGGCGTAGACGCGCGCCGCGCCACCGACCCCCATCGTCGTCTTCGCTGCGAGCGGTTCCTCGCGTCGCAGTTTCGTTTCCTTGGCCAGCCGCGGCTTCACCGCTGCGACGAAATCATCCCAGCGTTTTGCTTTCATGGCGTCCTCCTGCAAAATCCCGAGCCAGGCGCGCGCCAGGCGGTCGATGTCGCCCGCGCCGACAAACGCGACCAGGTCCCCGCGCCGCGCGTCGCACGCCAGTGCCCGGAAGAAACCCGCGCCGCCCCCCGGCAGGTAGCTGGTGGGCAGGGCGCCGGCGATCCGCTTCAACTCGGCATAGATGTCCGCCGCGGTCGCGCCGGCGAGGGGCGGCTCGCCGGCCGCATAGACGTCGAGCAGGTGCACGCTGTCCGCCAGCGCCAGCGCCGCGGCAAACTCGGCCTTGAACTGCGCGGTGCGGCTGAAGCGGTGCGGCTGGAACACCACCACCAGCCGGCCGCCGCCGGCGACGCGGCGGCGCAGGCTCGCGAGCAGCGCGCGGATTTCCGCCGGATGGTGGGCGTAATCCTCGAGAACCGTCAGCTCGCCCGAGGCGAGCAGGATCGTCTGGCGGCGCCGCACGCCCGGATACTCGGCGAGCAAGGCGGGTGAAAGCGTCGCGCCCATCAGCTGGGCCGCGGCCAGGGCCGCGGTGGCGTTGGCGGCGTTGAAGTCCCCCTGCGCCTGCACCGCCGCCTCGGCGAGGGCGAACTCGCCGCCGAGCCGGAGGGTCATGCGGCCGGCGGCCTCGCTCGCGATCGTGCCGGAAAATTTTCCGCTACGGCCGAACGTCAGCGCCGCCGGTGCAATCCGCGCGGTCCGCGGGCAGGCGTCGCTCGCCAGCACCGGCCCCCGGGTGCGCTGGAAGAGCGCGGCGAAGGTCGCCTCGAGATCCGCCTCGCGGCGGTAATAGTCGGGGTGGTCCCAGTCGAGGTTCACCACGACCGTCAGCTCCGGCGCGAAGGCGTCGATCGTGCCGTCGCTCTCGTCGATCTCCGCCACGACCCATTCGCCCGAGCCGGTGCGCGCCGGCGGCGTGTCGTCGGCAAATAGCCCACCCAACACCCACCCGGCGGGAAAGCCCGCGCGGCGCAGCGCCGTGATGAGCATCGCGGTCGTCGTGGTCTTGCCGTGGGAGCCGCAGACCGCGACAAGTTTTTTGCCCCGCAGCACCTCCGCCAGCAATTCCCCGCGGCGCACCAGCGGCAGCTGGCGCGCGGCGGCCGCCACGAGGGCAGGATGGGTTTTCGCGATCGCCGAGGAATAGGTCACCAGCTCGCAGTCCGCGGGCAGCGGCCCGGCGGCCACGCGCTCCCGCGCGAGCAGGGTGCGCACGTCGTCCGTCAGCGCGTCGTCCTCGCCCGACACGGCATAACCGGCCTGCGCCAGATAGACCGCGAGCGGGGCGACGCCCATGCCGCCGACCCCGACGCAATGGATGCGGCGCACCTCGCGCCCGAAGAGCACTGGGAGCGCCGCGGGTCTCATGCGGCGGAGGCCAGCGGGGTGGTCGGCGCGGCCGATGAGGGCGCCACGAGCTCGTCGAGGTCGTCGAGGATCAGCTCCAGCGAGTTCGCCCGGTCCATGCGCTGGAGGTTGCCGCGGAACTTGCGCAGCAGCCAGTCGTTGAAAATCGTGTCGAGCACCTCGGCATGGAGCGCGGGCAGGAACGCCTGCTCGACGACGAGCCCCCCGCCCTGCCGCTCGAAGAAGGCGGCGTTGGCGCGCTGGTGATCATCCGCCGACTGCGGATAGGGCACGAGGATGGCGGGCGTCTCGCAGCGGATCAGCTCGGCGATCGTGCCGGCGCCGGCACGGGACACCACGAGGTCGGCGGCGGACAGCAGCTCGGCCATCTGGTCGCAGAACGGCAGGAACACGGCGCGGATGGGCGCGCCCGTTTTGGTCTTTAGCCCGCCCGGCTCGGTCGCGCCGCCCTTGTCGAGCCCCGTCACGCAGAAGACCTGCAAGCCCTCGGCCGCGAACAGCGGTAGCTGGCCGCGCGCCCAGTCGTTGAGGGAGCCGGCGCCCTGGCTGCCGCCGAGGACGGCGAGGACCTTCTGGTTGGGATCGAGCCCCAGCGCGGCGCGCGCGGCGGCCTGCGGCAGGCGCGAGATTTCCCGGCGCACCGGCATGCCGCCGTAGCGCACGGCCCCGGCATGGACGCCCGGGAGCCGGATGCCCGCCGGCAGGTAGACCCGCCGGGCCAGCCGGCCGAGCACGCGGATGGCCAGGCCCGGCACGCGGTTCGACTCGTGCAGGGCGACCGGCACGCCGTGCAGCCAGCCCGCGAGCGCCACGCCCGCCGAGGTGAAGCCGCCAAAGCCGACGATGCCATCGGGCTTCCGCTCCCGCACCAGTTTCCGGCAGAAGAAAAAGCCCCGCGTCTGCGTGACCAGGCAGCGGACCAGCCGGAGGGGCGACCACGCGAACCCCGTGCCCGGCACCCGCAGGAACTCGAAGTGCGGGTATTTCTCGATCTGCCGCGCATCGACCTTCTTCTGGCTGATCAGCAGCGTGACCGCGTGACCCCGCGCGACCAGGCCCTCGGCGAGCGAGATGCCGGGCGAGAGATGGCCGCCGGTGCCGCCGCAGGAGATGAGAAACCGGCTCACGCGAGCACCTCCCGCATGGAGCGCATCCGGCCGCCCAGGCCGGCGCGGCTCCAGGTGCGCTGGGTGTTGAGCAGGATGCCGAGGAGCAGGCCCATCAGCAGCAGGTTCGAGAGGCCCGCGCTGATGAACGGCAGCGACATGCCCTTGGTCGGGAACAGCCCCGTGACCACGCCCAGGTTGATGATGGCCTGCAGGCAGATGAGCAGGAGGCAGCCGGTGACGAGCAGAAACTGGAACAGGTTGGGCGCCCGCCGCAGGTGGATGAGGCCGGCGATGAACATGATCGTGAACACCGCCACGACCCCGAGCGTGAACCACAGGCCGAGTTCCTCGCCCACGACGGCGAAGATCATGTCGGTGTGCGCCTCGGGCAGGAAGTTGAGCTGCTGCCGCCCCTGGCCCAGCCCGGCGCCGTCCACGCCGCCGGCGGCAAACGCCGCCAGCGCCTGGTACAGCTGGTAGGTGCCGCCCTGCTTGTTGCCCTCGACGTCAAGGAACGCGGTGATGCGCCGCAGGCGGTTCGGGTTCAGCGCCACCGCCAGGCCGAACATCGCCACCACGCCGGCGACCGTCGGCAGGATGTAGCGCCACTTCGCGCCGGTGAGAAAGAGGAGCACGAGGCCCACCGCGATCATCAGCGCCGCCGTGCCGAAGTCCGGTTCGCGCTGCACGAGCAGGGCGAACGCCCCGATGATGAGCAGGGGAAAGAGGAAACCGCGCTTGAACTCGCCGATGCGCGTCTGGTTGAGCGCCAAGTAGTGCGCGAGGCAGAAGACCAGGCCGAGCTTCGCGAATTCCGAGACCTGCAGGAGCATCGGGCCGTAGCCCAGCCAGCGGCGCGCCCCACCGCGCCAGACGCCGACATGCGGCACGAGCACGAGCGCGAGCAGCACGAGGAACGCCCCGGCAATCCACCAGGCATAGCGGCGCAGGTAGTCGAGGTTGAGCCGGCTCGTCACGAAGCAGACCACGGCGGCCAGCGCCACGCCGATGAGCTGCTTCTGGAGATAGTAATACGGCCCCTGCTTGAACGAGACGCTGGCGCTGAACAGGATGGTCAGCCCGAGGATCGTGAGACCGATGGCGCAGACGACGATGATGGCCGCGGGGTTGACGACGAACCGCGCGCGGGGGGCATCGGCCGACTGGTCGCGGAACATGGACGTACGGTCAGGGCTTCTTCGGGGGCGGGGCGTCTTCCACCGTGATCGTAGGCGGGGCGTCACCCGCCGGCTTGGCGGCTGGCGCGGCCTCCTGGTCGGCCCCGGACACCGAGATGGTCGGAATGACCGCGGGCTTCGCCGGTTCGGCGGCGGCCCGGGCGGCACCCTTCGCGCCGGACTTGGCGGACTTGCCCACGGGCGTCTGCCAGCCGGGGATGATGAGCTCCATGCCGGGACGGATCTTCGCGGGATCGGAGATGTTGTTGGCCGTGGCGATGTCGCCCATCTTCACCTGGTACTTGCGGGCGATGGCGCCGAGCGTCTCCCCGGGCTTGACGGTATGCTTCACGGAGTCAGCCGGACCCTTGGGACCGGCCGCGGGCTCGCTGGCGGCCGTGGCCGCGGGTGCGGCGGACCGGGCCCCGGCCGGGGCGCCGGCGATGGACTTGCCCGGGATGATGAGCTTCTGCCCGACCTTCAGCGCGGCTTCCGGCTTGAGGTTGTTGGCGGCGGCCAGCTCGGCCTTGCTGAGGTGATTCTTGTGCGCGATCGACCACAGGCTGTCGCCCGCGCTGACGGTGTAGGTCGTGGCCGGCATGACATCGGCCACCGGCTCGGCCGCGAGCACACCCGCCGCCGCGGTGTTCGGGCGGGTCGGGCTGTAGCGGATGGCCGCGGGCATGGAGATGGCGGCGGCGTTCGGGTCGAAGTTGGCCGGGGCCTCCGTGCCCGCGATGCTCGGGACGGTGATGGACGGGGCGGGCGCGTCGTTCTTGACGACCGTTTCGGAGGGCGCAGGGGGAGTCTTGGTCATCGCGCTGCAGCCGGGGTTGGCAAAAATCAAGATCAAGGCGAACACGTGGATGCCGACCACGAGGCCGAATATCTTCAGGATTTTCATTGGTGAATTGTTGGTTGGTTGGGGGAGTTAAAGCTATCTCAAACTGGCGGCGGCACCGAGGTCGCGCACCAGGCGTTCAAACTGGTCGCCGCGATCCTCGTAGTTGCGGAACTGGTCGAAGCTCGCGAAGCCCGGGCTGAGCAGCACCTGGTCGCCCGGCGCCGCCAGCTCGGACGCGCGGCGCACCGCCTCCTCGAGCGTGGCGCACGTCGTGTGGGCCACGCGGAAGGTCGCGCAATGGAACGCCAGCTCGGGGCTGGTCTCGCCGATGAGCACGGCGTGCTTCACGCGCGGCGCGATGCGGTGGACAAAGCCCGCGAGGTCGCCGCCCTTGCCCTTGCCGCCGGCGATCAGGACGACGGGGGAGGAAAATTTCGCGAGGGCAGCCTCGACGGCATGGAAGTTGGTCGCCTTGGAGTCATTCCAGAAGCCGACGCCATCCTGCTCGGCCACGCGCGCCAGCCGGTGGCGGCCGAGGCGGAAGGTCTTTGCCGCGGCGACAAGCGCGCGCTCGTCGAGCCCGGCGGCCCGCCACCAGGCCGCCGCCAGCAGGTAGTTCTCCCGCTGCGGATAATCGGCGAACACCGTGCCGGCCAGCCGCGGGTCGGCGGGCTGCCCCTCGGTCGCGACGCAGGCCGCGGCCGGGAGGGGCCGGTCAAATTTCTGGGCGAAGCGCGCCACCGACGAGCCGGCCAGCACGCCGCCGGGCGCGGTCCGCGCCACCAGGTTCCACTTCGCGGAAAAATACGCCTCCAGCCCCGGGTGCCGTTCCAGGTGGTCCTCCGCGAAATTGGTCCAGAGGGTCGCCTCCGGCTGCAGGTGGCGGAGCATCTCGGCCTGGAACGAGCTGACCTCGCACACCGCCACCGCGTCCTTCGTGCCGCCGGCGCTCTCCGCGACCGTCGAGGAGAACGCCTGCCCGATGTTGCCGGTCGCCCAGGCCGTGCGGCCGATGGAGCGCAGGGCATGGGTGAGCAATTCCGTCAGCGTCGTCTTGCCGTTGGTGCCGGTGACGGCGACAACCCGGCCGCGCCAGCAGAGCGCGGCGAAGTCCAGCTCGGCCAGGCACTCGAGGCCGGCCGCGCGGGCCCGGGCCAGCCAGGGGTGCGCCGGGTCGAAGCCGGGCGAAAACACGGCCAGGGCGTGTCCCGCGGCCGCCTTGGCGGTGAAGTCCGTCCCCTTCGCGTCGTACACCGTGCCGGTCGCGCCGAGCGCCGCCAGCAGCGCGCGCACGCCCTCCCCGCTCACCCCGCCGCCGAGGATGGCGACGGGCCGGGTGAGCAGCGGCGAAAGGAAGGTCGGGACGGAGCGCTTCATGTCAGCGGAGTTTCAGCGTGCCGAGGCCGGCGAGCGCGCAGATGAGAGAGAGCACCCAGAAGCGCAGGACCACCTTGGTCTCGGGCCAGCCCTGCTTTTGGAAATGATGGTGGATCGGCGCCATGAGGAAGAACCGCTTCCCCTCCCCCGTCGGGCTCAGGCGCTTGGTGTACTTGAACCAGCCGACCTGGATGATGACGGACGCCGCCTCCCAGACGAAGACGCCGCCGACGATGATGAGCGTGAGCGGCTGCTGCACCATGAAGGCGATGATGCCGATGAGCCCGCCGAGCGCGAGCGAGCCGGTGTCCCCCATGAACACCTCGGCCGGGTACGAGTTGTACCAGAGGAACGCGAGCCCCGCGCCGACAACCGCGCCGCACACGATCGTGAGCTCGCCGGTGTACGGGACGTGGTTGATCAGCAGGTAATCGGAAATGATCACGTTGCCCGCCGCGTACGCGAGGATGCCGTAGACGAGCGCGACCGAGATCGTGCAGCCGATGGCGAGGCCATCGAGCCCGTCGGTGAGGTTGATCGCGTTGGAAAAGCCGACCAGCCAGAGGAAGATGAAGATGAACAGCGCCCAGATCGGCAGGCTCGTGACCGGATGCTTCACGAACGGCACCCACAGCTCCCGGATGTTGTCCTTGCTGTCGGGGTGCAGCAGGAGCGCCGCCAGCGCCACGACGGTGATGAGCGTCTGCCAGATGATCTTCTCGGTGGACGAGATGCCGTTGCGCGACTTCCGGACGACCTTGAGGTAGTCGTCGCGGAACCCGACCGCCGTCAGCGCCGTGTAGACAAAAAGCGCGACCACCACCCAGATATTGGGCGCGGCCCAGAGCACGGAACTCACAAAGACCGAGGCGAAGATGAGCAGCCCGCCCATCGTCGGCGTGTTTTTCTTGTCAAAGCGCTGCGCGAGGTCGCCGGTGCGGTCGTCGTCGTAGTGCTGGCCGAATTTCAGGCGGCGCAGCTTTGCGATCAGCCACGGGCCGATGAGAAAGCCGATGAAGATCGCCGTGATCGCCGCCATCACGGTGCGGAAGGTGTGCGACCGCAGCAGGCGCAGCGGGTGGAAATAATTCTCGAAATCCGCGAGGTAGCTAAGCATGGGCGGCCTCCTGCGCGACGGCGCCGGCGAGCGCGCGCTCCAGCTGGTAGCGGCGGCTACCCTTCATGAACACCGCGCCGCGCCACTCCGCCAGGCCCGCGGCCACGGTCTCGAGCGACGAGGCGATCTGGATCGACCGGCTGAAATCGCCCTGCTCGAGGACGCCGGCGCAGACCTCGTTCGCCTGCGTGCCGGTCACGAGGAGCCGGTCGCCGGCGCGGAGGCCGAGGGCGCGGCCGAGCGCGCGGTGGTAGGTGGCGGAGTCGGGCCCGAGTTCCTCCATGCAGCCGAGCACATAGAGCCGCGCCTCGTCCACCGGGGCGATGGCGTGGAACATCGCCAGCGCGTCGGCCATCGAGGCGGGGTTGGCGTTGTAGCAGTCGAGGTAGAGCAGCCGGCCGTCCTCGTGGCGGATCTCGCCGCGGAGCGCCGGGGGCGCCCAGGCCGCGAGCCGCGCCGCCAGCACCGCGGGCGCCACGCCGAGGTACAGGGCGGCGGTCAGCGCCAGCGCGGCGTTCTGCGCCATGCCGTCCGTCACGCGGCGCAGCTTGAACATCGCGGGCGGCGGCGGGCCGTACGCGATGACGATCACGGTCTCGGTCGTGCGCTGGAGGACGTTGAAATGGATCGTGTGCCGGGGCTGCGTGGCCGGGCGCAGCACGGCGGAGCGCTCCAGCACGAGCTGGTTCACGAACATGTCGCGGAACGCCTCAAAGTGCGTGCACGACTTGGGGAAGATCGCCGCGCCCCGCGGGCGGACCGCGGCCGGCAGCACGGCCTTCTCGCGGGCCACGCCCTCGAGGCCGCCGAGTGCCTCGGTGTGGGCCGCGGCGACCAGTGTGATGAGCGCGACGTCGGGCTCGATCATGTCCGCCAGCGGCTGCATCTCGCCCGGGCCGCCGATGCCCGCCTCGATGACGGCAAACTTATGCGCCGCGGGATCGAGCCGGGTGAGCGTGAGCGGGACGCCGAGCTGGTTGTTGAGGTTGCCCTCGGTCGCGAGCACCCCGCCCGCCTCACCGCCGAGCAGGAGCGACAGCAGGTCCTTGGTCGAGGTCTTGCCGGCGCTGCCGGAGATGCCAATCACCGGGCCCGGGAAGGCGCGGCGGTGTTCGCGGGCGATCGCCTGGAACGCGGCGAGCGGGTCGGCCACCACCAACTGCGGGAGAGTGAGCGCGGGATCCGCCACCGCCACGAGCGCGGCGCTCGCCCCGGCGGCCTGCGCCGCGGACAGGAAGGCGTGGCCGTCGCGCTTCTCCGTCTTGAGCGCGACAAAGACCTGGCCGGCGCGCAGCTGGCGCGTGTCCATCGTGAACCCCGCCAGCGCCGCCGCCGGCGTCGCCGTCCAGCGGCCGCCGGTCCACGCTGCTAGCTGGGCTGGAGCGAAGGTTGGCATCAGGTTTTCAGCAGCTTGACGCCGATCAGCTCGCGCACGACCTGCCGGTCATCGAACGGGATGACCGTGTCGGCGAATTCCTGGTAGCTCTCGTGGCCCTTGCCCGCGATCAGCAGGCAGTCGCCGGCCTGGGCGGTGTCGAGCGCGAGGCTGATCGCGCGGCGGCGGTCCTCGGTCCACGAGATCTTTTCCGGCGCGGTGACGCCGGCCTTCATGTCGGCGAAGATCTGCGCCAGCGGCTCGCTGCGCGGATTGTCCGCGGTGGCGAAGGCGAAGTCGGCGAACTCCTGCACGGCCTTGACCATCAGCGGGCGCTTGGTGCGGTCGCGGTTGCCGCCGCAGCCGAAGACCACGAGGAGCCGGCCGGGGGTGATGGCCCGGAGCATGCCGAGGGCGTTGTGCAGCGCGTCGTCCGTGTGGGCGTAGTCGACCAGCACGTTGAAGGGCTGGCCCTCCTCGATGCGCTCCATGCGGCCGGCGACGCCCGGAAAGGCGCGCAACCGCGCGAGGAACACCACCGGGTCGCGCCCGAGGCCCCATGCTGTGGCGATGGCCGCGAGGAGGTTGCTGACGTTGTAACGGCCAATCAACGGCGAGTCGACATCCAGGGTGCCGCCGGGCCAGACGAGGCGGAAAGTGGTGTTCTTGAAATTGAGCGTGACGGCCTCGGCCCGGACCAGCGCCGACGGGTTTTCACCAAAGGTGACGGTCTTGACGCCGGCGGGGATGAGCGCGGCGAGCTTCGCGCCGTACGGGTCGTCGAGGTTGACGACCGCGACCTTCGGGGCGGCGCCGGTGTCGCCGGTGAAGAGCCGGGTCTTCACCGCGAAGTAGGCGTCCAGGGTCTTGTGATAGTCGAGATGGTCGCGGGTGAGGTTGGTGAACACCGCCGCGCCAAACTGCAGCCCGCGGACGCGCTGCTGGTCGATGCCGTGCGAGCTGACCTCCATCACCGCCTGCTTGCAGCCGGCGTCGCGCATCTGCGCCATCATGCCGTAGATGTCGAGCGACTCGGGCGTGGTGCGGAACGACGGCACGGTGCGGGCGCCGAGGTCGTAGTTGATGGTGCCGATCAGGCCGACCTTCTGGCTGCCGTTGAGGAAATGCTTGAGGAGGTGCGTGACCGTGGTCTTGCCGTTGGTGCCGGTGACGCCGATGACCGCCATGTCCCGGTCGGGAAACTTGTAGTAGCGCTGGGCCACGCGGGCGAGCGCGGCGCGGGCGTCGGGGACCGCGATGAACGTGACCCCGGACTGGGCGTGGCCGGGCAGCTTCTGCGTGACGATGGCCACGGCGCCGCGGCTCACGGCCTCGTCGATGAACGACACGCCGTCCGCGCGCCGGCCCGGCAGCGCGAAGAAGAGGTTGCCCGGCACGACGCGGCGGCTGTCCATCACGAGGCCGGAAATGGGGCGGTCGAGGCTGCCTTTCACGGCGGTGACCTCACCGGCGGAGAAATAATCGGAGAGTTTCGGAGCCATTTTGAAAACGCGGTTGCGGCTGGGGGTGGCCTGAGGCGTGCGGCGCAGCGGGCGCCGCTGGAACGCGTGGATCAGGGGATAATTCTGCGTGAGGTAACCGATCACCGCCGGCCTCCTTCCATGGCAAGGGCGGTGCGGCCCGCGGTGTCATAGACGGGCTTGATGTCGAAATACTGGATGAGCTGCTCGCCGAGGTGCTTGAACGACGGGGCGGCGACCTTGGCCCCGTACGCGACGCCCCCCGGCGCGTTGGCGTCAGCATCGTCCACGATCACCGAGATCGCAACCTGGGGGCGGCTCGCGGGGAAAAACCCGACGAAGGAGGCGACATGATGCCGGGCCGACGGCAGCAGGCGCATGGTGCCGTTGGCCATCATCACCGGGAGGTATTTCTGCGACGTGCCGGTCTTGCCCGCGACCTCGTAGCTGGGGATCGCCGCGGCGGGCGCCGTGCCCTCCGTGCCGTAGCGCGTGGGCCGGTCCGAGACCACGCCGGTCAGCAGGCGGGCCATCGTGCGCGCGGTCTGGGCCGTGATGACCCGCTGCTTTGCGACGCTGCTGTAGCGATAGACGACTTCCCCGGAGGCGTCGCTGATCTGGCTGATGATCTGCGGGCGCAGCAGGTAGCCGCCGCTCGCGATCACGCCCATGGCCATGTGCATCTGCAGGGGCGTCGCGGCCACGGACTGGCCCATCGGCATGCGGGTGATGGTGAGCCCGTCCCACTTGGCCGGCGACGCCATTGAGCCGACGATCTCGCCGCCAACGGGGAAGCCCGAGAGCTGGCCGAAGCCGAACGCCCGCGCGTAGCCGTAGAAGCGCTCGTCCCCGAGTTTCATCGCCAGCTGGGCGGCGCCGCGGTTGCTCGAGTGTGAGATGATCTCGGCGACCGAGAGCGGCTCGTCGAAATTATGGTCCTCCTTCGGCAGGCCGCGCGTCCGGCCCTGGTAGTCGATCTTGTCAATCGAGCAGTCGAAGCGCGAGGCGGCCGTGACGAGGTTCTCGTTCAGCGCGCCGGAGGCGGCGACGATCTTGAAGACGGAGCCGGGCTCGTACATGTCGGCCACGGCGATGTTGCGCATCGCGCCCTGCTCGGTGGCCGGCACCAGGTTGTACTCGTTGAGGTTGAACGTCGGGTAGTTCGCCAGCGCGAGGATAAACCCCGTCTGCGGGTCGCTCACGATGATGGTGGCCTTCAGCGGGGAATATTTCTTCGCGATCGCGGCCAGTTCCTCCTCGGCCAGGTGCTGGACGTTGGCGTCGAGCGACAGCCGGACCGTGTAGCCGTCGGACGCCGGGACGTCCCGGGTGCGGAACTGTGCGAGCTCGCGGCGGAGGCCGTCGCGCTCGCCCTCGCGCCAGCCGTCGCGGCCGTGCAGGTAGAAGTCGGCGTAGCGCTCGACGCCCGCGGCGGGTTCGCCCTGCTTGTTGACGTAGCCGATGACGTGCGCGCCGAGGGAATTGTGCGGGTAGGCGCGGCGGTAGACCCGCTGGCCGTAGACGCCCTTGATGTCGAGGGCCTGGATCTGGGCGTAGGTGGATTCCTCGACCGTCTCGCTGAGCTTGGCCCAGCGGATCGGCCGGGCCCCGGTCTCGTCGGCGTTGTCGTCGAGGATGGTGTCATCCGCCGCGGGTTCGGCGACCGCGATCGTCGGCGCGGAGGCGGCGGCCGGGGCGGTGGCCGGGGCGGTGGCCAGGGGGAAATTGATCACCAAGTCCGCTGACTTCGCCGGTAACGAGGCCGGTGTGGCGTTCGCCAGGGCGGCCGGGCGGGACTTGGTGAAAAGGATTTTTTGCAGCTCGGGCAGCGGCAGGCCGATCAACTCCGCCAGCCGGGGCCATTTCCGCTCGTCCTCCTTGCGGAGCGACTGCGGGTCGACGCCGAGGACCACGAGTGAGCGGCTGGTGGCGAGGATGTTGCCGCGCGCATCGAGGATGTCCCCCCGCCGCGCACTCTCGACGATGATCTGGTGCCGGGCCTTGTCGATGAAGCGGACCAGCTCCTCGCGGTCGATGACGTGGAGGAAGACCAGGCGCGTCCCGAGGCCGGCGAAGCACGCGAGGATGCCGGCCGCGAGCAGGACGATGCGGTAGCTGGAGGCAAAGCCCTTGGACATGGGATCAGGGCGCGGCGGCGACGCGCAGGGAGACCGTGACGGGGGTGACGCCGTCGTTGAACAGGCCGCGGTTGCGCTTGGCGGCGAGACGCATGACGGCGTCGCCCGGCAGGTGCACGATCTGCTCCGGATTCGGCTGCACGAGCCCGAGGTGCCACTCGGCGTTGCGCTGCTTGAGGATGGCGGGGTCCTGCTCGGCCTCGAGCACGGCCTTGGTCTCGTTCAGGCGGCGGTCGAGCTCGGCGATGCGCGCGTCGAGGACCTTGGTGGCATTGGCGGCGAGCGAAATCTGGTGGCGCATCCACACCGTGCCCAGGCCGATGGAGCCGCTGAAGCAGATCATCACCAGCGTGTAGACAAGCAGCTGGTTCACATAGGCGTGGTTCGTGGCCTTCATGGGCGGGTCGGGCGGAGGGTCAGAGTTTGCGGAGAGCGCGGAGCTTGGCGGAGCGGCTGCGGGGATTGGCGGAAATCTCGGCGTCGCCGGGCGTGACCGGGCGGCGGGTGAGCGGCTCGGCGAGCTTCACGCGGAAGTCCTGCGGCGTGGCGTCGTCGGCGCTTTCCGGCTGGCCGCAGAGGCGGCGGAAGCACTGCTTCACCGGCCGGTCCTCGAGCGAATGGAAGCTGATCACGCAGAGCACGCCGCCGGCGCGGAGCTTGGCGAAGGCCACGGGCAGCGCGCGCTCGAGGGCGCCGATCTCGTCGTTGACCGCGATGCGGATGCCCTGGAAGGCGCGGGTCGCCGGGTGGAGCTTCATCGTATGGCGGTCGCGCGCCGGGATGGCCTCGGAAGTCACTTCGGCGAGCGACGCCGTGCGGGCGAGCGCCCCGGTGCCGCGGGCGGCGAGCAGCGCGCGCACGACCCGGCGCCAGTGTTGCTCCTCCCCAAAATCGCGCACGGCGCGCACGAGCATCTCCTCGGTCGCCGTCTCCAGCCAGAGCGCCGCCGGCACCCCGGCGCGCGGGTCCATCCGCATGTCGGCGGGGGCATCGTGGCGGAAGGAAAAGCCGCGCGCCGTGTCGTCGAGCTGGAACGAGGAGACCCCGAGGTCAAACAGCGCCCCGTCAAAATCACCCGCCGCCAGCTCCGCGAGCCGGGAAAAATCCCGGTCCACGAACTCGAGCCGGCCGGCGACCTCCGCCGCGAGCGCGGTGGCGCGTGGCTGCGCCGCCGGGTCGCGGTCGAAGGCGGTGACGTGGATCCCGGGCGCCGACTCCAGCAGCGCCCGGGAATGACCACCACCCCCAAAAGTAGCATCGAGAAACCGCCCGCCGGCGGCCGGCGCCAGGAACTCCAGCACCTCGCGCAGGAGGACGGGCTGGTGGCCGGGCGTCATGGTCGCGGCAAATTCGTCAGCGGGCGCCGTGCGCATAGGAGGCGTTCCTCAGCGAATGGTCCTTTTTGGCGACGAGGCGGAGCACCAGGCTGTCGCGCACGCGCGGCGTGGCGACGGTGGCGGAAAAGGCGAGCCCCTGCTCGGCATCGATCCAGGCGGGAAAGGCCGGCGGCAGCGCGAACGCAGCGGCGACCTGGCGCAGTGACGAGCGGACGGCGGAAACCCTGGCTTTGGCGGAATTCTTCATGGTTAAATTCCGAGGCGGCGCATGAGGTCGCCGAAGTTCTCGCCGGAGGTGCGGTCCTCCACCTTGCCCCACCGGGCCGGCGCGTAGATGTTGAACTTCGTCAGCGAGCCCACCAAGACCGCGTCCCGCTTGATGCCGGCGTGCGCGAGCAGCGCCTCGTCGAGGCCGACGCGGCCGGCCTTGTCGAACGTGAACGACTGCGTCTGCGCGAAAAACCGCGCGACAAAATCCTGCCCCGCCCCGTCGCTCAGCGCCATCGTGGCGATCTTCGCGTGCAGCTTCTCGACCTCGGCGGGCGGCAGCACGGCAACGTAACCGTCCGGGTGCGGCGTCGCCAGAAACGTGTCCGCCTCCTCGTGCGCATACCGCCACGCCGACGGAATCGTGAGCCGATTCTTGTCGTCGAGGGTGTGCCGGAAAAGGCCGGTATAAAAAGCTTTGCTGGGGTGCGCCATTTGGGTCGTGGAGCCGAAGTGCCCCACAACGCCCCATTTCAACCCATTTTATCCCACCCCCGTCAAGCTAAGACCCGCGAGAAAACGCGATTTTTTGTTCACATCTTATTCCCAAACGAAGGGTTTGTTACATTTCGCAAACGCGCCGCATTTGGCGAAAAGCCCGTTCGCCAGACGGGCGTTTTTCCGGACGAACCAAAACCAGGCAGGAATCAGGGATTTCTCTCGCGTGACCCTCGGCCAAAATTACAGCGTCCCACTCCCCTCATGTTCGAAGCCAAACCCACCGCCGGTCTCCCGAAGGCGGAAACCTATCGCGAGCTGACGACGCAGCTGACCGGGCTGCTGACGGGCGAAACGAACGGCCTCGCCAACGCCGCCAACACCGCCGCCCTGCTCTTTCAAGGTCTGCCCGGACTCAACTGGGCCGGTTTTTATTTTCTGCGCGGCGGCGAGCTCGTGCTCGGGCCGTTCCAGGGCAAGGTCGCCTGTGTGCGCCTCCAACTCGGGCGCGGCGTCTGCGGCACCGCCGCCCAGCGGCGCACGACCGTCGTCGTGCCGGACGTGGAGCAATTTCCCGGCCATGTCGCCTGCGACCACGCCTCGCGCTCGGAGATCGTCGTGCCCCTGGTCAAGGACGGCCGGCTCGTCGGCGTGCTCGACCTGGACAGTCCCGTGCTCGCGCGCTTCGACGCGGCCGACGCCGCGGGCCTGGAGGCGCTCGCAGCGATTTTCCTGCGTCACTCCGATCTCCGGCAGCTCGCCGACTGACCCGCACGATGGTCTCAGATTCACTCTTCCCTCTTCACTTTTCCCTCTTCCCTCATGCCTGATTCCCTCGTTCTCGGCGGCGGCTGCTTTTGGTGCCTCGACGCGTCGTTCCAGCTCCTGCCCGGGGTCACGCGCGTGACCTGCGGCTACGCGGGCGGGCATGTTGAAAGTCCCTCATATGAGCAGGTTTACACCGACAAGACCGGCCATGCTGAGGTGGTGAAAATCGATTACGACCAGGCCAAAATTTCGCTCGGGCAGGTGCTCGAGTTTTTCTGGCGGGTGCACAATCCCACGCAGGCGGACGGCCAGGGTGGCGATCTCGGCACGCGGTATCGCTCGGTGATTTATTACGCGGACGCCGCGCAAAAGGCCGCCGCGGAAAAAAGCCGCGCCGCCGAGCAGGCCAACCTCTCCGCGCCAATCACGACCGAGATCGCGCCGCTGGTGAAATTTTTCCCGGCCGAGGAGTATCACCAGAATTATTTCGCGCAGCATCCGGAGCGCGCGTACTGCGCGGCCGTCATCAAGCCCAAGCTCGACAAGCTGAAACACTCGCTTGCCCCCGGCGCCTGAGTTTATCCTCCCGGTTCCCCACCCTTTCCTTCCGTCACCCGATGAAAAACCTCAAGAGCCCCGCTGCCCCGCAACTCCGCCGCGCGCCGAAGCCGACGCCCGCGAACATGCCCGCCGAGCACGCGTTCACCGCCGAGCGCACCTACGCGGACCCGTTCAACGAGGTGACACTCGACGTGATTTTCACCGACCCGTCGGGCCGGGAGTTCCGCGTGCCGGCGTTCTGGGCCGGCGGCAAAACCTGGAAGGTGCGCTACGCGTCGCCACTCGCCGGCGTCCATCGCTTTCACACGGTGTGCGTCCCCGCAAATGACCCCGGGCTGCACGACATTACGGGCGAGGTGACGATTGTACCCTACTCCGGGAAGAATCCGCTCTACGCGCACGGTCCCGTGCAGGTTGCCGCCGACAAACGCCACTTCGAGCACGAGGACGGCACGCCGTTCTTCTGGCTCGGCGACACCTGGTGGATGGGCCTCTCCCTGCGCCTGAGCTGGCCGCAGGGTTTCAAAACGCTCACCGCCGACCGCGTGAAGAAGGGCTTCAACGTCGTCCAGATCATCGCGGGGCTCTTTCCCGACATGCACGCCTTCGACCCGCGCGGCGCCAACGAGACGGGCTTCCCGTGGGAGGAGGGCTTCTCGCACATCCGCCCGGAGTATTTCGACGCCTGCGACCTGAAGCTCGCCCACCTCGTCGCCAACGGCATCACGCCCTGCATCGTCGGCGCGTGGGGCTACTTCCTCGGCTGGATGACCGAGGACCAGCTCAAGGCGCATTGGCGCTACCTCATCGCGCGTTACGCCGCGTGGCCGGTGACGTGGTGCACCGCCGGCGAGGCCAATCTGCCGTGGTATCTCGCGAAGGATTTCCCGTATGACGACCGCAAGGCCGTCACCGGTTGGACGCGGATCATGCGCTACGTGCACGCGACCGACCCGTTCCACCGCCCGGTCACGATTCATCCGACCGCGATCAGGCGCTTCACCGCGCGCAATGCGACCGACGACGAGACGCTGCTCGATTTCGACATGCTGCAGGTGGCCCATGCGCAGAACGAGTCGGTGAGCCTGGCCATCACGGCCGTGCGCGAGACCTACGCCGCGACCCCGCGCATGCCCGTGCTCAACGGCGAGCCGTGCTACGAGATGCTGCTGGGCACCATCACCTCCCCCTGGCCGCGCCGGGCGTTCTGGTCCTGCGTGCTCAACGGCGCGATGGGCCACACCTACGGCGGCAACGGCATCTGGCAGTGCAACCAGCCCGGCATCCCGCACGGCGCGTCGCCCCACGGCGGCAACTACGGCAACACGCCATGGATCGAGGCGATGAATTATCCCGGCTCCGCCGAGTGCGCCCACGGCAAGCGGCTGCTCGCGCGCTACCCCTGGGAAAAATTCGAGCCGCACCCCGAGTGGGCCGCCTACACCGGCGAGGTCTGGCTCCCGCTCGACGACGCCCGCTGGATCTGGACCGCCCGCGAGAACCCGCCGAAGGACGCGCCCAACACCCGGCGCTATTTTCGCCAGACGTTTGAGATTCCCGCCGGCAAGAAGGTCGCGTCCGCCCGTCTGCGCTTCGCCGGCACTCACCACTGCGAGGCCCAGCTGAACGGCGCGACCGCCGGCGTCGGTTTTGAGTGGAAAACCGGCCCGCAGTTCAACGACCGCGCCCACCTGCTCAAGCCGGGGCGCAACTCACTCACGATCTGGTGCGAGCACCGCCCGGCCAACGGCGACACGCCCGGCGTGCTCGCCTGCCTCGAGATCCGCTTCACCACCGGCGGCCTGCTGCGCGTCGTCACCGACGGCTCCTGGAAGGCGTTCCAGTCGAAGATCGGCGGCTGGGACGAGCGCGGCTACGACGACACCGCCTGGCCCGCCGCCGTCGTGGTTGGCGAACTCGGCGACCAGCCCTGGGGACCGATCACGCCGCCCGACCTGAACCTGGCCGGCCCGCAAACCGCGGGCATCGCCGGGAAAGTTCGCGTGACCTACGTGCCGTATCACGAGCCGATCGTGGTGTCGGCGCTGAAGCCGAACGCGAAGTACGCCGCGACGATCTTCGACCCCGTCACCGGCCGGACCGGAAAAAAGATCTCCGTCCGCGCCGACCGGTCGGGCCAGCGCCGCTTCGATCCGCCCGCCGGCCACATGCATGACTGGGTGCTGGTGGTGGAATGAAGCCCGTGAGCCAACTTCGACAGGCTTAGACTTTAGGGCCAAAGCTGAACAACACTGTTAGCCATGACCAAGCTGCCCATCACTGCATTCGCAATCGCCATCCTCCTGTCAGTTACGGGCTGTTCTATGTTCACGACCGTAACCATTGCGGCTCGAGAAAGCCAAATTGAAGCTAGGCAGCAGGTGATCGCTGAGTTTTGGCTGGCACAGGGCTATCGACTATCGGTGTCTCACGAGCCGATTCGAGGATACAATCGTTATTCTAGTGACCCCAAGAATCGACTGGTTCGCGCGTGGGAGCACTCAACCAATTACCCTACTATTTACGAATTCTGGCGCGGTGCGGAGTACGTTGTCTTGATCGATAGAGGTCCACGTCTTTCAAAACCTGTTGGAGATGAATTGAAGAAGAAACTCGAAGCAATTGACCCGTCGCTCGAAATCGTTGTGGAAGATCACTCGTATCTTAATCCCACGTGACGGGCAATCGCGGCTCGTTAAGGATAACTCGCCCTACCCTCTGCGCTCTCCGCGTCCTCCGCGTTGAAATATCCGCCGCCGGCGCCAGTGATCTCCCGCGCCACTTTTCCCGTGCGTCCACGGTACCTCTGCGGCAGCATCCGCAGCCATGAAATCCCGCCCGACCGCCTACGACGCCGGCGAACTGGAGTTGTCGAACCCGCAGATTGCCTGGTGCTTCGACTGGACGGGCGGCGGCCTCCGCAGCACCGGGCTTGAGAACAAACTCACGGGCCGGACCTCCCCGCTCACGGCGGCCCGCGAGCTCGCGCTCGTTTTCTCGTCCGCACTCGACCGCGTCGCCGAGCCGTTGCTGCGCGCGGACAATTTCACGGTGCGCGCGGTGAAGCGCACCGGCCGGCTCGCCGCCGTCTTCACGCTGCACAGCGCCGCGGCGGGCCTCGACGTGAATCTGCACGTGAAGCTCGACGGCCCCACCCGCCGCAAGTGGATCGAGTTCACTAACACCACGGGACGAGAACTCCTGCTGCTCGACGTGGAACTGGACGACTTCACCGTCACCGGCGAGGCATCGGGCGGTGGTTCCGGCCAGCCCGTGTTTCTCGACGACGCCGCCTTCGCCGCGCTGGAGCATCCCTCCGGTGACAACCGCGCCGCCGGCGGCCACGTGCAGCTCGGCCATCATCCCGGCCGGCGCCTGGCGCCCGGAGCCAAGTTTCGCAGCCACGTGGCCTTGGTCAGCGTTGCGCCCGCCGGCGGCGCGCGCGCGCATTTCCTCAGCGACATCGAGTCGAAGAGCCTTCCGCGGAAGGGATTCGTCGGCATCTACACGCCCTTCGGCATCAACAACCAGTGGGGCGCGTGTCCCACGCTCGACGACGAGGAGACGCTCGAGGTGCTCGGGCACATCCGCGAGCTGCAAAAACGCGGCGTGCACCTCGACTGTTTCTCCCTCGACACGGGCTGGGTGGATTACTCGTCCGATCTCACTCGGTTCCGGCCCAACGCCTTTCCCCACGGCCCCGACGAGGTCCTCCGACGCATCCGCTCGCTGCACCTGAAATTCGGCCTCTGGTTCGCCACGAGCTGGGGCCTGCAGTCATGCTGGGACTACCCCGGCGCCTTCGCCAACGGCGTGCCGCCGACACAGCGTTACCGCGAGGGCTTCCACCTCGGCGCCGACGGCCTCACGTTCTGCCTCGGCGAGGAGAGATACCGCGCGATCCTGCAAAAGGCCGTGTTGCACCACGTGAAGAAAAGCGGCGTCCGCCTGCTCAAGTTCGATGGCGGGAACTACACCTGTGACGACCCCGCGCACGGCCACCTGCCGGGCAAGTATTCGACCGAGGCCATGCACGAGTGGCTGATCGACCTGGCACGGCGCGCCCGGGCGATCACGCCGGATGTTTTCATCATCTGGTATTGGGGCCTGCGTTCACCGTTCTGGGTGCTCCACGGCGACATGGTCTTCGAGTCGGGCCTCTTCATGGAGGGCTCCGGCACCAGCTCGACCCCCACGCTCTACTACCGCGATTCCGTCACGCTCGCGCAGGACCAGAACGCCCACCACGCGCGCAACATCCCGCCGCGGATGAAGGACAGCCTCGGCGTGTGGCTCTCGGATTCCCGCTGGGGCAATTTCATGGGCGGCGAGCGCTGGCGCGAGAGCCTCGTCATGGACCTCGGCCGCGGCAGCCAGCTCTTTCCCAACCTCTGGGGCAACCTCCGCCACCTGAACGACGAGGACGTCCGCTTCCTCGCCGGGATCACCGCCCTCGCACGGAAACACGCCGCGCTGTTCACCCACCGCCGGCTCGTCGGCGGCGATCCGTTCCACAACGAGGTCTACGGCTACGCCCACGGCCGCGGATCCCGCGGTTTTGTCTTCGTCACCAACACCCACTTCGCCTCGCGTCCCCTCGCCCTGCGGCTCGACGCGTCACTCGGCCTCGATGCCAAGCCCGGCACACCCGTGCAGGTGGTCGCGCATTTCCCGGAACGCCAGCAACTGCGCCGGGCGGACGGCAAACCACACCGCCTGGGCGACCCGCTCGACCTGTGGCTGCGGCCGTTTGAAACGCTGATGCTGGAAATCACCCCGGCGGCCGGCACCGGCGCGCGACTGCCGCGCCGCATTATCTCAGACGCCCAGGCCGCCGCGCTCGGCGTGGCGCTGCCGCTGGAATCCGTCGCGGCGGAACCTTGGCTGGACGTGAATTTCGCCGACGCGGCGCAGTTCGCCGAAAAGAAGCTCGTCAAGCAAACGCGCACCTATGCCACCACCCTGCCGGCGCTTGACGGCGACCAACCGATCCTCGCCATCGTCCTCCGACTGCGAAAGGGCGACGCGGAGTGGAAGTACGCCCCAACCGTCGTGCAAATCACCCAAGTCCTCGCGCGCATCGGTGCGCAGAAACTCATTCTCGCCCCGATGCCCGACGGCCGCCAGCACGGCAACACCCAGTCGTTTGGCTGCTCGTGGCTGACCTGGCGCGCCCGGCTCAATCCCACCTGGGCGCATCAGCCGCTGCATTTTGCGGTGCACGCCAACCTGCCGGAAGGCGTCGAGGCCAAGGTCGAGACCTGGGTCGTGCAACGCTGGTGGCAGGAAAATCCCCGCCCCGTCGCCGACGGCTACTACACCTACGCCCCGTCGTAACTGGTCCAACGCCCCGCGTCCGGCGAGCCGTCGGCCACGCGGTGCTGACCGCGCGATTTTACCCGTGCGTCGCCAGTCAGTTGGCGGTAGCATCCGGAGACATGCCCTCCCTGTCAGCCAAAGCCTGGACCCTGGCCACGAGCGACACCGCGCTCTCACTTGCGGTGCACGGGCACGCGTTGCAGGTCACCCGGCTGGGTCACGTCGGCGGCGCATGGAACTGGTCAGCCGCGCGGGCTGATTTTCCTTTTCCGGCCGAGGCAACCGTCGCCGGAAAAACGGTCGCGCCCCGCTGGCGGTTTCTGGACGCGCAACTCACCACCGAGGAAGGCACCAAGCTGACGCTGCGTTTTCGCAGCGCGGCCACCGGGCTCGAGCTCGATTCCGAGTGGTGGGCGCGCCCGGGACCGGGACCCGTGCGCCACGCGATGACGATCCGCAATTCCTCCGCGCATACGGTCGGCATCGGCTCCCAGCCCAGCCTGCAGCTGGAACTCGCCGCCCCGCCGGGAGACAGCCTGTTCTGCTGGCATGTCAGCGACGAGGGTGGCGGCGGAAAGTTCGAGGCACCCGGGATCTTTCGGGACGCGGTCACGCCCGGCTATGCGAAACAGCTCGTGGCCACATCCGGATACGACGACATCCCGCTGGTGATCCTGGATGCCGCCGCGTCCGAGGGCATTTACGCCGGCATGGAGTGGAGTCACGCGCACCTCAGCGTCACCGGCCGGCACGCCCCGACGGGCCACGGCGCACAACTGATCGCAGGCAATCCCGCGGACTTTCGCGTCGAACTTCCCGCGGGCGGTGAGTTCGAGGTCCCGCCGGTTTTGCTTGGCGCCTACCGCGGCGACGTGGATGACGCCGGCAACAGCCTGCGCAAATATCTCTTCGCCCATGGCATGCCCGCCGAGCTGCGCACCGACCCCACCTATCCGAAGCTGGAGTGGAACGCGTTCACCGCGACCGGCATGTGCCCAACCTCGCAAGGCGACCCGAAAGCCTGGGATCCGGTGGAGGCAAAATATTATCCGGTGCTCAGGGAGGCCGCCGCGCTCGGCTTCGAGGAGATGACCGTGGATGTCGGCTGGTGGAATGGCACGGAGCCGGACACCGACCTGACCGACTGGCCGCAGGGCATGCGCGCCGCAGCCGACGCCACCCACCAACTGGGCCTGCGCTTTGTGGTTTACTGGACCGACGCCGAGCCGATGGCCACGCCCGAGGGCCGCGCGACGCGGATGCGCCGCGTCAAACGCCTGTTTGGCGAGCACGGGGCGGACACGTGGCGGTCCGATGCGACCCGCGGTCAGGTGATCGCGCCCGACTACTGGTCGGTGCAGGGATTTTACGCGATGCTGGACGCCCTGCAAAAGGAAGTGCCCGGCTTCCAGTGGGAAAACTGCAGCGGCGGCGGGCCGATCAAGGACTACGGCGCGATGCGTCGCGCGACGAAGATCCAGATCTGCGACACAGTCGACGAAGCGATCGTGACGCGGCGGGTGTTTCACGACAGCTCGCATGCGCTGCACCCGATCCAGATGCAGGGATTCCTCGGCTGGCACTCCCGGGCGCGGCCCGGCGAGCGGGGCGGGATTGCTTACGATTTCCGCTCGGCGGGCTTGGGCGCGTTCATGTGGTGGATCGACAGCCCCACCCCGACCAACGGCGGCAAAGCTTGGACGGAGGAGGAGCGGCGGGCTGTCGCGCGCGAGGTGCAAACCTACAAGACGCGTCTGCGTCCCCTGATCCGCCACGCCAATCTCTACCACGTGCTGCCCCGGCCCGACGGCGTGAATTGGGACGGCATCGAATACTACGATCCCGGCACGGGCCGTGGCGTCGTGTATGTGTTCAAGCCCGGCAGCAGTACCGACACGCACGCGATCAAGCTCAAGGGACTGGAGGCCGGCCGCGACTACCGGCTGACTTTCGAGGACGGCAGCAACCAGGCCGTGGTCGTGTCGGGCGAGGCGCTGATGCGCGACGGGGTCAGCATGACGCTGCGCGGTGCGCTGATCTCGGAGCTGGTGTGGATCGAGCGCGCCTGAGTGCTCCCGCCCTCACCCCGCCCCGGTCAGGCGCCGAGCAGCTCGGGCGTGATCTGCCAGAGGACGGCCCAGTGCTCGTGCTCCCGGTCCAGCGCCAGCACGGCGCATTTCCTGAGCACGAACAAGGGTGGCTCCGCGGCGCCGGCCACGAGCAGTGACGCCAGCGCGCTGAGGTGCGGCTCGTGTCCCACGATCGCGACCGCCACCTTGCGATCGACGAGACGGGCGGCGATGAGGGCCGGATCGTGTCCGGGAGCGAGTTCCTTCATCTCGGCGAGCGGCACGCGCAGGCCCAGCTGCTTGGCCAGCGCCACCGCCGTGTCGCGCGAGCGCACCAGCCCGCTGTGCCAGATCTCCCCGACCTCCAGCCCGCCGGCGTTTTTCAGGAATTTCGCCACCGCGCGGATCTGCGCCTCGCCGCGTTCGCTGAGCGGCCGCGCGGCATCGTCGTCGCCCTTGAGCGCATGCGCGTGGCGGATGAGGAAGACCTGCATGGCGCACTCAACGTATCCCACCGGCACCGGCGCGCAAGCGGGCCCGGAGCCAGCAGCGTGATCCCGGCTGAAGCCTCGCTGACAAATTTGCTGTCCTTCCGCCGCCAAGCCGGGTTACTCATCCCGGCTCGCAGCATGCACGCACCCGTCAACATCCAGCTCATCGGTACCGAGGTCGCCATCGTCTGGGACGACGGTGTGGAGAGCTATTTCAACCCGGAGCAGCTCCGCGCGGCCTCGCCCAGCGCCGAGACGCAGGGCGAGCGGGATATCTTCGGCCACCAATACGGCGGCAACGGGCCCAAGAACTTCGCCGGCGTCACGGTCCTCGACTGGGCGAAGATCGGCAACTACGCCGTCCAGTTCATCTTCAGCGACGGCCACCGCACGGGGCTTTACAGCTACGATTACCTGCGGAAACTCGCCGAGTCGCCCTGACCGATTTTTCCCATGAGCACGTTCGTCTTCCCCGCCCGCACCACCACCGCCGAGATCGAGCTCGGCACCACCCTGCAGCCGAAGTTCGGCCCCGATGGGATGATCCCCTGCATCACGACCGACCACGTCACCAACGAGGTGCTGATGTTCGCGTTCATGAACGCCGAGGCGCTCGCGCTCACCCTCCGGACGGGCAAGGCGACGTACTGGAGCCGCTCGCGCAGCAAGCTCTGGGTCAAGGGCGAGGAGTCCGGCAACGCCCAGCTGGTAAAGGAGTTGCGCGTGGACTGCGACCAGGACGTCGTGCTGCTGAAGGTCGAGAACGTCGGCGGCGCCGCGTGCCACAACGGCTATCCCTCCTGCTTCTACCGCAAGCTCGCCGGCGGCGCCAACGCCGCCGACCCCGCCTCGCTCAAGCTCGAGCTCACCGCGCGGCGCGTCTTCGACCCCGCCACGGTCTACAAAAAGAAGTAGGGCGCGGTCTTTGACCCGCCCTTGCTCAGCCCCCCCGGGAAAAGTAGATGGATCGAAAGGTGGAGCGCGTTGTCCCCGACGAGATTGCTTTGGGGATGCGGCGCCCTCGCCGTGTCTCAGGTCCATCCGCGGCGGGGGCGCCGCGGCTCCATTTCGAACTAGGGCGGGTCAAAGACCCCGCCCTACTCTTCCGCCGTGGTAAATTACCCGCTCAGCTCCCGCCCGGCGCCAGGCCGCGCTCGCTCTGCTGGGCGAAGGTGATGACCCGCGAGAACTCGGCGGTCGCCGCCGACTCGTGCGCGGCGAGTTTCGCCAGCGCCTGCGAGCGGTTGAGTCCGTCACGGTAGAGGATGCGGTAGACCTGCTTCACGCGCTCGAGCTGCTCGGCGGTGTAGCCGCTGCGCTCGAGGCCGACCTTGTTGAAGGCGCGCACCTCGGCCGGCGTGCCGTCCGCGATGAAAAACGGGGGCAGGTCCTGCACGAGCTTGGCCATCGCCGACAGCATGGCGTGGGCGCCGATCCGGCAGAACTGGTGGATGCCCGCCGCGCCGCCGATCACGACGTGGTCCTCCACCGTGACATGGCCGGCCATCGAGATCGCGTTGCTCATCACGATGTGGCTGCCGAGCACGCAGTCGTGCGCGATGTGGCTGTAGGCCAGCACGGTGTTGTCGGAGCCGAGGACGGTGAAGCCGCCGTCGAGGGTGGCGGCGTTGACGGTGACGTATTCGCGAAAGACGTTGCGGTCGCCGGCGCGCAGCCCGGGGCGGCCGCCCTTGAACTTCAGGTCCTGCGTCTTGCCGCCGATGCAGGCGTAGGGAAAGACCTCGCACGACCGGCCCAGCGTGGTGAACCCCTCGACCGAGGCGTGGTGGTGGAGCCGCGTCCCGTCGCCAAGCACGACCCCGGCGCCGACATAGGCCAGCGCGCCGATCTCCACCCCGGCGCCCAGCTGCGCCCCGGGCTCGACGACAGCGGTGGGATGGATGTTGGCGGCCATGCGCTTACTGCTCTTCCTCGTCCATCACGGCGAACATCATCTCGGCCGACGAGACGACCTGCCCGTCCACGGAGCAGTTGCACTCGGCGGAGGCCAGCTTGTCGCCGCGATATTTCACGATCTTGGCGTTGATGATGAGCTGGTCGCCCGGGCGCACCGGCTTGCGGAACTTCACCTTGTCCGCGCTCATGAAGAAGGCGACCTTGCCGGCGTTGGACGCCCGCCGGAGCATCACGATGCCGGCGGCCTGGGCCATCGCCTCGAGCTGGAGCACGCCGGGCATGACCGGGTTGGTGGGGAAATGCCCCATGAAATACGGCTCGTTGATCGTGACATTCTTGACCGCGACCAGCTCGTCCTCGCCGACAAACTCCACCACGCGGTCGAGCATCACGAACGGATACCGGTGCGGGAGGGTCTCGAGGATGCGGCGGATGTCGAGGGAGGTCTCCGTCGGCAGCACGCCCGCGGGCCGCGGCTTCTTTTTCGGGCCCTTCCGACGCTCCTCGAGCTTGGCGTAGAGCGCCTTGGTCAGCTCGGCGTTGATGGCATGCCCGGGGCGGGTGGCGACGATGTGCGCCTTGAGCGGCATGCCCAGCAGCACGATGTCGCCGAGGATATCGAGGATCTTGTGGCGGACGAACTCGTCTTTGAACCGCAGCGGCTCCTTCGAGATGATCTTGTCGCCCTTGATGACGACGGCGCAGTCGAGCGAGCCGCCCTTGATCTTGCCGAGCTTGAGGAGCTCCTCGATGTCCTCGTAGATCGTGAAGGTGCGCGCGGCGGCGATCTGCGTCATGTAGACGTCGGGGTCGATCGTCAGCGAGAGGTGCTGGGTGTGGATGCCGCGGTTGTCGGCCGAGGTGCAGGAGACCTTCAGCTCGTCGCAGGGCAGCGCGATGATGGACGAGTCGCCCTTGGTGACCGAGACAGCGGCGTCGAGCGTGAAGTACTCGCGCTCCTTCGCCTGCTCCAGCGGCTCGCCCTGGAGGATCATGTTCACGAAGGGCTTGGCCGAGCCGTCCATGATCGGCGGCTCCGAGGCGTTCATCTCGAGCAGGACGTTGTCGATGCCGCAGCCGTTCAGGGCGCTGAGCACGTGCTCGACGGTGTGGATCTTGGCATGGCCGGACTGGATGGTCGTGGCCCGCACCAGGTCGGTCACAAAATCGATCCGGGGCCGGATTTCCGGGCTGCCGCTGAGGTCGGTGCGCTTGAAGACGATGCCGTGGTCCGCGGGCGCGGGTTTCATGGTCAGCGTGACCGCCTCGCCCGTGTGCAGCGCGCTGCCTTGGATGGAGACTTCGCGCGCGAGGGTGCGTTGCTTCATAGGGTGGCAGGAGTCTCGGAAACCCACCCGGCGGAGCGCAAGCGCGGATGTGGCGCGCGGCCTTGACACCGCCGGAGCCGTTTCTTCAATCTCGACCCTTTCACCACTTCCCAACCTCCGTCCAACGACCCTCCGTCATGCCCGCAGCCAACGACATCCGCAAAGGCCAAGTCATCAAATTCAACGGCGAGCCGCACCTCGTCATGGAAACCCAGCACCGCACGCCTGGAAACCTCCGCGCGTTCGTGCAGGTGAAGATGCGCAACCTCCGCTACGGCAAGGCGCTCGACCAGCGCTTCGCCTCGACCGAGACGATCGAGGTGCTGCCGACCGAGAAGAAGAGCCTCGAGTTCAGCTACGCCGACCGCGAGGCCTTCGCCTTCATCGACCCCGACACCTTTGACCAGATCGAGCTGAGCGCCGAGCTGCTCGGCGACAGCAAGCACTACCTCACCGCCTGGCCGGCCTGACCAATTCAAAAATCAGGAAGGATACGGTCGACAAAATGTTGGAAGAGGTAGGCTTGTACGAGGCACGTAACCGTTTTGCCAACAA
>CAIQKV010000027.1 GCA_903872505.1 uncultured Opitutia bacterium
GCGGGCCAGCGCCTGGTAGAAGCCGCCGTGCTCGGGCTCGGCGACCCAGTCGAGCTGGACGGTGAGCTTGGCGAGCGGCCGGTCGGTGGCGAAAGCCGCGACGGGGAGGAGCAGGGCGAGGGCGAGGAGGCGGAGGTTTTTCATGAAGGCATTATTTGTCGGCGCGCTCGTAGGAGTCGTGCCACTGGTGCAGCGCGAGCCAGCTGAGGCCGATCACGACGGCGGCAAACACGAAGCCGAGCACGCAGGTGACGGCGGCGGTGGCGAAGAGTGCGGGGTACTTCGCCTGGCTGGAGTAGATGATGGCCTGGAACCCGAGGCCGCCGCCGTCGCCCGCGGAACTGCCGGCGGTGTAGTCGCCGACCAGCGCGCCGATGGGGGCGAGCGTGGCGGCGATGCGCAGGCCGGTAAAGAAATACGGCAGGGCCGCGGGCACGCGCAGCAGGAAGATCTCCTGCGCCTTGCTCGCGCGGTACATGCGGAAGAGCTCGACGAGGTTGCGGTCGGTCGAGACCAGGCCCTGCGTGGTGTTCACCACCAGCGGGAAGAAGCAGATGAGGAACGTGATGACGACCACGCTCTTGAGCCCCGGCCCGACCCAGAGCACGAGGATGGGGGCGAAGATGATGACGGGTGTCATCTGCAGCATCATCAGGTAGGGATAGAGGCTGACGCGCACGAGGGAGGAGACCGACAGGGTCAGGGCGAGGACGGCACTCAGCGCGATGGCGAGGCCGAAGCCGAGCAGGGCGCCCTCGGCGGTGTTCAGGGTGGCCCGGGCGAGGGCGGCGCCATTCGTCTGGAAGGCCGCGATGATCTCGCCGGGGGTCGGGAGAAGGAACCGCATCTCCTCCGACAGCGAGAACACCACGGCATACCAGATGACGATGAAGAGCGCGCCGGTCGCGGCGGGGAGCAGGAGGTGGAGGACGCGCTTGGACATGGTCGTTCAGGCGGCCGTCTCGACCGAGCGGAGGATGCGCGACACCTCGGCGACGAGGTCGTGGTAGTCGCGGGAAAGCCGCGTGGCCTCGGTGCGCGGGTACGCGAGCGGCACGGCGACCTCGGTGTGAAACCGGCCGGGGCCGGCGGCCATCACGAGGATGCGGTTGGAGAGAAACACGGCCTCGGCGACCGAGTGGGTGACGAAGAAGCCGGTCCACGCCTGCTGCTGGCGGATGGCGAGCAGTTCCTCGTTGAGGTGCTCGCGGGTCATCTCGTCGAGGGCGCCGAACGGCTCGTCGAGCAGGAGGATTTTCGGGGCGAGCGACAGGGCGCGGGCGATGGATACGCGCATCTTCTGGCCGCCGGACAGCTGGCGGGGATGGGCGCCGCCCCGGTCGCCGAGGCGGACCAGGTCGAGCACCCGCCGGGAGGTCGCATGAATTACGCCGGCGGGGAGGCCGCGCAGGACCTGCGGCACCTCGACGTTCCGGCGGACCGTGAGCCAGGGCAGCAGGGTCGGCTCCTGAAAGACAAAGGCGAGCTCGGCGGCGGCCTGCTCCGGCGTGAGGCCGTCCACGCGCAGGCGCCCCGCCGTCACCGGGCTCAGGCCGGCGATCAGCCGGAGCAGGGTGGATTTGCCGCAGCCGCTCGGGCCGATGAGGCTGATGAAATCGCCCGGCTGGGCCGCGAGGTTGACCCGGTCGAGCACCAGCGGGCCATCGCCGAAACGCTTGGTGACGTCGGAAAATTCAACGATGGGCGGCGCAGGCATTGGCGCGCGACGTTAGGCGGCGGGCGGGGGAGCGCAACCCCCACCTTCGTCCCGCTCAGGCGGGGCTCCGGCGGTCAAGGCTCACTTTAATTTCGCGAGCGCGTCGGTCAGCTGGGTGAAATTCGGGTCGTCCTTCAGACCGGCCTTGTAGTGCTCCCGCGCCGCGGCGGGGTTGCCGCGTTTCTCCGCAATGTTGCCCAGGCGCCACTGGACGCCGGCGTGGCCGGGATCCCCTTTGCCCGGGGGAATCTCGAGGCACCGGCGGAGGGTCTGCTCGCCGCGGTCGAGTCGGAGGCCGGTCTGGGCCGCGGTCCGGCCGATGGAATAGAGGGCGAGGTAGTTGTCAGGCGAAACCTTGAGCACGTCCTCGAAGGTGGCAAAGGCCTCGTCGTATTTCTTCTCGGCGAGGAAGAGCTGGCCATACACCGCCGCACCCATGATGGGGTCGCGCTTCTTGATTTCCGCCGCCTGCTCATAGGCCTTGCTGAGGCCGCCGCCGAGAAAGGTCGGCGCCTGGCGGTAATACGTCACGAGCCCGTTGCGGGCCCCGAGATTGTCCGGGTTGAGGGCGACGGATTTCTCGAGGGCCGCCTGGCATTTCAAGGCCCAACCCGGTTTCGCAAACAGGCCGGCGCCGCTGGCGGCCGTGCCATACGCATCGCCGAGGTCGGCGAAATAATCCGAGTTGGCGGGGGCGAGGGCGGTGGCCTGCTCGAGCTGGTGGATCGCCTCATCGTTGTCGTTGCGGCGCTTGGCGAGCATCCCGAGGTAGTAGTGGGCTTCCGCGTTCTTGGGCTCGGCGGCGACGACCTTTTCGAAGGCCTCGCGGGAGTCCGGGTAGCGCTTGGCCTTGAAGAGCGCAATGGCGTCGTCGTTGGCCGTCCCGGCCAGGGCGAGCCGGGTGATGCAGGCGAACAGGAGGAGAAGGCGAAAGCTCATGGGAACGGGCGGGAGAATCGGGGAAAAATCGCTGCCGGGGCGACCAAAAACCGCGGTGCCTCACTCGTAGCGAAGGGCGTCGATGGGATCGAGGAGCGAGGCCTTGCGGGCAGGGTAGAAGCCCGAGATCACGCCGACGGCGGCGCTGCCGAGGAAGGCGCTGACGACGACGGTCGGTGAAACGAGCGTGGGCCAGTGGTTGAGGCTGGAAAGCAGCTCGGAGGCGCCGATGCCGAGCAGGATGCCGATCAGGCCGCCGAAGGCGCTGAGGACGACGGCCTCGGTCAGGAACTGGAGTTGGATCTCGCTGCCATGCGCGCCCACGGCGAGGCGGATGCCGATCTCGCGGGTCCGCTCCGTGACACTGACGAGCATGATGTTCATGATGCCAATGCCGCCGACGATCAGGGAGACGCCGGCGATGGCACCGAGGAGCAGGGTCATCGTGTTGGACGTCGCGGTGGCGGCCTGGGCGATCTCCTCCTGGGTGCGGACGGTAAAGTCATCGGTTTGATCAGTGGTGTGATGCCGCTGGCGGAGGAGTCCGATGATCTCACTCTGCGCGGACGCCATCGTTTCGGGACTGGAAGCCTGGACGATGATCGAGCGCAGCATGGTCTGCTTGGTCACGCGCCGCATGAGGCTGGTGTAGGGCACGATGACGAGGTCGTCCTGATCCGCACCCTG
The DNA here is from genome assembly GCA_903872505.1 of uncultured Opitutia bacterium. Classification (GTDB taxonomy): domain Bacteria; phylum Verrucomicrobiota; class Verrucomicrobiia; order Opitutales; family Opitutaceae; genus Opi-474. The sequence goes on from CAIQKV010000027.1 coordinate 3,344, forward strand.
AACCGAAAGGCCCTTGGCCGCGAGCACGCCCGTGACTCGAAAAGGCTGGTTGCGGATGCGAAGGGTCTGGCCGACGGGGGAACCGCCGGGAAAGAGCTGGCTGGCCACGGTCTGGCCGATGACGCAGACCTTGCCCACGCTGCGGACATCGGAGTCGGTAAACATCAGGCCTTCGGCCAGGGGCCACTGGCGGATGGTGAGGTAGTCGGCGCCTTCGCCGAGGATCTGGGTGGACCAGTTGAGTCCGTTGGCGAGGATCTGGGCGCCGGCGCGGACCTCGGGGCTGACGGCAACAACCGTGCTGACCTCGCGCGCGATGGCCTCGGCGTCATCGACCGCGAGCGTGCCGGCGCCGAACGCGCCGGTGCGGGCCCCCCCTTGGGTGATGCTGCCGGAAAAAACCAGGATGAGGTTCTCGCCGAGGGCGGCGATCTGGCTTTCGACCATGGACTTGGCGCCGTTGCCGATGCTGACCATGGCGATGACGGCGCCGACGCCGATGATGATGCCGAGCGCCGTGAGGATGGAGCGCATGGTGTTCCGCCGGAGGGCGCGGAAGGAAACGGTAAAGGTCGAGCGAAGCTGCATGGGACGGATCGGTCAGGCGGTGAGCTTGGCGGCGGTCTCGGCGTCCTGGAGGCGGCGCAGCTCGACCTCCGCGACGAGGCGGTCCGGGACGGCGATGTCGCTGACCACGCGGCCGTCGCGCATGATGAGGTTGCGCTTGCAGAAGCGCGCGATGTCGAGCTCATGCGTGACCATGACAATGGTGATGCCCTGGTCGTTGAGGCGCTGGAAGACCCCCATCACGTCGATGGCGGTCTTGCTGTCGAGGTTGCCGGTCGGCTCGTCCGCGAGCAGGACCTGGGGGTGGTTGACGAGGGCGCGGGCGATGGCGACGCGCTGCTGCTGGCCGCCGGACAGCTGGCTGGGAAAGTGATCCGCGCGGTCGGACAGGCCGACAATGTCGAGACAGCGCAGCGCCCGCTCCTGCATCTCGCGGGCGGACGGGCGGTGCGGGCCGTAGAGCATGGGCAGCTCGACGTTCTCGAGCGCGGTCGTGCGGGAGAGCAGGTTGAAGCCCTGGAAGACGAACCCGAGCTTTTCGTTGCGCAGGTCGGCGAGCTGGTTGCGGTCCAGCTGGCCGACATCGACGCCGTCGAGCAGGTAGCGGCCGCGGGTCGGCCGGTCGAGGCAGCCGAGCGTGTTCATCAGCGTGGACTTGCCGGAGCCGCTGGCGCCCATCACCGCCATGAACTCACCCTTGGAAAACTCCAGCGAGACGCCCCGCACGGCATGCACCTGCACCTCGCCGGAATCGTAGATCTTGTGGATGTCCTCGAGGTGGACGACGGCGGCCATGCGGAGTGGCGGTTGGGCGGCTCAGAAGCGGCGCGGGCCAGGCTGCTGGCCGCCGCCGAAGGGATTCGTGGCCGGGGTGCCGGCCTTGGCGCCGGGAATGACGGCGGAGGTGACGAGCAGGTCGCCTTCCTTCAGGCCCTCGAGCACCTCGGTGGCGACGCCGTCCGTGATGCCGAGTTTCACGGTGACGGGCTCGACGTGCGCGGTCTTGGCGTCGGTTCCGGCCAGCAGGTAGAGCGTGCGGGTGACGGGCTGGTTGCCGGAACCCTGGCCCGGGCCGAAGCGGCCGGCGGGCAGCTCGATGCCGCGCTCCTTCGCGAGTTGCTGGATGCGGGCGATCACGTCGGGGGTGGGCGGTCCGTTGCCGCGCACGAATCCGGCGTCGCGCATGAGATCCAGAAACTGCTTGCGGCGCTCCTCGTCGGTCAGCGGCTTGGCCGCCACGGCCGGCTTGCCGTCGGCCGCGGGCTTGGTCGGGGGCAGCAGGCTGTCCGGGATGCGGGCGCGCAGCGCGCTGTTGGCCACCTTGAGCACGTCGTCGCGGGTGGCGACAATGATGGACAGGTTGGCGGTCATGCCGGGCTTGAGCTTCAGGTCGTTGTTCCGCACATCGATCATCGTGTCGTAGACCACGACACTCTGGGCGGCCTGGTTGGTCTGGGTCGGCTTCGGCGCGTTGCGGATCTGGGTGACGACGCCATGAAACTGCCGGTTCGGATAGGCGTCGACGGTGAAGGTCACTTGCTGCTTCTCCGCGACGTTGCCGATGTCGGCCTCGGACACGGCGGCATCAATCTGCATGCTCCGCAGATCGTTCGCGATCTGGAAGAGCACCGGGGCGCTGAAGCTGGCGGCCACGGTGTTGCCGACATCGACGCTGCGCGAGATGACGATGCCATCGATCGGGGAATAGATGCTGCAGCGGGACAGGTTTACCTTGGCGGTCTCGTAGGTGCCGCTCTGGATCTGCACCTGGGCGTCGGCCTGGGCGAGCTGGGCTTCCGCCGTGTCGAGGTCGCTCTGGGCGACCAGGGACTGCTTGAAGAGCTCGTGCGTGCGGTCGGAGTTGGCCTTCATCAGCGCGTAGTTGGCCTTGGCGTTGGCGAGTTGCCCCTCGGCCTGCCGGAGGGCGGTCTGGTAGTTGGACGGGTCGATCTCGGCGAGCAGCTGGCCCTGTTTGACGGGCGAATTCCAGTCCACGTAGAGCTTCGCGATGTTGCCGGAAATCTGGCTGCTGATATCGACCGTGGTGACCGCCTGAAGCGTGCCGGTCGCGGTGACGGCCTGGGTGAGGCTGCCGCGGGTGACGGTAGTGGTGGCGTATTCGGGCGCTTTTTCCGAGCTCTGGTGCCAGAAATACCAGCCGCAGGCGACGGCTGCTGCGACAACGACAAGGCCGATGATCAGACCGCCTGTGCTTTTCGATTTCGCCATGGTAGAGGGAAATTAGATGTGCAGTTTCTCGCGGCCGCAACCCTAACCCTTGCCATAAGCCAGACTGGACTGTTTCCGCGCGACGATGAGACGCGCGCAGCAGCAAAAGGTTACGTGCGCCCGCATCAGTCCCGCCCGGACAGCAGCGCGGACCGGGTCCCGAAGTAGTCCGCGTAGAGCCGCGGGATCAGGGCGCGCCGCGCCGCCGGATCCTTGACCGCGAGCGCGGTGGGATGGCGCACGAGGGCGGCATCGCACAGGCGCGCCTCCTCCGGCAGGATGTCCCACCCGGCGAAATAGACCGTGTCGCGAACGCCGAGCGCCGCTGCCGTGCTGACCAGCCGGTCGGTGCCGATGTGCCGGTCCATCACCCGGGCGGGATCGGTCGGGTAGAGGTAGGACTGGCTGGTCGGCACATAGATGATGCGCTCGGCGCCGAAGGCCTCGACCCAGCGGTAGATCGGCCAGGGCTGGGCGGCCTCATCCTCCCACGCGTAGTGCCACACCGCGACGCGCAGGTCCGGCGGCAGGGCGGCGTGGTTGACGGCCACATGATCATCCTGCCACCAGCAGTTGGCCATCACCAGCTCGAGGGCCCGATTGTGCCGGTGGCAGCGTGCGGCGAACTCGCCCATGAACCGGGCGAAGGCGAGGTTGTGCCAGGCCTGCCGGGCGGACTTGGGTTCCGCCCGCAAGTCGCGGCCGGTCTCGGCGCGGTACGCCGCGAGGCTTTCCGGGTTGAAGCGGTCCGGGTCGCTCTCGGTCGGGTGGACGGCGACGCCGTCGGCCGAGGGGTAGAGTTCCAGCACCTCGTCGAGCACGTCGAGGATGTAGCGGCGCGTGAGGGGGTGTTCGAGAGCCAGCCCGAAATGGGCGCAGGGCTTGCCCTGCTCGTCGACGCGGGCGGCCGCGGGACAGGCGCGGCTGAAATCGCGCGCGTGCCCGTCGGTGGTGAGCATGAGATGGACCTGCACGCCGCAGCCGTGGGCGTGGTCGATGAGTTCACCCAGGAAGTTCTCCGTCACATTGCGGGCGTGCCGGTCGCGCAACTCGGGATAGCGGCGCGAGGGGTAGGCGAGGGTGTAGCCGTTCAACAGCGTCCACAGCCGGTTCAGGCCATTCGCCCCCATCCAGGTGACCAGCTCCTTCCATTGGGCGAGCGTCCAGCCGGCGAGCGCGTGGGTTTCGCGGCCGAAGATGAGCGCGTAGTCGCCGCAGCCGAGGAAGACATAGTAACCGGCCGCGGGGCCGGTCCCGACCGGCGGGGCTTCGCGCGCGACGAAATAGTCGCGGCCCGTGACCCGGCCGCCGTCACGCCGGGCCGAGACGGCCAGCGCGTGGAAGCCGGGCCGGTCCAGGCGCCCGCGCAGCCGGACACCGCCGGCGGGTATGGCCACCGCGGGGGCCGTGGCGGCGAATCCGGGAAACTGGAGTTCGAAGTGCTCCAGCCGGGCCGAGGGATCGGCGGCCGAGATGACGTCAAAGGAGAACTCCTCGCCAACGGAAACCACCCGCCGGGGTGTCCGCACGTGCAAATCCCCGGCCGGCGCCAGCGGAGCCGCGGTCATCAGTCACCGCACCCGTAGGCTTTTTTCAGCGCGGCGGCGACGTTGGGCGGCACGAAATGCGAGACATCGCCGCAGTACTTCGCCACCTGCTTCACCAGCGACGAGCTGGTGTAGCTGAACTGCTCGTTGGGCATGACGAAGATGGTCTCGATCTCGGGCTGCAGGTGCCGGTTCATCAGCGCCATGTTGAACTCGAACTCGAAGTCCGTCAGCGCGCGCAGGCCGCGGATGATGGCGTCGGCCTTCTGGGCGAGGCAGAAGTCGACGAGCAGGCCGTCGAAGTGCGTGACCGTGACGTTCGAAAATTTCGCGAGGTTCGGGCGCAGCATTTTGAGCCGCTGGGCCGTGGAGAAGAGCGGGCGCTTGCCGGGATTGTCGGCGATGGCGACCGTGACGTGGTCGAACAGCTTGGCGGCGCGCCCGAGCACATCGAGGTGGCCGTAGGTGATGGGATCGAAGGTGCCGGGGTAGATGCAGTGGCGCATGGCGGGATGACCGGCAGCAAGGCAGGAAAACCGCCGCGGGGAAAGCGGAGAATGGCGAGCCGCGGGCCCCGGCTGCTGAGTTCTTGCGTTTGCGACCATGGAAGTTTGTCTGGGAGTTCCCTGCTCCGGCCCCGCGCATGAAGTACAGCCTGCCGAATCTGCTCACGCTCTCCCGCATCCCGATGATGTTCGTCGTCGTGGCGCTGCTGCACCTTGATTTCCACTGGGCGGCCACGATCTGCTTCTGGCTCTACATCGCGGCGGCACTGACGGACTGGCTCGACGGCAAGATCGCCCGCGAGCGCGGCGAGGTCTCGTCCTTCGGCCGGTTCATGGACGCGGTCATCGACAAGGTAATGGTGATCGGCATCATGATTTCGCTCGTCAGCGGGGACTTTTTCCTCGGGCACAACATCGCGGCGCTGATGCTGCTGCTGTGCATCCTCGCCCGGGAGTTTGCGGTTTCCGGGTTGCGGATGGCGGCGGCCGCGAAGGGCATCGTGGTGGTGGCGGACGAGGGCGGGAAGGTGAAGACCTTCGTGCAGTTCAATGCCATCGGCTGGCTCATCGGCTGGCGCATGTTTGCGCAGGATTACCCCGAGTTGTTCGGGGGTGACGAGCAGCGCTGGATCAACTGGGTGAATGTGGTCGGTGTCGGCCTGTTTGTGCTGTCGGCGGTGCTGACGGTGACATCGGGCTGGTCGTATTTCCGGCGCCACGGGCATGTCGTGATGAACTGATATGCGCCTGCAACAGCCGATCTGGCCGCGCTTCCTGCCGTCGCACGTGGTCCTCGCGCTGGCCCGGCTGGGGCCGCTGGGCCGCCGGCTGCCGGCGCCGGGCACCTGGGGCTCGGTCGCGGGGCTGCTCTATTTCACGGTGTTCTTCCACCCGCTCGGGGTGATCGCCACGCTGCTGCTGAGCGCGGTGGCCTGCTATCTGGCGGTGGCGCTGTGCGGCGAGGCGGAGTTCCGGCTCGGGCGCAAGGATCCCGGCGAGGTGATCCTTGATGAATTCGTCGTGATGCCGCTGTGTTTTCTCGGCTGGCGGGCGCTGGTGGGACCGTGGCCGGCGTGGGTGGTGTTCCTCACGGGTTTCGCGCTGTTCCGGTTTTTCGACATCCTGAAGCCCCTCGGCATCCGCCGCCTGCAGGATCTGCCCGGCGGCTGGGGGGTGGTGGTGGACGATGTCGCCGCGGCGCTGGCGAGCTGCGCGGTGATGCACCTCGCGAAGCTGGGCTGGCTGCATTTTGCGCCCTAGGCGCGACCGGCGAAGAGATCCGCGCGGCGCGCAATCACGCCGGCTCAGCGCTTCTCGCCGCTCGTCTTGTAGATGAAATCGACGCGGAGGCTGGTGCTGACGCCGAGCTCATGGCCGTCCGGACCCCAGACCGTGTAGGCGCCCAGCGCCACCATCAGCCGCGTGCGCTTGCCCTGCCAACGGGTGAGGGGAAAACCCACGGCCGGCCGCAGGCCGAACACCTGGTGGTGCTCATCGCTGAGCAACGCCGTGGTGCCAAAACTGGCCGTCAGCGTCCCGCGGAAATTCTTCCAGTCGCGCACCAAGCCGGCCGTCAGGTTCAGGGCATTGGAATGGAGCTCGTTGCGGCCGAAGTTGGCCGGCAGCGCGGTGTGGGCCAGGAAGTCCGCGCCGATGCTGCCGAAGCCGAGCAGCTTCAGGTCGGGGGCGACGAGTTGGGACTTCGCCAAGTACGGCACGGTGTGCTGATGGCCGTCACTCAATTCAGTGGGCGGCCGACTGAGCGGGGAGATGAAGTCCAGACCGGTGCTCCAGGCGGTTTCCTTCGGCCAGTCGGTCGCAGGGAGGGGCTCGTACTTGATGCCCGTCCGCAGACGGTCGAGACCGTAGCCGGCCGCGTCCCGCAGGCCGTGCGTAAAATATCCCTCCACCTCGACATAGGACTCCACGTCCGGGCTGGTCTTCGCGCGAATGCCGAGCGGCACCCGGAGGTAGTCGTTGTGGATGAGATCGCCGAAATGGGGGCTGCTGTAGATGTGGAACATCCCCTTGGGCAGGAAACTCGGCATGTCGAACGGGGTGAGATTCGGGATGCGGTCGAGCATTTCCCCGAGGCTGGAAAGCTCGGTGACCCGGTCTTGGGCGCGGACCGCCGGCGCGAGCAACCCCGCCGCGAGGCACATCCCAATCAGGCGGTGAAGAAAGCGGCAGTGCATGGCGGGGGACTAGGGCAGGACCTGCAGGTTGTCGGCCGGCAGCTTCACGAGCAATCCCTGTTGCAGCACATCGACGGCCAGCACGACGCCCTGCGGGTTGGCTGGGTCGTCGACAAAACCCTCCAACCCGCGCAGCGGCCCGGCGACGATCCGCACCCGGCGGCCCGGGGTGAGCAGCGGCCGCACGCTCAGTTCGTAACCCGACGCGACGATGGCCCGGACGTCCTCGATCTGGCGCAGGAACCGGGCCTCGTCCTCGATCGCGATCACGCGGGCGAGCAGGTCCTGCTGGAAGATACGCGGCTTCCGGGCGGGTGGCACGAGCGCAAACACATAGCCCGGAAAGAGCGGCTTGGTGAATTTCTTGGTCTGCGACGCGTAGCGGCGGATGCTGGCCACTAGCGGCAGGTAATGCGGGAAGCCCTCGGCCGCGAGGAGGGCGGCGAATTTCTTCTCGCAACGGGGGCGCGTGTGGCAGACGAGCCACCGCGGCTCCGCCGGGTCGCTGGGCGGCTGGGGCATCGAGATCAGACCTTGGCCAGCCGCCGAAGTGCCAGCAGATACCCGGGAAATCCCCGGCCGCTGATCATCGCCACGCAGGCGCCGGCCGTCATGGAGTGGCGGCGGAAGGGCTCGCGCTGCTTGATGTCGGTAATGTGCACCTCAATCGCCGGCCGGCTCGTGCTGGCGAGGGCGTCACGCAGGGCGATGCTGGTGTGGGAATAGGCGCCAAAGTTGACGATGAAGCCGTCCACGCCGCGGTCGGCGAGGCGGTGGAGCTCGTCGATCAACGCCCCCTCGTGGTTCGACTGGAAAAAGGTGACGGCGAGACCGAGGCGGCGGGCTTCGGCGCGAATCAGTTTTTCCAGGTCGCGGAGGGTGGCGGTGCCGTAGATCTCCGGCTCACGCTTGCCAAGCCGGTTGAGATTGGGGCCGTGCAGGATGGCGATTTTTTTCATCGGGAAGGGGAGACAAGCAGAAAAGACCGGGTAACGACAATCCCGGTGTGCGGGGGTTCCGCGCCGGCTAGAGCGGGTTCTCGGTGGCGATGAACTCCCAGGGCAGACGGAATTTCCGGGCGAGCTCCGCCGCGAGCGCCCGGACGCCATGGACCTCGGTCGCGTAGTGTCCGCAGAGGTAGAGGTTGAGTTTCTCCTCCTGCGCCCGGTTGAAATGCTCCTCGCGCAGCTCGCCCGTCACCAGCGTGTCGACGTCGGCCGGGACGAGGGCCGGGGCGGCGCTGCTGCCGCTGCCGCTGCAGAACGCGATCTCGCGCGGCGCCGTCGAGCCGTACTCGATGGCGATGACCCGCGGGTAGAGCGACTGGAGTTTCCGGCGCAGGGCGGCGCGCGTGAGCCGGCTTGGTGCGATGCAGCCGATGTTCCCGCCCTCCACCGGCAGGAAGCCGCGCCTCGGCTTGAGCCCGAGCTGGCGGGCGAGCACGGCGTTGTTGCCGAGCTGCGGATGACCGTCGAGCGGGAGATGGCTGGAATAGAGCGCGCAGTTGCCCTGCTGGAGCACGTCCGCGCGGCGCCGCCCTGGCCCGGTCAGGCGGCGGGGCGTGTCCCAGAACATGCCGTGGTGCACGATGAGAAAGTCCACGCTGGCCGTGACGGCGCGTTGGAAGGGGATCACGCCGGCGTCTACGGCGGCGCCGATCTTTGTGACGTGGCCGTCGTTCTTGAACTGCAGGCCGTTGAATGACCCCGGGAAATCCTTGAAGTCTGCCCGGCGCGTGCGGCGGTCGCAGTACGCGACGAGGTCAGAGAGCTTGGTCATGGCTGGGGCCGATTCGGCAACTATGTGCGGTAAACCCCGCGCCGAAACTCACGAGCCAAAAATCACCCGCCGGGCCGGGCCGTGAGGTCCGGAGCGTCTCCTCCAGCGCGAAGAGCACGGAAGGGCTGCTCATGTTGCCGCACCGGCTCAGGATGCGGGCGCTGGCGTCCAGCGAGTGCGGGGCGACGACCGGCGCGAGCGCCTCGAGCACATCCCGGCCGCCGGGGTGAGCGACGACCTGGGCGACGGGCCGCGGACCGCGCTCCGCCCAGAGCCGGCCGACGGCGCCGGCGGCCAGCTCGGGCACGGAGCGGTGCAGGAGATTGCGCAGCTTGCCGTCGCGGTGGTCGAAGCGGAGTTTGTCGCGGTCGGCGGGCAGATGCAGGGTGTGGAAATCGAACGCGCGCAAGCCGGCCGGGCCGGGCGTGGCCCGCCAGACGGTGGCCGCAGCGCCGTCGCTGAACAGGCAGGCGCTGATCAGCACACCGGGATCGTCGTCGAGATAAAAGGCGGCGGAGCAGATCTCGACGGCCACGCAGGCCACGGTGGCGCCGGGATTCGCGGCCAGCACGTGGCTGGCGGCCCGCAGTGTGGGAATCGCGGCGCCGCAGCCGAGGCCGACGAGATCCTGCAGGAACGCGTCGGATTTCAGGCCCAGCCGTTCTGACACATAACTCGTGAGTCCCGGACAAACGTAGCCGGTGCAGGTGCAGATCAGCAGGGCGTCGAGTCCGGCCGGTTCGATGCCGGCCTGCGCGAGCGCGGCGATGAGCGCGGTGGCGGCGAGGCCGGTGGCGCCGGCGCGAAACGCCGCGTTGAGCTGGTCGGAGGTGAGATCGAAGACGTGCTCGATGTCGGGCACGGCAAAGTGCCGCGTTTCAATGCCGTGGGTGCCGGTCAGGATGCTGTGCAGGATGAGGCGGGACCGCCGGTTGAGCCGGTGCCGGGCCTCGGAGCGCGCGATGATTTCCCAGCAGCCGGCTTGGGTGTAGGTGGCGGTGGGCACCGCCGTGGCAAGGGCGTGGAGAAACATTCAGTGGAGCGCTGAGTAGAGGGTGCGAAAGGGGACGAGTCCGGAGCCGACGAGCTCGGCCAGCAGCCGCTGCCGCCAGGCGACGAGGAAAAACGGATGCAGCACCGACGCGAGCAACAGCCGGCGACGGAAGCGCCGCCGCTGCGTCACGGCGATGACTTGGGCGGATTCGTCCCACTCCGACTCATGCCACGCATAGGCCCGCAGCGGCTCGACCGCGAGCGCGGCGCCCTGGAAAGCCATCGCGAGCCCGTTCCCGGTGAACGGCGGGATCGTGGCGCAGGCGTCCCCGATCCGGACCCGGTCGGGTTCCGCCACGTGCCGGTCGCCGAGCGACGCGGCGGTGACGCAGAAGGTCGAAGGATCGGTCGCCGCGGAGCGGACGCGTTCCGCCAGCTGGTGCAGGCCACACGCCTCGAGATAGGCCGGGATCAGGTTCGCACCCCGTGCCGAGATCGGCCGCCGTCCGAAGATGCCGCACAGGTTGACCGCGCCGTTCTCCACGCGCGACAGGCCAAGATAGGCCCGGTCGCCCAGGTGAACCTCGAAATCATTGTCGAGCACCAGCCCGTGGATGTGGATTTTCAACCCGATCCAAAACGGCCCGGATCGGTTCCGTCCCACGGCCATGACGCGGCCCGGCGGGCGGTCGTCTTCCGGGATGCGGGTGCCAGTCCGCAGGTCGCCACCAGCGGCGACAAATGCGCCGGCCAGGCGCGCGTCAAAGGTGTGGCGGCTGATGCCGAGGGCGGTCGCCGGCAGCGCAAACGGGCGGAGCGGCCGGTCGCGTAGATGATAGGTGACGGCGCGATGGGGCTTTGCATCGGTGAGAAACTTTCGCAATCCCAGTTGCTCCTCCGTGGACTCATCGAGGCCGGAAATGAATTCGCCGCAGACCCGGTGGCGCGGATAGTCGCCCGCTTCGTAAAGGGTGACGGGCACGTCGTGGCGGCGCAGGGCGAGCCCGAGCGACAGACCCGCCACACCACCCCCGATAATCTCGATGGTCCTGGGCGTCTTCATGAGTTCCGGACGGCGACCATGCGCACCGCGCCCAGGGCTGTCGCGCTGCACGAAACGCGCCAGGCACCATCCGTCAGCCCCAGTCGGAGCGCCAGTTCGCGCGGGCGAAATCCCGCGGCCACGCTGACCCGGGCGTCGTGACGCGTGACATGGTTGGCGCGAACCACCGGGCCGAGGAGGGTCAGGAGCACCTGCGAGCGCCGGCAACGCAGGGGCTCGCAGGCCACAATCACGCGGGCGGATCGGCGAAGATTCGCGCCGAGTTCGGACAATTCGTCGTCGCTGAACTGATGGAAAATCAGGTTGCCGATCACGGCCGGGTAATCGGCGAAGCTCGAAAACGTCCGCACATCGGCCGCATGCCAGGCCCGGTCGGTCGTCCAGGTCGCCGGGCGGGGGCAGAGGTCGAGGCCGTCGACCGGCGCGCCGCGGGCCGCAAGCCGCAGACCGAGATCGCCCTCGCCGCTGCCGAGTTCGAGCACCCGTTCACCCGGCTGGAGCAGGCCGGGCAGCGTCCGCTCGAACCAGCGGTGATTGCCCATGACGCGGTTGATGAGCCGCAAATCGCGCCGGCTGCCCTGCGCGTCGGGGTGCTCCGGTGGCAACGAGTCGAGGAGCTCGGGTCGCAATGCGCGAATCATTGCCGGGGGAAGCTGGACATCATGCAACAGTGACTCTGCCGGCCGGTTCAGGGTTCCGCTTTTTCGACGGCACGGCCGGGCGCGGCAAATCTCCTCCGGACCAGGGCGACGAGACCGTTCAACAGCGGAAAGTAGGCCGCGAAGAACAAAGTCATGGCCAGGCTGAAGTTCCGGGGGTCAAGCCACTGGTCCAGGAGGTTGCCCGGGTAGGCATAGCTGCTGTGGAGCGCGTATCCGCCCAGCTCGAGCAGGCCCATTGGCAGCAACCCATAGAGATATTGCTGCCACCAGGGCTGGCGGCGGAGGATGACGGAGATAGGCACCATGTAGAGGACGTAGACGGTGATGACCTGCCACCAGTAGGTGAAGCGCGCGATGTGCATCCACTGCCCGACCTGGTTCATCACGGTTCCCACCACAAAATAGACGATGGCATAGGTGACCCAATGGGCCGGCGGCAGGCGGAACGACTCGCGCACATGTCTGAGGAACATCACCGGATAGTGGGTGACATGTCCGGCTGCGTAAACAACAACCTAGCCGATGCCCGAGCCCGATCGCCCCATCATGCCACCGCCGACGGACGCGGGAAGGATGGAGGCGGCGCGCAACACCGCGATCGCCGGGCACTACGATTCGCTCGATTGGTTTTATCGCGACCTGTGGGGCGAGCATGTGCACCACGGGCTCTGGCTCACCGGTCGCGAGCCGCCGGCGGTTGCGGCGGAGCAGCTTAGCCGCCACGTGCTGGCGGCGCTTGCACTGGCTCCTGGCGCGCGCGTCGCCGATGTCGGCTGCGGCTACGGCGCCACGGCGCGGCTCGCTGCCGAGGACTTCGGGGCAAACGTCACAGGCCTGACTCTGTCCGCCGCGCAAAAAGCCCATTCGGACAGCCAGGCCGTCCGCCGCGGCAAGGTGGAAATCCGTGTGCAGGATTGGAAGGAAGCAGGATTCGAGGACGGTTCGCTCGGCGGTCTATTCGCGCTCGAGAGCCTGGAGCACATCGCGGCGAAGGCGGACTTTGCCCGGATGGCCCGCCGGGCGGTCCGCCCAGGCGGACGCGTGGTGGTGGCGACATGGCTGGCCGCGGATGATGTGTCGCGCTGGTCCCAACGTCATTTGCTGGATGCGATTTGCCACGAGGGCCGGCTGGCACCGCTTGCGACCTTCGCCGAACTGCGCCGTACCTTCGCCGAGGCGGGATTCACCGAGGTGTGCGGAGAGGATCTTAGCCGGCAGGTGCGCAAGACATGGACTGTCGTGCTGCGGCGGCTGGTCTGGCGCGTCGCCACCCGACCTGCCTACTGGCGTTTCCTGCTTGGGGAGGGAGCCCGCGACCGCATTTTCGCCCTGACCGCCGCGCGTATCGCGCTGGCTTATCGCACGGGCTGTTTTCGCTTCGGATTTTTCGTGTGGGAGTAGGCGACTGACAGATTGCGAGAGGAGGATTGCCCGCGGGCACGCGGCTGTCCAGTGTCCGGGGCACCGATATGAGCAGCCCAAAACCCAGCCCGGTCGACCTGATCGTGAAAGCGGCGGCGAAATTCCCGTCCCGGCCCACGTGGGACGAGTATTTCATGGCGACGGCGGTGCTGATGTCGACGCGCTCGAACTGCGCGCGCCTGCATGTCGGCTGCGTGATCGTGACCGGGGGCACGCGCAAGAACCGCCTCGTCGCGGCCGGCTACAACGGCTACCTGCCCGGCACGCCGCACGTGACCAAGGTGCGCGACGGCCACGAGCAGGCGACGGTGCACGCCGAGCAGAACGCCGTGGCGGACGCGGCGCGGCGCGGCAGCGCGGTCGAGGGCTGCGTGGCGTACGTGACGCATTATCCGTGCATCAGCTGCGCCAAGATCCTGGCCGCCGCCGGGATCGCCGAGGTGCGTTACCACCAGGACTACATGAACGACCCGCTGGTGGCCCCGCTGCTGGCCGAGGCGGGTGTGAGAATCCTGCAGCTCTGACCCGACCTTTTCTCCCGTCATGCGCGAACGCCGCAAAGCCACCAAGCAAAGCATCGCCGGCTCGTTGCTCCTCGCCCATCCCGCGATGAAGGATCCCAATTTCCGCCGCGCGGTCGTGTTGATGTCGGCGCATGGCGAAGACGGCGCGATGGGCGTCGTGATGAACCGGCCGCTGGGCAAGAAGCTGGGCGAGCTCAACGGCGAGTTCGCGCTGGGGGCCCTGGCCGGGGTGCCGGTGTTCAAGGGCGGCCCCGTGCAGCCCAAACAGCTGTTGCTCGTGGCGTGGCAGACCCGCGAGGACGGCATCCAGCTGCATTTCGGGGTCGATCCGGTGAAGGCCGGTGAGCTGCTGGGGGAGGGCGACACCCAACTGCGCGCGTTTCTGGGTTATTCCGGTTGGTCGCGCGGCCAGCTGGAGGGCGAATTGAAGCTGGACACCTGGATTGTCACCGAGATGCCGGCCGACCTGCTGGTCCACCCGCAGGACGACTCGCTCTGGGGCAAGGTGCTGGGCGGCCTCGGTGAAGAGTGGCGGCTGGTGGCGGGCGAACCCGAGGACCTGAGCCGGAATTAGCGGCTGACCGACCGAAGAGCGGCTAGCGCGCCTGAAAACGAGGCCCTATGACGCTAGGGCCAAGTGGCGCAGGCAGTTAGGGTCCAATGATTTTGGATTGGATTTGCCGGATTGCCGACGGGTTCGGTTAGTCTTTGGGCATGCTAATCCAAAGCGTACCTAATCGTGAGGCGGAAAAAGCGCGTGTGGCTGCGTTCAACACGCCGATGAATTGGATCCCCTTGACCGTGAGATATCCTGCTCCCGAGGAGCACGTGTTGGTCAAAATGGATGACGGGTCGGTTGAAATCGGGTACTGGGACACGGCACGGTCCGGATGGAGTCACAGCCCGTTTGAGCGCTGGGGCGTGCCGGAGGCCTGGGTGCCAATCCCGGCGATGCGGCGGGGCCTGTAAGGGCAAACGGGGCGGCGGAAGAGCCGCCTGGACATTTCCAGTTGACAGAGGTTGGAACGCCCTCTGTTTTGGCCCCTTTATGAAAGTCGTTTCCTCGATTAAGTCTGCCAAGAAGCGTCACCCGGCCTGCCAGGTTGTGCGCCGCAAGGGCAAGATCTACGTCATCAACAAGGTCGAGCCGCGCTACAAGGCGCGGCAGGGCTGATTAACCTCCCATTCCCGCCGTGAAAGCTGAAGTCCATCCCACGCTCAACAACGTCTGCTACCTCGATATCGGTACCGGCCGTCGTTTCCTCACCCGCTCCACGATGAAGTCTGCCCGCAAGGAGATGATCGATGGGGTCGAATATTTCATCGTCGCGCGCGACGTCACGATGGACTCGCATCCCGCCTACACCGGCGAGAAGCGCCTCGTCGACACCGCCGGCCGCGTCGAGAAGTTCACCTCGAAGTTCAAGCGCGTCACGACCAAGAAGTAAGGTTCCGCGGCCTTGCCCGGTTTTTCCAGCCCTCCGATCGGAGGGCTTTTTTGTTGCCCGGTGCTTGCCGGCCCTGCCTGTGTGGTGCCGTGCCCGCGACCAAGTTGATCTGCTTTGACTGTGACAGCACCCTGAGCGCCATCGAGGGGATCGACGAACTGGCGCGTCGGCGCGGGCCGGACGTGCTGGCCCGGGTCGAGGCGATGACGAACGACGCCATGGAGGGACGCGTGCCGGTGGAGAGCGTGTTTGGCCGGCGGCTGGAAATCATCCAACCGCGGCGCGAGGATGTCGCCGCCGTGGGCCGCCGGTATGTCGAGACCGTAGAACCGACGGCGCGGGCGACGATTGCGGGGCTGGTCGCGCGCGGTTGGACGCCGGTGATCGTCAGCGCGGGCTTCACGGAAGCGATCCGGCCGCTGGCGGATTTTCTGGGCGTGGCGCGGGTGGAGGCGGTGGCGCTGCGGTTCCAGACCGACGGGAGCTACGCGGGTTACGACGCGGCGTTTCCTGCGACCCGCTCGGGCGGCAAGGCGGAGGTTGTCGCCCGATTGAAGTCTGAATTTCGGGCCGCGGTGACGGTGATGGTGGGTGATGGGGTGAGCGACCTCGAGGCGAGGCCGGCCGCCGACCGGTTCGTCGGGTTTGGCGGGTATGTCGTCCGCTCCAAGGTCAAGGCGGCGGCCGATGACTTCATCGTGTCGCTCGCGGAACTGACCGGAATCTTATGATCGCCCCTGCATTCCAGGCCACGGTCGCGGTGGAACTGGTCCCCCCGGTGCTGCTGGCGCCATTCGCGCTGTTGCTCCTGCTCTTTGCGGTCATGCCGCTGACGCCTGCGCGGTCGAAACACTGGTGGGAACATAATTATCACTTCGTGTCGGTGGGCCTGGCGGTGGTGGTCGGCGGTTACTACCTGCTGAAGGTCCCCGCGGGCGGTGTGATGCTCGGGCATGCGCTGCACGAGTATGTCTCGTTCATCGCGCTCATCGGCGCGCTGTTCATCGTGGCGGGGGGCGTCCACCTGCGGGTGAAGGGCGAGGCGACGCCGTTCGAGAATGTCGTGTTTCTCCTCGTTGGCGCGCTGCTGGCGAATGTCATCGGCACGACGGGTGCGTCGGTCGTGCTGATCCGCCCGTGGATCCGAATGAACAAGATCCGCGTCAGCGCCTTTCACATCGTCTTCTTCATCTTCGTGGTCTCGAACGTGGGCGGCGCACTCACGCCGATCGGCGACCCGCCGCTGTTTCTCGGTTACCTGCGGGGCGTGCCGTTTTTCTGGCTGATCGAGCATGTCTGGGGCGCGTGGCTCGTCACGCTGGGCCTGATCCTGGCCGTGTTCTATGCCTTCGACCTCCGGAGTTTTTCGCACATGCCGGCGCCAGTGCAGAGCGAGGTCGCGCACCACCGCGACACGTTCCGGCTCGAGGGAAAGCGCAATCTCGCACTGTTGGCGGTGATTGTGGCCGCGGTTTTCCTGCCCCCGGGCTACTTCATTCGCGAGCTGGTGATGCTGGGGGCCGCCGGGCTGTCGCTGACGGTCACGCCACGGGAGATCCATGCGCAGAACCACTTCAATTACGCCCCGATCAAGGAGGTGGCGTTCCTGTTTATCGGCGTCTTCACCACAATGATGCCCGCGTTGAACTACCTCGAGGCCCATGGCAGCAGCTTTGGATTCACGCGACCGACGCAGTACTACTACGCCACCGGCGGGCTGTCCGCGGTATTGGACAATGCGCCGACCTACGTGAACTTCCTCAAGTTGGCCGAGACGACCTTTGTCGAGGAGACGGACGTGGAGCGCACGGACGGTACCGGGAGTTACGATCACCGGGCGGTTGCCGTCCTTCTGGCAACCAAGCCGCGCATCGTGGTGGCGATCAGTCTGGGCGCGGTGTTTTTCGGGGCGCTAACGTACATCGGCAACGGGCCGAACTTCATGGTCAAGTCGATCGCCCAGCAGGCGGGCGTGCACTGCCCGGGCTTCTTCGGCTACATCCTCAAATACAGCCTGCCAGTCCTGCTGCCGATTCTGGCGCTCAGCGCGTGGCTGTTTCTGTGAGTTCGCACCACCGCTTAGCGGCTATGGGCAAGAGGGAGAGCACGACTACTTCACCATTGGCTCGATCATTTCATGTGCCACCGAAAATCTGGCCCATGAAGCCCGAGACCACCAAGTAGAGAAAAAGGAACAAGGTCGGCAGGCCCAGGACCAGAATCAGGCAGAGGGCGACAATGCCTCGCAAATCCCAGCGCCGATCGCGGGCCACACTCAGGCGCCAGACGCCGACGACGGCGATCGCCAGGCCGATGAAAAGCAGCACGATGACCAACAGCCGCTGAAGTCCTTCACGCGGATGAGAGAAGTAGGCGAGGGACCTGCCCAGCGCGACCAAGTAGAGCGCGGACGCGAAGACGCCCAGCACACCCTGCCGCATGGCCTGATTGCGCGGTTGCGATTCTAGCACGAGGAAAATTTCAGAACTATCCAACCTCGCGGCTGAGCTTACGGGAACAGGCCGCGGGAGGCCTTGGCCTCGGCGACGCGCGCGATGCCAAGCGTGAGCGCGGCGAGCCGGCGGCTGAACTTGAACTTCCGCTTCTGCGCGTCGACGGACTCCTTGGCCCGGTCGAGCATGACATAAAGCTTGGTCATAACCTCGTCGCGGTCCCAGTAGAAGCTGGAGAGGTTCTGCAGCCACTCGAAGTAGGAAACGATCACGCCGCCGGAGTTGCAGAGCACGTCGGGGATGATCTCGATGTCGTCCCGGTCCTCGAGGATCTTGTCCGCGGCGTTGGTCGTCGGGCCGTTGGCGCCCTCGGCGAGCAGCCGGCACTTGAGCTTGGGGGCGTTCTTTTCCGTGATCACGCGCTCGAGTGCGGCGGGCACGAGGACGGTGCACTTCAGCTCGAGCATCTTGTCATTCGAAATGGCGTCGGCGCCGTCGAAGTCCTTGAGCACCTTGGCGTAGGCGAGGTAGGCGAGGGCCTTCTTGATGTTGATGCCCTTGGGGTTGTAGAGCCCGCCGGTGTAGTCGGAGATCGCGATGATCTTCGCGCCGTAGGCCTCGAGGGCGAGGGCGGTTTCGCTGCCGACGTTGCCGAACCCCTGGATGACGACCGTGGCCTTGTTGACCGGGATCTTCATGTCCTCGAGGTACTTTTTGGCGAGGTAGGCGACGCCGGCGCCGGTGGCCTCGCGGCGGCCTTGGGAGCCGCCGAGGGCGATCGGCTTGCCGGTGACGACGGCTGGGGAGAGGTAGCCGACATGGGTGGAGTAGGTGTCCATCATCCAGCCCATGATCTTTTCGTTGGTGCCGACGTCGGGCGCGGGAACGTCGGTGTGCGGCCCGAGGAAATTGACCAGCTCCTGCATATAGCGGCGGGAGAGATGCTCGAGCTCGGACTCCGAGAGCTGCTTGGGGTCGACGATGATGCCGCCCTTGGCGCCGCCGTAGGGCAGGCCCGCGAGCGAGCATTTCCAGCTCATCCACATGGCGAGCGCGGCGACCTCGCCGATGGTGACGTTCTGGTGGAAGCGGATGCCGCCCTTGGACGGGCCGGTCGAGAGGTTGTGCTGGACCCGGTAGCCCTCGAACACCGTCACGCTGCCATCGATCCGGCGGACGGGCAGGCTGACGGCCATGCAGCGGCGCGGATACTTGGTGCGGTCGCGGATCGCCTCCGGAAGGCTGATGGCGTCGGCGGCCTGGTCAAACTGGCGGCATGCCATCTTGAAGACTTCGGAATCGTAGAGGCTGGAGATAATGGCTTTGGACATGGAACAAACGGGTTGGGGAGGGGTTGTGGTCTGGGACCGTTTCGAATGGACTGAAAGTGGGCAAAATCAATGGGTTTAGCAATTGGCTTCGGGCCGAGCCAGTCCTTGAATGATACCCACTAATCCCGCCGAGCATGGCACATGATACATGGGCGTTCTGATCAAATTGACTCGCTGGTTGTTCCAAAAGGCCGCCACGGCCGGCCTGATCCTCGTGCTGGGGCTGGCGGCGTGCGGACTCTGGCTGTTCCTGCGGGACAACGTCGATTTCGACGAGTGGCGACACGATGTGATCCGGTCCCTCACCGGTGAGCGGGCCAAGGTGCAGTCCGCGCTGGGCGACGTGCACCAGCGGCTCGAACGCCTGACCACCGGGATCGCGGCCGAACAGGATCGGATCCGGCAGGCGGACCGGGTCATCGCGCAGCTCAAGGAGCTGGACAGCACCTGGGACCGGCTGACGGGCGATGCCCAGCAAAAGGCCAATTCCGAGCGGCGCGAGAAAATGGAGAAACTGCGCGCGGACTCGGCGGCGCAGGTGGCGGCGATGCAGACCGAGTACACGCGCACGACCTGGGAGCGGGACGGGCTGGAGATCGCGCTGGGCAAGCTGGAGGTGCAGTTGCGGACGGCGGAGGCCAAGCAGTCGAAGGTGATGCACTACCTTGAGCGGGCGTGGAACTACCAGCTCGGGCGGCTGAAGGTGAAATGGTGGGTGATCCTCGCGCTGAGCCTTTATTTTTTCGGGCCGACCGTGGGAAAGATCGCGATGTACCACGTGCTGGCGCCGATCATCGTCCGGGGCCGGCCGGTGCGGCTCGCGGGCGAAATGGCGGAGCTGCCGCAGATCGGCCTCAGCCATGTGTCAGCGGATGTGACCCTGCAGCCGGGCGAGCGGCTGATGGTGCGGGAAAAATTCCTGCAGGCTTCCGACGAGGGGCTGGCAAAAAAGACGCGCTTCGTCCTCGACTGGCGGATTCCCTTCACCTGCCTGGCCACGGGGTTGATTGAGCTGGTGGAGATGCGCAATCACCGGCCTGCCGGCGAGTATCGCTGCACACTCTCGAACCAGTCCGACCCCCACAGTGAGCTCGCCGTGGTGACCCTGCCGCCGGGCTCCGCCATGGTGATCCGGCCGAGTTTCCTGGCCGGCGTGATCCGGAAAAAGGACCAGCCGCTGGTGATCCAGCGCCGCTGGCAGCTCTTCCGGTGGCAGGCGTGGGTGACGCTGCAGTTTCGCTTCTTTGAATTTGTCGGCCCGTGTCGGCTGGTCATCGCGGGCAATCGCGGGGTGCGGGCGGAGTGGCTCCTCAGCCGGGCGGACAATCCGAGTCCCGCGCGGCGCACCAACCAGGACGCCACGATCGGCTTCTCGTCGAACCTCGACTACAAGCCCGTGCGCGCGGAGACGTTCTGGGGCTACTACCGGGGCATGAACCCGCTGTTCGACGACCTCTTCGCCGGGCCGGGCGTGTTCCTCTGCCAGCAGGTCTCGGCGAAGGGAGACGCGAGCAACGCGCGGCGGTTCTGGTCGAGTGCCTGGGGCGGAGCGATGAAGGTGTTCGGGATGTGAAGACGGCAGCCGGAGGGTTCTAGCCGGAAGCCAGGAAACCCGGAATTCAATCCTTTGGGGGCCGTTGTTCCGGCCCGACGCGTTTCACTTGGAGCGTGGGACAAGCAAAGTTCAGAATCAGTCCGAGGGACTTTCCAGGCGCCTTCAAATAAGATCGTACCGTCGCATAATAGATATCCTGCAGCTTTAGCACCGCCTTCAGTTCCACCACGACAACGTCTTCGACGAGCAGGTCCAGACGATGTTCACCCACTGGCTGGCCCCGATATCGCACTTCTACGCGGAATTGGCGTTCAAAACTCAGGCCCATCGCGGCCATTTCCACACTCAACGCCTCCTCGTCAATTGATTCTAGATATCCAGGGCCCAGCACACGGTGAACCCGAATGGCCGCGCCGATAATCTGTTCGCTCAATTCCTGGTGCTCCATGACGTCTTCCAACCTGGTCTGCGCCTTCGAATTTCCCGAACCGTCGGTTGTAATTTCTCTGTCACCTTATGTCTCCTTCAGTCAGCTATCCCGAATTTCCTGGTTTCCTGGCTTCCGGCTTCAGTCGATCATATTTGGTAGGACGCCGCGCACGGGATTTGCATTCGTACCGTTAGGAGATTCGCTGGGGGTTTCATGGCTTCCCTCTTCAAGCTCCAGTCCGACTACCAGCCGAAGGGCGACCAGCCGCAGGCCATCGAGCAGCTGGTGGCATCCGTCCGCGCGGGCAACAAGCACCAGACGCTGGTCGGCGTCACAGGCTCGGGGAAGACGTTCACCATGGCGCA
>CAIQKV010000028.1 GCA_903872505.1 uncultured Opitutia bacterium
CGGCGGCGAGCGTCGCCGCGACCTCGGCGGCCAGGGGCGCCGACAGCCGGCGGCCCGGCCGGGCGGCGGCGCCGCTGAGCGGGTGGATCTGAAACTCGTCGGCGGGAGGGGTGTCGGGCTCGGGGTTCATGGGAAGTCAGGACATTTCAATGCGGGAAAGTTCCAGCTCGCGGCCCTGCCGGATATCGCCGGACAGCCGGCGGCAGCGGGGGCAGGAATAGATGAAGCCGGAATCGACGGCGAAATCCTCGGCGCAGGTCGCGCAGTGCGCGCGCGCCGGCACGGACACGATCTCCAGCTCCGCCCCGGCGGCGAGCGTGCCGTTGGTCACCACGTCGAAGGCAAACCGCAGTGAATCGGGCTCGACGCCGGCGAGCGCGCCGATCCGCAGGACAATGCGGTGGACCCGCCGCGCCTCGTGGGTGCGGGCCTGGCGCAGGACCGCGTCGATGGCTGATTCCATGATGCCGACCTCGTGCATGGGGTATGGCGCACACTAGACGCCCTCCTGGTCCGCGCGTCCAGTCGGATGCAAATTTTGCGCAAGATTCGCGCTGCCATCCGCAAGAAACGCGCAACCCTGCGGCCGACTTTCCGCTAGGCTGGCGGGGCTCAGTGCTTCCTGAGCGCCGCGAAACCCCTCGCCCCCACCCGAAAATTTATCGCCCCGGCCGGAAATTTTCCCGACCGGCATTTTTCCCATACCATGAACTCCCTCATGAAAATCAACGAGACGGCACCCACCATCTACGAGCAGATGGTTTCCCGCGGCGTGGATCGCCGCGATTTCCTGAAGTTCTGCGCCTGGATGGGCGCGTACCTGGGCCTCGAGAGCTCCGCCGCCGCGCAGATCGCGAAGGCGATCGAGACCAAGCGGCGCATTCCCGTGGTGTGGATGCATTTTCAGGAGTGCACCTGCTGCAGCGAGTCGTTCCTGCGCTCCTCGCACCCGATCGTCGCCGACATCCTGCTCGACAAGATTTCCCTCGACTACACGGAGACCCTGCAGGCCGCCTCGGGCTTCCAGGCGGAGGAGATCCTCCACGACACCATCACGAAGTACAAAGGCGAGTACCTGCTGCTGGTCGAGGGCTCCGTGCCGCTCGGCGCGGACGGCGCCTACTGCGTCGTCGCCGGCAAGTCCGCCCTCGACTCCCTCCACGAGGTCGCCGCCGGGGCGAAGGCCATCATCGCCTGGGGCAACTGCGCCAGCTCCGGCTGCGTGCAGGCCGCCAACCCGAATCCGACGCAGGCCATGCCGGTCAGCGCCATCATCAAGGACAAGCCAGTCATCAACGTGCAGGGCTGCCCGCCGATCGCCGAGGTCATGGCCGGCGTGCTGGTCCACCTGCTCGCCTTCGACCGCATCCCGCAGCTCGACGCGCTCGGTCGGCCCAAGGCCTTCTATTCGCGCCGCGTGCACGACACCTGCGCCCGCCGCGCGAACTACGACGCCGGCCTGTTCGTCGAGAGCTTCGACGACGAGAACGCCCGGAAGGGCTTCTGCCTCTACAAGGTCGGCTGCCGCGGCCCGAGCACCTACAACTCCTGCGCCACGATCAAGTGGAACAACGGCACGAGCTATCCGATCCAGTCCGGCCACGGCTGCATCGGCTGCTCCGAGGCCAAGTTCTGGGACAACGGGCCGTTCTACCAGCGGCTCACCAACTTCCCCGGCTTTGGGATCGAGTCCACCGCCGACAAGATCGGGCTCACCGTCGGCGGCGTCGTCGCCGCAGCCGTGCTGTCCCACGCCGTGCTGACCAACGTCCGCAAGGGCGAGGAAATCGGCGAAGGTCCCGGCGAGAAGTCCGACTCCGGCAAACCCGCCGGCCAGCCCTAACCCCTGCGCAACCCTGAACTAGCGAAGGCACCTTATCATGAGCAACCGCATCGTAGTTGATCCCGTCACCCGCATCGAGGGCCACCTCCGCATCGAGGCCGAAGTCAAGGACGGCAAGATCGTGGACGCCTGGAGCGCCGGCACCATGGTGCGCGGCCTGGAAATCATCCTGAAGGGGCGCGACCCGCGCGACGCCTGGGCGTTCTGCGAACGCGTGTGCGGCGTGTGCACCACCGTGCACGCCCTCGCCTCGGTCCGCTCCGTCGAGGACGCGCTCGGCATCAAGATCCCGCCCGCCGCCGAGCTGATCCGCAACATCATGTATTGCGTGCAGAACGTGCAGGACCACGTCGTCCACTTCTACCACCTGCACGCGCTCGACTGGGTGGACGTGGTCAGCGCGCTGAAGGCCAACCCGGCCGAGGCCTCGCGCATCGCGCAAAGCATCTCGCACTGGCCGAAGAGCTCGCCGGCGTATTTCGCCGACCTGCAGAAGCGCCTGACCGGCTTCGTGGCGAGCGGCCAGCTCGGCATCTTCGCCAACGCCTACTGGGGCCACCCGGCCTACAAGCTGCCGCCCGAGATCAACCTGATCGGCGTCGCCCACTACCTCGAGGCGCTGGAATGGCAGAAGGAGATCGTGAAGGTCCACGCCATCTTTGGCGGCAAGAACCCCCACCCGAACTACCTCGTGGGCGGCATGCCCTGCTCGATCAACCTCGATGAGGCCAACGCCATCAACGCCGAGCGGCTCGCCCTCGTGGGCCAGCTCCTCAAGAACGCCCGCGACTTCGTCGAGCAGGTCTACTACCCGGACCTCCTCGCGGTCGCGCCCTACTACCTCGACTGGGCCGGCATCGGCGGCGGCCTCGAGAACTACCTGTGCTACGGCGATCTGCCCACCGCGGGCTTCAGCAACCTCGACAGCTACAAGTTCAAGCGCGGGGCGATCCTCGGGCGCAACCTCGCCGAGGTGCACCCGGTCGACCCGAAGGACACCCAGACCGGCATCGAGGAGTTCATCGACAACTCCTGGTACGACTACAAGGACGGCGCCACCAAGGGCGGCCGCCACCCGTGGGCGGGCGAGACCAACCTGAAGTACACCGGCCCGAAGACGCCCTACGCGAACCTCGACGTCGACCAGAAGTACAGCTGGCTCAAGACCCCTCGCTGGAAGGGCCACGCCATGGAGGTCGGCCCGCTCTCGCGCATGCTCGTCGGCTTCGCCAGCAACCAGACCGAGATCAAGGAGGCCGTGCTCGAGACCCTCGGCGCGCTCAACGCCCCGGCGTCCGTCCTCTTCTCCACGCTCGGCCGCACCGCCGCGCGCGGCATCGAGGCGCGGCTCACCGCCAAATGGGGCCTCGAGTTCTTCGACACCCTCGTCGCCCTCATCAAGGCCGGCGACACCCGCACCTTCACCAAGGAGATGTGGGAGCCTTCGACCTGGCCGGCCGAATGCAAGGGCGTCGGCACCAGCGAGGCGCCCCGCGGCGCCCTCGCCCACTGGATCGTCATCAAGGACCGCAAGATCGACAACTACCAGCTTGTCGTCCCCTCCACCTGGAACGCCTCCCCGCGCGACGCGAAGGGCCAGCGCTCCGCCTACGAGGCGTCCCTCATCGGCACGCCGGTCCACGACCCCAAGCAACCGCTCGAAATCATCCGCACCATCCACTCGTTCGATCCCTGCCTCGCCTGCGCCGTCCACCTCTACGAGAACGGCGCCGAGGTCTCGCATCACGACCTGCTGGTGAAATAAAGGAGCCCCATGAGCGCCTCACACGATTACCAGCGCGTCTACGTCTGGGAACAGCCGGTGCGGTGGTTTCACTGGATCAACGCCCTCGCCATCACGGTGCTGGGCGTCACCGGTTACCTGATCGCCCACCCGCCCGCGTTCATGATCTCGCGGGAGGCGTCGTTCAGCTACTGGTTCGGCACCGTGCGGTTCGTGCACTTCACGACCGCCTACGTGCTGATGGTGAACTTCGTCGTTCGGCTCTACTGGTCCTTCGCGGGCAACAAGTACGCCAACTGGCGGAGCTTCTTCCCGCTGACCCGGGCCCAGCTGCGGCAGATCTGGGACGTGCTGAAGGTCGACATCCTCCAGTTCAGCAACAAGCCGGTCGAGACGCTCGGGCACAACTCGATGGCCTATTTCACCTACACGGCCACGGGCCTGCTGACGATTTTCCAGATCGTCACGGGTTTCGCGCTCTACGCCCCGACCAGCGCGGCGTGGTTTCCCCACCTCTTCACCTGGGTCGTGCCGCTGTTCGGCAGCGAGTACACGCTGCGAATCTTCCACTACGCCGCCATGTGGCTCTTCGCCCTGTTCACGATCATCCACGTCTACCTCGTGTTCTATCATGACTACGTCGAAGGCCACGGGGTGATTTCCTCGATGGTGGGCGGCTGGAAGTTCCTCGAGAAGGACCAGATCGAGGCCGAGCAGGCCACGGGCATGTCGCCGTTGCCCTCCCGGAAGCCGGACCCCAAACCCGCGGCCAAGCTGAAGCCCTCGGGCTGACCCAGCCATGCTGCTGCTCGACTCCAGGCTTGAGGGCGAGGCCTACGCCCGCCCCCCCGCCGATGCCCCGGGCTCCCGCGTGCTCATCCTGGGCATCGGCAATGTCCTGATGGGCGACGAGGGCGTGGGCGTGCACGTCCTTCGCCTGCTTGAACAGGAGCCCGCCGCGGCGGGCGTCCGCCTGCTCGATGGCGGTACCGGCGGCGTCAACCTCCTGGCCGAGTTCGGGGAGGTCGACTCGATCGTCCTGATCGACGCCACGCGGGACGGCCGTCCGGCCGGCACCATCACCTACCTGCACCCGGAGTGTGTGGGCGACCTGCCCCGCGGGCTCGGGGCGCATGACTTCGGGCTGAAGGACCTGTTTGCCGCCGCCGCGCTCATCGGCCGGTTGCCCGGCCTGCACCTCTACACCATTTCGGTCGAGACGATCCGGCCGATGTGCACCGAGCTTTCGCCCCCGGTCGCCGCCGCCGTACCCGAGGTGGCGTTCACCGCGCGGGCCCATGCCGCGCGCCTGGCGGCCCCGGCCGGTTCCGCCGCGGCTTAAGCACAATTTTTGCGCGGCCCTCCGCAATCGCTGCGGAGCCAGACGCGCGGCGCCGCGCCATACTGCCTCGACTTCCCAGCCAACGCCACCACCTTAGACTGACCGCGGCGCGCCCCTTCCTTTTTCCATCCATGAAACATCATAACCAAATCAAACTCACCGGCTGCCTTTTCCTGCTCGCCGCTGCGCTCAGTTACGCCGCCCCGGTGGCCGAGAACTGGGATAACAATTGCACCAAGTGCCACGGCGCCGACGGCAAGGGCCAGACCAAGGTTGGCAAGAAGCTCTCCCTCAAGGACTACACCGATGCTAAGGTCCAGGCCGAGCTGAAGGACACGGACATGGCCAAGGCCATCACCGAGGGCGTCAAGGACAAGAACGGCAAGGAGAAGATGAAGGCCTACGCCCCCACGCTTGCCCCCGCCGAGATCACGGACCTCGTCGCCTACATCCGGAAGTTCAAGGCCTGACCCGGGCCGCTTCAACGTCGAGCCGACGCCCGGGGACCGAATTCCCGGCGCCGGCTCTTGCTTGTTCCCACTCCGCCTGATTTTTCCCCCCGATGCCCGATCCCACCCCCAAACCATCCGCCGCGCCGGCCCGGTCGCGGTCGCCGTTCAACAATTGGATCAGCGCCGCCGGCGGCGTCCTGGCCGTGGGCGCGCTCTTCTCGTTCGCGCTGCTCGTCTGGATCGACTTCACGTCGGGGGACAAGAACCCGTACCTCGGGATCTTTACCTACCTGGTCGCGCCCGGCTTCCTGATCTCGGGCCTGGTCGCGGTGTTCGCGGGTGCGTGGCTGCAGCGCCGCTACGCGATCAAGTACGCGGGGGAATCGCCCGATCGCTGGCAGCTGAAGTTCGACGATCCCCGCCAGCGCCGGATGATCATCCTGGCGACCATCGGCGCGGTGGCGTTCCTGCTGCTGAGCGTGTTCGGCAGCTACCAGACCTATCACTATTCCGAGTCCGTGCAGTTCTGCGGCGAGGTCTGCCACCGGGCGATGAATCCCGAGTTCGTGACCTACCAGCGCGGCGCCCACGCCCGGGTGGACTGCGTCGACTGCCATATCGGCGCCGGCGCGGAGTGGTTCATCAAGGCCAAGATCAACGGCACCCACCAGCTGATCGCCTACACCCTGAACAACTACAGCCGCCCCATCGCGACGCCGATCAAGAACCTCCGCCCCGCCCAGGACATCTGCGAGAAATGCCACTGGCCCGAGAAATTCCACGGCAACATCGATGTCAGCTTTGAGCATGTCCTGTCCGACCGCGGCAACACGCCCTACGCCGTCCGCATGCTGATGCGCGTGAACACGACCCGCGCGGGCAGCCCGGCCGGCGGGATCCACTGGCACGTGAACCGGAACGAGAAGGTCGAATACTTCGCCTCCGACGAGAAGCGGCAGGACATTCCCTGGATGCGCGTGACCAACAAGCGCGACGGCACCTCGCGGGTCTATCGCACCGCGGCCTACAAGGGCGAGCCGCCCGCGGGCGAGATCCGGACGATGGACTGCATGGACTGCCACAACCGTCCCGCCCACGTCTTCCCCACCGCCAACGAGGCCGTGGAGAAATCCCTCGCCGCCGGCACCCTCAGCCTGCAGCTGCCCAACATCAAGCGCGAGGCCGTGAAGGCGCTCCTCCAGAAGGAAATCACCACCGCGGCGGACGCCCCGCAGAAAATCGCCGACTACCTGCGCGCGAAGTACATCGGCGCGCCCGAGCTGCCCGCCACCATCACCGAGGTGCAGCGGATTTACACGGTCACCGTTTTCCCGGAGCGCAAGGCCGACTGGCGCGTCTACCCGAACAACATCGGGCACAAGGACTGGCCCGGTTGCTTCCGCTGCCACGACGACAAGCACAAGACTTCGCTCGGTGAAACCGTGCGGTCCAGCGACTGCCGCTCGTGCCACACGATCCTGGCCCAGGGCAAGGCGGCCGAGATCGAGCTGCTCAACGCCAAGGGCATGGACTTCCAGCACCCCGGCGGCGACCTCGATCCCGACCTGACCTGCTCCGACTGCCACAACGGCGGCATCCAGAAATAGCCCGCCGCCCGCGCCGGTCGCCATGCCTTGATCGGGCGACCGGCGGGTTCACCGCAAAAAACGCGCCGGTTCGCGCAAGTGCTGCGCAGCCGGTGCGCGGGGATTGTCGCATACTGGCAATCGAGGATCTATGAACGCATTCCACCGGCGTGTCTTTCTGCCAGCCTTCGCCCTGCTGGCTCCTGTTCTGGGGTTGGCGGCACCGGCCGCTCCCGCCGCCAGCAAGGCGCCCGTGGTCGCCAACTCGGACTGCCTGGACTGCCACGCCGCGGAGTTCAAACCCCGCCAGAAGGGCCAGCCGGCCGAGTGGATCGGCGTCCGGCCCGAACTCTTCGCCAAGTCCGCGCACGCCAAGCTCAACTGCGTCGACTGCCACGCGACGATCACGGAAACGCCCCACGACTCGAAGCTGCCCCCCGTGCAATGCGCCTCGTGCCACGAGAAGTCGCTCTCGACCCATGCGTTTCACCCGCGCCTCGCGCTCACCCCCGTGCCCGCGGGCAAGGATACCTCCTGCACCGAGTGCCACGGCGCGCACGACACCGCCGCCGTCAAGCAGAAGGAATTCGCCTTCAACGGGGCGGGCCAGATCGCGGCGTGCAGCCGCTGCCATGAAGCGGCGGCCAAGGATTACCTCGCCTCCGCCCACGCCGCCCGCCGGGACGGCGTCAAGCGCACCACGCCCGACTGCCTCGCCTGCCACTCGGAACGCCTCGCCAGCGTGGCCCCGGGCCAGTCGAAGGTGGCGCTGAAGCTCGCCCAGGCGAAACTTTGCGAGTCCTGCCACGTCGGCAAGGCCGAGGTCGCCGGCCAGTCCAATCTCGGCGCCAAGTTCGTCGCCTCGTTCGACCACTCCGTCCACGGCGCCGCACTGCGGGCGGGCAAGGACCAGGCCGCCGGCTGCGTGGACTGCCACGGCGCCCACGCCATGAACAAGGCCGCCGTCGCCGGGGCCCGGATCAACCGCATCCGCGTCACCGAGACCTGCGCCAAGTGCCACGAGAAACAGGCAAAGGAATACCGCACCAGCGTCCACGCCATCGCCCTGCTGAAGGGCAACCTCGACTCCGCCGGCTGCACCAGCTGCCACGGCGAACACGACATCAAGCTGCACACCGACCCGACCGCGCCCGTGGCCAAGGCCAACCTCGCGCAGCAGGTCTGCGCCGAGTGCCACGCCTCCGTCCGGCTCACCCGCCGCTACGGCCTGTCCAACGACACCTTCAAGACCTTCTCCGACAGCTACCACGGCCTCGCGGTCCGCGGCGGCGCGGTGGAGGTGGTGAACTGCGCCAGCTGCCATGGCGTGCACGCCATCAAGTCGCAGAACGACCCGACCTCCACCATCAGCAAGGCCAATCTCGCGCTGACCTGCGGGGAGTGCCACCCCGGGGCCAACACCCGGTTCTCGGTCGGCGCGGTGCACGCCAGCGAGTCGCAGAAGGACGCCTCGCCCTGGCTGTACTGGATTTCCAACTTCTATGTCATCCTGATCGTCGTCGTGGTCGGCGGGATGGTGCTGCACAACCTCCTCGATTTCCTGCGGAAGACGCGCCACAAGCTCGCCGTCCAGAAGGGCGAGGCCACGGAGCTGCATGTCGCCCACCGGCTCTACCTGCGCATGACGGTGAACGAGCGCCTGCAGCACGCCGTGCTCGTGCTCAGCTTCACCGCCCTCGTCATCACCGGCTTCATGCTGCGTTATCCCGAGGCCTGGTGGGTCGTCGGCATCCGGCACCTCAGCTCCGGGGCCTTCGAATTGCGGAGCCTGGCCCACCGCGTCGCCAGCGTCATCATGCTGGGCAGCGGCGTCTGGCATGTCTGCTACCTCGCGTTCACCGCGACCGGCCGGAAGCTCTTCCTCGACATCCTGCCGCGCTGGCGCGACGTCACCGATCCGTGGCGCGTGCTCAAATACAACCTCGGGCTGGCCCCGGACAAGCCGGCGTTCGGCCGCTTCTGCTACATCGAGAAGGCGGAATACTGGGCGATGGCCTGGGGCACCGCCCTGATGACCCTGACCGGCGCCATCCTGTGGTTCGACAACGCCTCGATGGGCTACATCACCAAGCTGGGCTTCGACATCGCGCGGCTGGTGCACTTCTACGAGGCGATCCTCGCCACGCTCGCCATCATTGTCTGGCATTTCTACTGGATCATCTACAACCCCGACGTCTACCCGATGAACCTCTCGTGGCTCACCGGCCGGATGTCCGAGGGCGAGATGATGGAGGAGCACCCGCTCCAGCTCGAGGCGATGAAGGCCGCGGAGCGCGCCGCGCAGCCGGACGGATCCGACGACCCGGCGACTCCGCCGCCGGAACCGCGGCCACCGGGACCGGGGGTTCCGCCCCCATGAGCCGCCCCCGGCCGGGGTCATGAGGCCCGGCCGGAGTCCGCCAGCGGCGGCACCGAACCATCGGCCGCTTATGGGATTGCCAAAATACGCCCATGGACGAGCAATGCCTGCGTAGTCCGTTGGGGATAATTTCTATATGGTTTTAAGGAGAGTGAAACTCTCATCGTCCGTTCCCACCCGGTTGGCCCGCAGGCTGACGGGATTGTTTTTATTGCTGGCGGCATCCGCCTTCGGGGCCGGCAGCCCGGTTGCGCCGGCCAAGCCCCCGGTCGTGCCGAACACCGAGTGCCTAGATTGCCACGAGGCGGAGTTCAAGCCGCTCAAGAAGGGGCAGGCCCCCGAGTGGATCGGCGTGCGCTCCGCGATCTTTGCGAAATCCGTCCACGGGAAACTGAACTGCGTCGACTGCCACGTCACCATCACCGAGACGCCGCACGACTCCAAGCTCCCACCCGCCCAGTGCGCGACCTGCCACTCGAAGGAGTCCACCCAGTACGCGACGAGCATCCACAGCGTCAGCCACCAGATGGGCGGGAACGATGCCGCCTCGTGCGCCAGCTGCCACGGCAAGCACGACATGGTGCCGGTCAAGCAGCTCGATTCGCCGGTGTTCAAGCTGAACCTCGCGAAGACCTGCGGCACCTGCCACGACGACAACAAGCTCACGAGCGAGTACCGCATGGGCCAGAACAAGGCCGCCGGCCACTACCTCGACAGCATCCATGGCCGCGCCCTGATGAAAATGGGCCTGATCGTCGCCCCCTCCTGCAACGACTGCCACGGCGTCCACGACATCAAGCGCAGCATCGACAAGAACTCGCACTCCAATCACGCGAACATCGCGGCGTCCTGCGGCAAGTGCCACGTCGGCATCGAGGAAACCTACAACGCCAGCGTGCACGGGCAGCTGCTCGTGAAGGGCGACAAGCGCGGCCCGGTCTGCACCGACTGCCACAGCGCGCACGACATCGAGAAGCCGGCGACCGCCCACTTCAAGAGCCTCAGCGACCTGAGCTGCGGCAAGTGCCACCAGGACCGCCTCGAGCACTACCGCGAAACCTATCACGGCAAGGCGATGGCGCTCGGCCAGCCCAACGTCGCGTCCGAGGTCGCGGCCTGCTACGATTGCCACGGGCACCACGACGTGTTCCCGGTCAGCGATCCGCGCTCGCGGCTGTCGAAGGACCGGATCGTCGCCACGTGCTCCCAGTGCCACCCCGGCGTGAACGAGCAGTTCACCAAGTACCAGCCGCACGCCAACCCGCTGGACAAGGCCAATTACCCGATCCTCAACAAGGTCTTCCTGTTCATGACGGCGCTGCTGATCGGCACGTTTGCCTTCTTCGGGCTGCACACCCTCTTCTGGCTTTTCCGGTCGATCTATCTCTTTCTGACCGATTCGAAGACCTTCCGGGAGGCGGTCATCAAGCAGAATGCGGATGACGTCCAGTACACGCGCTTCACGCCGTTCGAGCGCTTCCTGCACATGCTCGTGGTCACCAGCTTCCTGCTGCTCGTCATCACCGGCATGCCGCTGAAGTTCTACTACACCGACTGGGCCAAGGTGATCTTCCACTTCATCGGCGGGGCCGGCGTGGCGCGTTCGCTGCACCACTTTGGCGCCATCATCACTTTCACCTACTTCGCGCTCCACCTCGGCGAGATCGTCACGATGCTGTGGCGGCGCCGCGGGCTGATCCGCAACCCGGCCACCGGCAAGATCGAGCCCTTCCGCTTCCTGCGGGCGGTGTTCGGGCCCGACTCAATGGTGCCCTCCTTCCAGGACCTGCGCGACTTCGTCGCCCACCAGAAATGGTTCTTCGGCAAGGGCCCGCGGCCGCAGTTCGACCGCTGGACGTACTGGGAGCGGTTCGACTACTTCGCGGTGTTCTGGGGCGTGTTCATGATCGGCGTCTCGGGCCTGATCCTGTGGTTCCCGAAGTTCTTCACCCTGTTCCTCCCGGGCTGGATGATCAACATCGCGCACGTGATCCACTCGGACGAGGCCCTGCTCGCCGCCGGGTTCATCTTCACCTTCCATTTCTTCAACACGCATTTCCGCATCGAGAAGTTCCCGATGGACACGGTCATCTTCTCGGGCCGGATCTCGCAGACCGAGATGTTGCACGAGCGGAAGCGCTGGTATGACCGGCTCGTCGCCGACAACCGGCTGAAGGATTACGCCGTGAAGGACGAATGGGAGGGCCGCAAGAAGGTCGCCAAGGCCATCGGCTTCCTGTTCTTCGGCACCGGCCTGGTCCTGCTCGTCCTCATCGTCTACGCCATGATGTCGCGCCTGGGGCACTGAGCCCGCAGGCGCGCCATGACGGCCCTCCAGCCTCCAGCCATCGCCGGCGGGAGGGTGCAGGTGACGCGGGCCAGCAATGACAAGATATGCG
This sequence comes from uncultured Opitutia bacterium, assembly GCA_903872505.1. Classification (GTDB taxonomy): domain Bacteria; phylum Verrucomicrobiota; class Verrucomicrobiia; order Opitutales; family Opitutaceae; genus Opi-474. The sequence continues at coordinate 11,747 of CAIQKV010000028.1, forward strand.
CAGCTTTCACCAACGGGCAGTTAGAAGGCCGCGCCGGTTTCGGTGATACTGGGATGTTCGGTCAACCCCAGCCCCCAAAATACTTCGACTACCATGAAACGCGCCCTGATCCTTCTCGCTTCACTCTCCAGCCTCACTGTCGCCGCCTACGCCTTCGATGCCTCGGCCACGTGGGGTGAACAATGCGCCAAGTGCCACGGCAAGGATGGCAAGGGCGACACCAAGATGGGCAAGAAGCTCAGCATCAAGGATTACTCTGACGCCACCGCGCAGGCCGCCTTCACCGATGACGAGGCCTTCAAGGCCATCAAGGAAGGCACGAAGGACAAGACCGGCAAGGTGCGCATGAAGGCCGTCGAAGGCATGTCGGACGCCGACATCAAGGCCATGGTCACCTATTTCCGGACGCTGAAGAAATAAGTCCTCCGCAGGCAACCAGCAAACGCCGCCCGCGATGCAAGCCCGCAACCGGACCCCGATGGTGCTCACCATCCTGGTGGTTGCCTTCGCGGGCCTCGCGGCGGCGTTTCTTTCCGACTCCTGGGGATACCCGGCCCCGCGCGCCATCATTCCGCCGGTTGACCGGGCCATCCTCGATCCTGCCACCGTCCGCCGGTCCTATGCCGACTTGGTCCGGGCCAAGGAGGATCTGTCCGATTTTGACTGCTATGCCTGCCATGAAAAGGGCCACCCGCCGCCGCTGCGGTACGACGGCAATCAAAAGCTGATCGTCCCCCCGGAACACGCGGATGTGGTGATGGGGCACGGCACCCACGGCCGGAACAACAACTGTTTCAACTGCCACAACGAAAACAATCTCACGACCCTGCAGCCCCGGGACGGCCGCGAGTTGAAGCTGGAGGAAAGCACGCAGCTCTGCGGCAGCTGCCACGGCCCGACCTACCGCGACTGGGATTCCGGCGCGCACGGCCGCATCAACGGCTATTGGAACACCAAGCTCGGCCCCGCGGTGAAGAAGGACTGCGTGAACTGCCACAATCCGCACTCCCCCCGCTTCCCCGGCCGCAAGCCGGCCCCCGGCCCGCACCCCCTTCATCCCGTCGCGGAACCCGCCCAGGCGGTTGAAGCTCCGCCCACCCACTAACATGCCGACGCCCGGACTTCACGAGATCCCGACCGCCCCCGATGCAGGCATGAGCCGGCGCAGCTTCCTGCGCACGTCCGCCGTGCTGGCCACCGGGCTCGCCGCGGTCGCCGCCAGCCTGAAGCCGCTGTTCGAGATGGAGGATTTCACCTCCGCCGAGCAGTTCATGCAGAAATATTACAAGGAGCTCACGCCGGACGAAATGGCGAAGGTCCTGAAGCGCATCGAGCGCGAGGTGGAGAAGCAGTACGGCGTCCGTCCGCATGTGCGCGACCTGAAGCCGATGGACGGCGTCGAGTTCGTCTACGCGCTCAACCTTTCCCGCTGCATCGGCTGCCGCAAGTGCGTGCACGCCTGCGTCGCCGAGAACAACCAGTCGCGCAACCCCGAGATCCAGTACATCCGCGTGCTGAAGATGCCGCACGGCACCTTCGACCTGGAGAAGGGCGACCACAACTACGACACCGCCCAGGTCCCGGAAAAGGGCTTTTTCTACATGCCGGTGCAGTGCCAGCAGTGCCACAACCCGCCCTGCGTCAAGGTGTGCCCCGTCAACGCCACCTGGCAGGAAAAGGACGGCATCACCGTGATCGACTACGACTGGTGCATCGGCTGCCGCTACTGCGAGGCCGCCTGCCCGTATTGGGCGCGCCGGTTCAATTTCACCAAGCCTTCCATCCCGGCCGACCGCCTCAACCCCGAGATGGCCTACCTCGGCAACCGCCCGCGCAAGCAGGGCGTGATGGAGAAATGCCACTTCTGCGTGCAACGCACGCGCGCCGGCCGCTACCCCGCCTGCCTCGAGGTCTGCCCGACGGGCTCGCGCAAGTTCGGCAACATCCTCGATCCCGACAGCGAGATTTCCCAGATCCTGCGCACCAAGCGCGTGTTCATGCAGCTCAAGGAGGACGTCGGGACCAATCCGCGCTTCTTCTACTACTTCGACGTATGATCACCGCCGTCCGCAACTACCTCGTCTTCCTCAAGCGGTCCGGTCGCGTCGCCTTCGTGGGGGACTGGCGCTATTACACCTGGATGGGCGTGCTCACCGTCGTGATCCTGTTCGGGCTGAATGCCTACGCGAAGCAGTTCTCCCACGGCTTGATCGTCACCGGCATGAGCAACGAGGTCTCCTGGGGCGTCTACATCGCCAACTTCACCTTCCTCGTCGGCGTGGCCGCCGCCGCCGTGATGATGGTCATCCCCGTCTACATCTACGACAACGAGGAACTCCACGACCTGGTGATCTTCGGCGAACTGCTCGCTGTCGCCGCGATCATCATGTGCCTCATGTTCGTGACGGTCGACTTGGGCCGGCCGGACCGGTTCTGGCACCTGATCCCGGGCCTCGGTCAGATGAACTTTCCCAATTCGCTGCTCAGCTGGGACGTCATCGTGCTCAACGGCTACCTCCTGCTCAATGTCCACATCTGCGGCTACCTGCTGTATTGCCGCTACCAGAAGCGGATGCCGACCAAGTGGTTCTACGTCCCGTTCGTCTTCGTCGCCATCCTCTGGGCCATCTCGATCCACACGGTCACCGCCTTCCTCTACGTCGGACTCGGCGGCCGGCCCTTCTGGAACCAGGCCATCATCGGCCCCCGCTTCCTCGCCTCCGCCTTCACCGCCGGCCCCGCGTTGATCATCCTCGCCATCCAAGTGGTCCGGCGCGTCACCGCCCTCGTGCCCCAAACCGGCATCATGCGCCAACCCGGCTCCGGCACCCCGGCCCTCGCCGCCATGAGCCGCCCGGCCACCCTGGCCGACCTCGAGCTGCTCACCCGCCACCTGCCGCAATTCGAGTCCGTGCCCCTCGACACGCGCCGCGAGGTCCTGCCCACGCTCACCCTCCTGCAAGTCGGCGCGGGCGACATCCTCCTGCGCCAGGGCGAGCTCAACCCGGATGCGTTTTTCGTGCTGCAGGGTCGCGTGGTGGTCGAGCGCCAGGAACGGGGCCGCTACCGCGTGACCCGCACCGCCGTGCCCGGCGAGCAGTTCGGCGAGGTCTCCGCCCTGGCCGGGACCGCGCGCCAGGCCACCGCCATCGCGGAGGCCGACACCCTCGTCCTCCGCGTGCCCTCCGCGGCGCTGCGGACCATGATGAAGGCGGGCCCGCTCAACAAAATCATCCGGGCCCGCATGTCCGAGCGGCTCATGTTCACCGATCACGCCCTGATGACCCTGCGCGGCATCGTCCAGGTCGCCATGGTCATCAATGTGTTCCTGCTGCTCTGCGAGCTCTTCACCGAGTTCTACGCCGGCGGCCTGCACATCGCGTCGTCCAAATACCTCTACCTCGGCCTCGACGGCCACCACGCGCTCGTGCCGTGGATCTGGACCGCCGTGGGTTTCAACCTCATCGCGATGGTCCTGCTGGTGCTGCCCGTCAGCCGCAGCCTCAAGTGGCTCGATGTCGCCTGCGTGCTCTGCATCATCGGCATCTGGATCGAGAAGGGCATGGGCCTCGTCATCCCCGGCTTCATTCCCACGCCGCTCGGCGCCATCGTCGAATACTCGCCGTCGCTCAACGAGACGCTCGTCTGCTTCGGCATCTGGGCGTTCGGCCTGCTCTGCTACACCCTTTTCCTCCGCATGGCCGTGCCGATCCTCCAGGGCCGGCTGACCAAGGCCAACGAGGGCGTCTTCGAGCCCGGCCCCGACGACAAGATCCCCGAGTTGCCCGTCGCGTCGAATCCCTGACCGCCCGCGCCATGCCGACCCAACTGACGGCCGATGACGCCCGGGTTTCCCTGAACGCCCATGTGGCCGCCAAGGGCGCGGAAATCCGCGCCTCGTACGGCCCCGCGATCGGCTGGAACGAGCTCAAGCTCATCCTCGAGGACCGGGCCTGCGTGCGCTATCCGTGCACGCTCGAGTTCAACGCGGAGCCGCTGCAACCCGGCGAGTTCGCGCATCCGCAGGCGAAGGGAGAAAATCCCGAGGATGGCTTCACGATGTTTGTCCATCCGTACTTCATGGCCCATCTGTCGGAAGTGCCGTGGCTCGTGCTCTACCAGCTCGTGCTGGTGAACTACGGCGAGTTCGCCTCGGGCGACGACGCCCTGACTTTCGGGGCCGCCGCCCTCGGGCTCCCGGAGGACGAGTATTACCAGCGTTTGTGCGAGTTGACCGACCCCATCAGTGACTGCAGCTGCGGCTAGGCCGCTTTTTTCCAATACCCCATTCCAGCGCGCCGGCCGGTCCGCGGCCCCAATCGTTCCGACCGGCCAACCTGCTCCGTTTCCTCGAAGCCTGCATGAGCGACGACGACCATCACCATCCGGATGAGACCCCGCCAGCCGTTGTGCTCGCGCGGCTGGAGCAGCGGCTGGCGCGGTTGGAAAAACACCTCGCCCTCCCGCCGTTGGAGAGTCACGCGACGCCGGCGGAACCAACCGTCGCTCCCGTGGAAACGGCGGTCGCCCCGGCCGCCCCAGCTGAGGAGGACCTGGAGTATGTCGTCGGCCAGAACTGGTTCGCGGGCGTCGGCGTCGTGGTGCTGACCTGTGGCGTCGGGTTCGCGCTCTCGCTGCCATTTCCGGGGCTGCCCGCGCTGGTCCCGTCGTTGATCGGCTACCTGCTGACCGGGGGGCTGTTCCTCGCGGCCTTCGTCGGCCGCAAGAGTTTCGAACTGGTCGCATATTGCCTGAAGGGGGCGGCCATGGCGCTGCTCTATTTCTCGACCCTGCGGCTGTTTTTCTTCGGCGCCGTGCCGGCGCTGGACATCGGGTCGGGACCGAGCCGCCTGGTCCTGCTCGCCGCTGTGATCCTCAATCTGGCGCTGGCCGTGCGCCAGCCTTCCGGTGCCCTGGTGGTGCTGGCCCTGCTCACCGGCTACATGACGGCCGTGGTGGCAAACGCACCCTGGTGGCTGTTTGTCAGCCTGACCTTGCTTTCCGTTTTGGTGGTATCGGCCGCGAGCCGGCGCGCCGCGCCCGCCCTGCTGTTCCTGGGCATCGGTGGCGGCTATCTGGCGCACCTGCTCTGGGTGATGGGCAATCCCTGGTCGGGCCGGCCGGTCCACCTCGCCACGGCGCCGGTCGCCAGCGTCTACTTCCTGCTGCTCTATGCGGTGATCATCGGCGCCGGTCCGCTGCTGCGGCGCCGCCAGCGCGACGAGGACCAGTTCGGCATCCTGACGGCGATCTTCAATTGTGCCTCCGGCTATGGGCTGTTTCTCGTGCACACCTTTCTCGCCTTCCCGGCGCAGTTCGCGGTGGCGCACCTGGTCGCGGCGCTGGTCTTCCTCGGGCTGGCCGCGACCTTCTGGCTCCGGTGCGAGAGCCGCGTGTCGGTGTTCTTCTACGCGATGACCGGCTACCTGGCGCTGACCGCGGCCATCCTGAAGACCTTCCCCGTCCCCGCCCTCTTCATCTGGCTTTCCCTCCAGAGCCTGCTGGTCGTGGCCACGGCGCTGTGGTTCCGCTCCCGCTTCATCGTGGTCGCGAATTTCGTGATCTTCGTCCTTGTCGTGCTGGGGTATATGTTCACCCCGGGGCGCGAGACCGGCATCAGCCTCGGCTTCGGCGTCGTGGCGCTGCTGACCGCCCGCATCCTCAACTGGCAGTCCGAAAGGCTCGAACTGAAGACCGACCTGATGCGCAACGCCTATCTGGCGTGCGCGTTTGTGGTTTTTCCCTATGCGCTCTACCATCTCGTGCCTCGCGCCTTCGTCAGCGTTGCGTGGGTCGGCGTGGCCCTCGCCTATTATGTGATGAATCTCATCGTCCGGAATGTAAAATATCGCTGGATGGGGCATCTCACGCTGCTGCTCACGGTGCTTTACGTGATCGTGGCGGCTGTCACCCAGCTGACCCCCGGCTACCGCATCGTCAGCTTCCTGGTGCTGGGCACGGTGCTGGTGGTGGTGTCGCTCATTTTCACCCGGGTCCGGGCGCGCTGGCGCGCTGGCTCTTCTGACGGTTCCGTCAGTTCAAGCCGGTGAAAGAATGTTCTGTGCCCCGCCGAACTGCCTGCCATGATGCATTTTTTGCGTTTTCTTGCGCACCTTTGAATCACAAAGATTGCGCGTAACTCCGCAATCGATGCGCAGCCTCCGGCGCGTTAATTTCCGATACTACAGGCTAACTAATACACCGCTCCCTCTTTCTCGCTCCGTAGCCAACCTAATAGCCCCAAGCCTCAGACCAACAACCGACCCAACCTTCCCGTCATGAATATGCGCCTACACTGGACCAAACAAACCCTCATCTACGGCGGAGCCGCCGTCTGGGGCCTGCTGCTCATCTCCTGCGTCGCGGCCAACCGCGCCGTGCTCGCCCCGCCACAGATCGCGGGGGCAACCTACGTTGGCTCCAAGGAATGCGCCCAGTGCCACGAAGAGGTGACCACGCATTTCGCCTCGGCCAGCCACGCCAAGCTGGGCCTGAAGGATGCCAAGGGCAACGACAGCAGCTGTGAAGGCTGCCACGGTCCGGGCTCCCTGCACGTGAACGCCGGCGGCGGCCGGGGCACGATCATCAACCCCAAGAAGTCGCCCGAGACCTGCTTCCAGTGTCACCTCGACAAGCGCGGCCAGTTCCAGCTGCCGTACACGCACCCGGTGCTCGCCGGCCAGGTTTCCTGCGTGGATTGCCACGATGTGCATTCCGGCAATGCCATTCGCGGCACCGGGACGGATCTCGCGGCGCAGAACGACACCTGCACCAAGTGCCACACGCAGCAGAAGGGCCCGTTTGTCTACTCGCACGATGCAATGAAGGAAGGCTGCGTCGCCTGCCACCAGCCGCACGGCTCGGTCAACCAGAAGATGCTCGTCGCCCGCGACGCCAACCTCTGCGTGCGCTGCCACCTCATGGCCCCCGCGACGCCAAGCTCCGGCATCGTCAACATCGGCAACAACGACACCGCGGGCAACCACAACGCCCGTCTGCAGCAGGGCACCTGCTGGAGCGCCGGCTGCCACGAGGCACCGCACGGTTCGAACGTCAACAATCACCTCCGTCGTTGATCACCCTCAACACCATCACTACCATGCAAGCCAATGCTTTTTCTCTCCGTCGGTGCGCCGCCACCTTGGCCGCACTGACCCTGGTCATCGGGGTTGCCAGGGGCAACGACGCCAGCCCGTCTGATGCGTTCCCGAACTTCGATAACTACGTCAAAATCGGGGCCTTCGGCACCGACCTCACGGGCAACGAGGCGGCCTTCCAAGCCCGCGCCCGCCAGGCGACCGGCACCGTCGGCATCGAGGACATGTACTTCGCGAAGGACCTGGACAAGACCACCTCGATGCTGATCGATGGCCATGCCCTCGCCATCACCGGCGACTACCTGGCCAAGTTTCTCGTCACGAAGTCCGACGTCGGGTCGGTCGAGATGGGTTACAAGTCCTTCCGCACGTTCTACGACGGCGCCGGCGGCTTCTTCCCGCTCAACAAGTATTGGTCCACGCTGAGCCCGGAGGACCTGCATGTTGACCGGAACCAGTTCTGGGCCGAGGCCAAGTTCCACCTGCCCAACCAGCCCGAGTTCATCGTCCGCTACTCCAACGAGACGCGCTCCGGCCAGAAGGATTCCACGATCTGGGGCAGCAGTGATTTCACCGGCCTCTCCATCCTGGGCGCCCCCATCACCCAGTATCGCAAGATGGTCCCGAGCTACCTCAACCTCGATGAGCGGCACGAGACCCTCGAGCTCTCGGCGACGCACACGCTGGGCAATACCACGTTGAACGCCCGGCTGGCCTGGGAAACGGTTGACAATCTCGACACGCGGTTTGTCACAAACTTCCCCGGTGAGGTCATTCCCTGGGCCATTGCCAGCCTGCCTTCGGCCTCCCAGCCCGCGGCGAAGGCCTTGGTCTCGCCCGCCAACTGGAACAATCAGGCGGTCACGGTCCAAAGCGACGGCATCAGCGGCAAGACATTCACCGCCATGGCCAACTCCACGACCACCTTCACGGACAAGATCCAACTGCTGGCCGGGCTCAGCTATCAGGACATCAACAACGACTTCACCGGCGACCGGCCGATCACGACCAGCACCCCGACGGCGGTGGGCGTCGTCGCCGTGACGCCGAACACCAACCAGGGCCTGATGGGCAACACCAGTGGCGATATCTACACCGGGTTCGTCACGCTGGACATGCATAACAACAACTGGTCCGTCAAACTGTCGCTCAAAGGCGATGACACGTACACCAAGAGCAACGCCAACCTGACCAACTACACGGCCGCGACCAACACGACCACCGGTGTCGTGACCTACACCGCCACCCCCCAGCAGGAGTATTCCCGAGTCAAGGGAACGTCCTGGACCCCCACCCTTGACTTCAGTTACGCGGGCCTCTCCCAGGTCACGGTCTACGGGTCGATCAGCGATCGGTCAGGGGACTTCGACAAGTACTATGCGACGCCCTTCACCGCCGGCACCACGCCGTCCGCCAACAACCTTGAATTCAACGACCAGAAGGACAAACACCTCAACATGAACCTCGGGGCCAACTGGCGGCAGTCCTCGCTGCTCTCCCTGCGCGCCGAGGTGTTCCACAAGGATGAAACCATCAAGGACCCCGGCTACGGCATCGATGTGGCTGACTTTTACGAACTCGCCAGCCAGTTCAGCGGCGTGAAGTTCACCGCCATCGTCAAGCCCATGGACACCCTCACGTCCACCACCCGCTACATCTACCAGAAGGGCAAGATGCAGGTGACCGGATTCCAGCCGACGTTCCCGGAGTATGACTCATGCGATGCCGAGAACAACACGATCTCGGAGACGATCGACTGGAACCCCAACGCGCAGTTCTACCTCCAGGTTAATGCCAACGCGGTGTTCAACACCATCAAGACGATCTATCCGCGGGCCGGCACCGTCGCCGCGGCGGGCTCCACGCCCGCCTGGGACGCCAACCAGGTGCTGCAGAACGCCAATAACAACTACTTCACCGGCAGCGTGCTCGCCGGCCAGGTGCTCACCAAGGAGGACGACCTGCTCGTCAAGTTCACCTACTACAAGGCGAGCAACAACGACGCAAAGCTGGCGCCCATCACCATGCCCTACGGCGCCAACGCCGAGGAGAGCGCGGTGTCCGTCGGCCTGAAGCATAAGTTCAGCGCCACCTGCGTGGGCGACGCCAAGGTCGGCTACATCGACTCCAAGAGCGACCTCACCGGCGGCAACACGAACTTCCACGGGCCGATGGGCTACGTCTCGTTCACCTTCGCCCTGTAAGCAGCCGCCAAGTTTAGTTACCCCAAAAAAGCCGGCCACATCGCACCGCAAGGTGCCAGTGGCCGGCTTGTTTTTTGCCTGTTTGGCCCGGTGTGGAATCCTCCGCCGGGCCGCGCGTCCCGCCCAGCTCCTGCCGGGGCGGCCGGGCTCTGCAGCACCCGGGTCGATTTCGCGAAGACCGGTGGCGCGGGAGCTCGCCGCTTTACGGCTGCGGAATTTTGTCCTTTCATCGGTGCCGCCGTTTCCTGCCTGCACCCCCGTCGAAGCCCCGCGATCCGCGAAGTGAAACCTGCGCCATGAATCGACCGCCCTGTCATTCGTCGGGTCCGCCCGGCGCCGGGACCGCGCTGCTGCTCGCCTGCACCCTGCTGCTGACCGGTTGCGTCTCGACCAAGTACAAGATGGCGCCGAAGGAGACGGCCAAGCCGCCCGTCGTGCTCGATCTCGCGGCGACCCAGTCCCCCCTGGCCCTCAAGCTCCACACGGTGATTGTTTTCAAGGGCCCGGGTTCGTGGAAGCAGGAGGCGTATTGGGATGAATATGTGGTCGCACTCTCCAACCAGGGCGCCGCCCCGGTCGTCCTCGAGTCCGCCACGCTGGTCGACGCGCTCGGGACCGAGCAGGCCTGCGGCACCGATCCGTGGAAACTGGAGAAACAGAGCCGGGAGAATCTCAAGAAATACGCGCATTATGGCCGCAAGGTCATGATCGGCGCCGGGCTGACGGTCGCCTGGGTCGTCTCGCCTGTCCTGGGATATTCCGCGGCCATGGCGGGGGCCGATGTCCTGGCCGGGGCGGCGGTCGGGGTCTTCGTCCTGGTGCCCGTGTGGGCGATCGGCAGTGGCGTGCGCTACTTCATCGCGGAGAATGCCATTGAGGACGAGTTTGCCCGGCGCCGGATCAAGCTGCCGCTCGAGTTGAAGCCGGGCGAATCCCGGCTGGGCAGCTTGTTCTTCCCTGTCTCACCCGGGCCGCAACGGCTCGTGGTGCATGGCCGGGCCGGCGGGCAGGCGGTGGCCGACACCCTCGACCTGGCGCCCCTCGCCGGCCTGCATTTCCTGAAGGAGCTGACCGACCCGGCACCGGCCGCTCCGGCCAAGCCATGAACCTTCGTGGCTCCCGTACCGTGCGCCTGCCGGGGGCCAAGGGCCTCGCCGCCCTGCTGGCCGGCATCTGCCTCACGGGCTGCATTTCGGATTCAAAATACGACATGGCGCGCGACGACACCCCCCGCGCCCAATTGCTCAACGTGGCCTTTCCGCCCGCGCCCCTGCAGGCGGCGCTCACCACCCTGATCATCTACGGCGGGCCCGGCTCCTGGAAGCGGGAGGCGCTGTGGGACGAATACGTCGTCACCCTCCACAATCCCGGCGACCAACCGCTCACGGTCTCGACCGCGGTGCTGGTCGATCAGTCGGGTGTCGCGCGCGCGCCCGGCGACGATCCGTGGAAGCTGGAGGACCAAAGCAAGGCGTTGTGCAAGGAATACGACCGAACCGGCGTGGCGTTCGTCAAGAATGCCACGCCCGCCGTTCTGACCATCGGCGGGATCGCGGCCGGCTCCGCCGCGCTCGCGGCGGCCAGTTCCACGGGGGCCGTGACGGTGACCGTCATGCAGGGCCCGCTGGCGGCCGTGACGGTCCCGACTTACTTCCTCGGCCGGGCGATCGCCAATGACGAGGACGGCGCCGACATCGAGGCCGAATTCCGCCTCCGCCGCCTGGCCCTGCCGCTCGTGCTCGCCCCGGGGCAAACCCGGCTCGGCTGCCTGTTTTTTCCCATGGTGCCCGGCCCCCGCTCCCTGAGCCTGCGCTGGTCGCGCGGACCCGAGCAGGGCGAATGCCTGCTCCCGCTGGAGTTTCTCCACAGACTGCATCTCAAGAGTCCCGGCCCCGCCCAGCCCTGAACCGCCTCGCGGCCCGGAGACCCAAGGGTGTTTTCGCAATTATCGGGTTACCTGGCGGCATAAGCCGGAGTCGCTCCGGGCTGGCTCGCGACCCATTCGCCCAGGCGGCAGGCCGCGGCCAGACCTGCGGCGGGTGTCGTCCCTCGCAACCAGCCGGAAATGAAAGCCGCCAGAAACGCGTCCCCGGCACCCACGGTATCGGCGACCTGCACCGGGCGCCCCGCTTCCCAGAACCAGCGGTCCTGGCACCAGACGCCGGCGCCGCGCGCGCCGCAGGTCACCACCACCGCAGCAGAGCCAAAGGTCTCCGCGAGGAGCCGGGCATGATCCGCTTCCTTGCCGGGTGTTTCCTCTCCTCCTTCCGCCAGCCGCGCCGCCTCGGCGGCATTGAGCTTCAGAATCGTGGCCCGGGCAGCCAAGGCGCGCACCAGGACGAGGTCATCGTGGGGCGGACGGAAATTCACGTCGAAGATCCGCTCGGCCCGGGGCGGCAGTGCGGCCAGCAGGCGCTCCAGAGTCGCGCGATTGGCCGCGGAGCGCAGGGCGAGCGAGCCGAAAACCAGGGCCCGCGCCGCTTGCGTGCGCCGTACCGCCTCGGCGTCCGCTGCCAGGTGATCCCAGGCGACGTCGCGGGTGATGTTGTAGGCCGGCTCGCCCCCGGCCGAGAGCGTGGCGCGGACCGTCCCCGTGGGAAATCCCGCGTGCCGGCTGACGCACGTCTGGTCCAGGCCCCAGCGGCCAAGGATGCGGCCCAGTTCGTCGCCGTTGGGGTCGCACCCCACCGCGGAAACCAGCACCGGCTCCAGGCCCAGCATCTGCAGGTGGTAGGCGACGTTCATGGGCGCGCCGCCGGGAAAGCGGCCCGATGGCAGGAGATCCCAGAGGATTTCGCCGAAACAAATCACGCGCGGGCGATCGGCGGCTGGGAGAGGGATGGCCGGGGCCGTCATGATTTTTTCGCCGGGGTGGCAAATCTGTCAGATTTTGACCATCCGCTGGCTTGCCGAGCCGGGGCTTTTTTGAACCAAAAAAGCGCAGGCTGGCGTCCCCACGGGGATTCGAACCCCGGTTCTCACCGTGAAAGGGTGGTGTCCTGACCGGGCTAGACGATGGGGACTAACCGCGGAGCGCGCACCCTACGGCGCACCTCTCCCCGCGCAAGGTGAAAATATGAGTGAAAGTGAGGGTGAAAGTGAAAGTGTACGGCACCGCTGCGGCCTCGGTTTTTCACTTTCAGATTCCCTTTCCCCCTCACTCTCACTTTCACTTTCCGCATGAAATTCGCCGAGATCGCCGCCGCCCTGCCGAAAACCGCCGTCACCTCGATCGACGGCCTCCCCTTCCCGCGCATCGCCTCCGGCAAGGTCCGCGAGATCTTCGACCTCGGCGACGCCCTCCTGCTGGTTGCGACCGACCGGCTCTCCGCCTTCGACGTGATCCTGCCCGACGGCATTCCCGGCAAGGGCGCGATCCTCACCCAGATGAGCAACTGGTGGTTCGCGCAGACCAGCGGCCTGATCCAGAACCACCTCCTGCCCGACCAGGCCGGCCTCCTCGCGAACAAATACAAGCTCTCCCGCGACCTCCAGCTGCGCAGCATGGTCGTGCGCAAGCTGAAGCCGCTCACCATCGAGTGCGTCGCGCGCGGCTACCTCATCGGCAGCGGTTGGAGTTCCTACCAGAAGACCGGCGAGGTCTGCGGCATCAAGCTCCCCGCCGGCCTGCGCCAGGCCGACCGGCTGGCCCAGCCTATCTTCACGCCGACGACCAAGGCACCCAAGGGCCAGCACGACGAGCCCATCAACGATGCGCAGGGCGCCGCCACCATCGGCGCCGCGCTCTACGACCAGGTGAAGGCCATCAGCCTCAAGCTCTACCAGTTCGGCCACGACCGCGCGAAGCAGGCCGGCATGATCCTGGCCGACACGAAGTTCGAGTTCGGCACGGACGCCGCCGGCAACCTGTTCCTCATCGACGAGGTGCTCACGCCCGACTCCTCGCGCTACTGGCCGGCCGACAGCTACGCGCCGAACCAGTCGCCGCCGAGCTACGACAAGCAGTTCGTCCGCGACCACCTGCTCGCCATCAAGTGGAACCAGTCGCCGCCCGCGCCGCGCCTCCCTGCCGACGTCATTGCCCGCACGCAGGAGAAATACCTCGCGGCACTGAAGAACCTGCTCGGGTGAGTTTCGCCCGTGCGTTGGCGCGGTCGGGGCGCTAGAGTTTGCGCGCCTCATCGCCTTTCCATCTTTCCATGAAAACCACCCGTGACCTCGCGTCCGCTTCCTGGACCCTGATCGGCTACGCGCCCGATGCCTGGCGCGCGCTCGCCGGCCTGGATCTCGGCGCGCCCGACTTCTGCAGCGAAATCGCCCCGATGCCCGCCCGCATCCCGGCCTCCGTCCAGCAGCTGCTGCTCGAGCAGAAGATGATCCCGGACTGGAATTTCAACATGGACAGCCGCGCCGCCGAATGGGTGGAGAACCGCATCTGGATCTTCTCCACCGTCATCCCGCGCGCGTGGCTCGAGGCGGGCAGCGTCCGCCGCCTGCGCTGCGCCGGCCTCGACCACGCCGGCTGGATCTGCTGCAACGGCCGCGAGGTCGCCCGCTTCGAGAACGGCTTCACCGAGCACGTCTTCGACCTTTCCGGCGTCCCGCTCGCCGACGAGAACAAGCTCTCCATCGTCTTCGACCTGCCGCCCCGCTGGCTCGGGCAGTTCAACTTCACGTCGAAGATCAAGGACTGGAAGGCGCGCTTCAACTACACCTGGGACTGGCAGCCACGCCTCGTGCAGATCGGCATCTGGGACCGCGTCACCCTCGAGGTTTCCGACCGCCGCGAACTCTCCGGTGTGCGCTGCGCGCTCTCGCCCAAGGGCTTCACGCTCTTCGGCACCGCGCCGGACCAAGTCACCGTGCTCCTCGAGGACGGCGACCGCTGCCTCCTGCGCACGTCCGTCGAGCCCGCCGTGCTGGCACGCGGCGCCGCATTCGACAACCTGCCCGTCGAGGCCTGGTGGCCCAACGGCTCCGGCGCACAGAAGACCTACCGTCTCACCTGCCGGCTCGGCGGGCCGTCGGGCAGCGTGGCGGACGAGTGGACGCGCACCGTCGGTTTCAAGGACGTGACCTGGCGGGCCTGCGAGGGCGCGCCCAAGGCCGCCGACCCGTGGATCTGCGTCGTCAACGGCCAGCCCACGTTCCTGCAGGGCGTCAACTGGACGCCCATCCGGCCCAACTACGCCGACGTCACCCGCGAGGACTACGAGCTGCGCATCCGCACCTACGCCAAGATGGGCGCCAACGTGTTTCGGGTGTGGGGCGGCGCTTTCCTCGAGCGCGAGATGTTCTACGACCTGTGTGACCAATACGGCATCCTCGTGTGGCAGGAGTTCCCGTTCTCGTCGTCGGGCATCGACAACTGGCCGCCGGAGGACCCGAAGGTCATCGCCGAGACGCGCCCGATCGTGCGCGACTACGTCGCCCGCCGGCAGCACCACGCGTCACTGCTCCTCTGGTGCGGCGGCAACGAGTTGCAGGGCGCGCTGGACGGCGGCGCCGTTGGCTCGGGCATGCCCACGCCGGCCACGCACCCGCTGCTGCAGGCGATGAAGGAGGAGGTCACTGCGCTGGACCCCGGTCACCGCTTCATCCACACCTCACCCACCGGCCCGCGCGCGCAGGCGACCGAGCAGGAATACGGCCAGGGGGTGCACTGGGACATCCACGGCCCGTGGTGGCCGGTGCCGCAGAGCTACTGGGATGGCGACGACTCGCTGTTCCGCTCCGAGGTCGGCACGGGCGGCGCGAGCCCGCTGGACATCCTCGAGAAGTATTTCGCGAAGGACGCGTTGATTCCCTTCGACGAGAGCAACCCGCACTGGCGCCGCTTCGGTTTCTGGATCCAGGGCGAGGCCTTCGCGAAGGACAACGGCCGCCCGGCGCGCAACCTCGCGGAGTTCGTCGCGTGGAGCCAGCAACTGCAGGTGAAGTCGCTCGACATGGCGGCGCGGGGCATCAAGCGCCGCTTCCCGAAGATCGGCGGCATGATCGTCTGGATGGGCCACGACCCGTTCCCCTGCCCGATCAACACCGCGGTGCTCGACTTCTACGGCCGGCCCAAGCCCGGCGCCGAGGCCCTGCGCAAGATCTGGCACGCAAAGCCGGAAACGCTGTAGGGCAGGGTCTTCGACCCTCCCCCCGGCTCACCCCTTCACGCCCGTGGCGGCCACGCCCTCGACGAAGCGCCGCTGCACGATCACGAACAGCGCGATCACCGGCAGCACCATCACGGTGGCCAGCGTCATCACCAGGTGCCAGGGCACCTGGCCGGCGCTGCCGCCCGCGAGCTGGTCGGCACGGGCGATGAAGTAGAGCAGGCCCACGGGCAGCGTGTAGGTGGACTCGTCGTGGAGGTAGACGAGCGGGTTGAAAAGGTCGTTCCAGCTCCAGAGGAAGGTGAAGATGACCACCGTCAGCACGGCCGGCAGGCTCATCGGCACGACCAGCCGCCAGAGGATGGTCCACTCCGAGGCGCCGTCGAGGCGCGCGGCCTCGATGAAGCTCTTCGGGACCGTGCGGAAGAACTGCCGCAGGAGGAAGATCCCGAAGATGTTGCCGCCGAGCCAGGCGGGCACGACGAGCGGCAGATAGGTGTTCACCCAATGCAGCGCGGCGAAGGCCTTGAAGAGCGGGATCACCGTCACCTGCGCCGGCAGCATGAGGGTGGAGAGCAGCGCACCGAACAGGAGCTCCTTGTGGCGGACGTCGTAGTAGGCGAACGCGTAGGCGGCGGGGCAGCAGGTGAGCACGGTGCCGGCGATGACCATCGCGGCGACGAAGGCCGAGTTGAGGAAGAAGCGGTAGTAGGCAAAGCCCTCCCAGACCGTGCGGTAGTTGTGCCACTGCGGCTGGCCGGGCAGCCAGGGCGCGGGGTTGCGGAGGATTTCCGGGAAGGTCTTGAGGCTCGTGAGCAGCATCCACGCGAGCGGCAGCAGCATGACGCACGCGCCAAGCGCCAGCAGGAGCGCGACGAGGACGGAGAGGGAGCGCGGGCGGTGGTGGTCCATGGTTTCCGGTCAATCCCCGTAGTGCACCCAGCGGCGGCCGAGGCGGAAGTTGAGCCACGTCAGGAGCAGGATCACGGCGAAGAGGATCCACGCCATCGCGCTGGCCAGGCCCATGTGAAAATAGGTGAACGCCTGCTGGTAGAGGTTGAGGCCGTAGAAGAGCGTGGCGCGCGCCGGGCCGCCGGGGATCAGCCCCTGCGCCGCGCCGAAGGCATAGGCGAGGTCGAAGACCTTGAGCGCCCCGATGACACCCATGACGACGTTGAAGAACAGTACCGGCGAGATCAGCGGCAGCGTGATGTGCCGGAAGCGCGCCCACGCGCCGGCGCCGTCGATGTGCGCCGCCTCGTAGAGTTCGCGCGGCACGGTCTGCAGGCCGCCGAGAAAGATCACCATCGGGTAGCCAAAGCCCCAGAGGCTGATGGCGATCAGCACGGGCAGCGCCCAGACGGGCGAGCTGGTCCACGCCGGGCCGGTGACGCCGCCCAGCGCCAGCAGGCGGTTGAGCAGCCCCCCGTCGGCCTGGAAAATGTAGACAAACACCGCGACGCTCGCCGCCTGCGGCAGGATGGACGGCAGGAAATACACGGCGCGCCAGAAGCCGCGGCCGCGCCCCGGCTGGTTGAGCAGCAGCGCCACGCCCAGGGCCGCGGCGACGGAGAGCGGCATCTGCACGGCGGTGAACACGAGCGTGACCTTCACCGACGGCCAGAAGGCGGGATCGGAGGTGAGCAGGTAGACGTAGTTGCGCAGCCCGATGAAGCGCGCCGGCGCGACGACGTCGTATTGGCAGAAGCTCAGCCAGAGCGACTCGAGCATCGGCCAGAGGCTGAACAGCGCGAAGCCCGCCAGCGCCGGCCCGGCGAAGAGCCAGAACCACAGGGTCTCGGGGCGGCGGGAGTTCATGGGGCGGGCGGGGCGAAGGTGGCGAGGTACGCGTTGACGGCGCCGGCAGCGCGCCGGCCGGTCTCCTCGGGGCTGAGTTCGCCGAGGATCATCCGGTCCACCTCGGGCTGCACGACCTGCAGCATGATCTCGATGAAATTCGGGTGGCGCGGGATGGGCAGCGAATAGCGCAGCTGGCCATAAACCGCCGCCAGGTTCTGCGGGTGCGACCGGCCGCGGGGATCGCGCATCTCGGCCTCCGCAATCGAGCGGCGCACGGCCACGCCCCCGCGGGCGACGACGTGCCGGATGACCTCGGGCCGCGTCATGAACTTCATCAGCGCCCAGGTGGCCTCCGGGTGCCGGCAGGTGCGACTGAGGGAGTAGCCGGCGATGGCGACCTCGCCGCCGGTGCGTGAGTGCGGCCCGGCGGGCAGGAGCTGCACGTCCCAGTCAAGGTCCGGCACCTGGTTGTAGTTGAGCCAGAAATTCACGTGGCCGACCACGAGCATGGCGACGCGGCCGTTGACGAAGCCGTTCAGCGGCTCGTGGCCGCCCGGCGCGCTGATGTGGTACTTGCTCGATTTTTCGAGGTAGAAGCGAAGCCCGGTGATCGCCTCCGGCGAATCGAGCACGCAGCGGCGGCCGTCGGGCGAAAACACCGTGCCGCCGGCCTGCCGGATGTACGTCAGCCACTCGCCCCACCAGCCCTCCATGCGCGAGCACCCCCACACGCCGGGGTCGCCGGCCGTGGCGGGGCGCGTGAGTTTTTGCCCGGCGCGCACCAGGTCGTCCCAGGTCCACTCCGGCGACGGCTCGGCCAGGCCGGCGGCGCGGAACAGCCGCCGGTTGTAGTAGAGCAGCGAGATGTTCACCGCCTCGGGCACGACGTAGTAGCGGCCCGCGTGCTGCATCGCCGCGCGAATCTCGGGAAAATAGTCGTCCAGCCCGATCTCCCCGGCGTCGCGCTTCACGAGCGGCGAGAGGTCGGCCATGAAGGGCATCAAATAACTCAGCCACACGTCGCCGGAGTAGAACATGTCGGGCGTCTGCCCCGCCGCGGCGAGCGTCTTGAACTTCATGTGATACTCGCTCTGCGGCACCCAGATGATGCGCACGGTGATGTCCGGGTGCTGCCGCTCAAACTCGGCGATCTGCTGCTCGTAGAGGTCGCGCAACGGCGAAATAAAGACGATCCACGTGATGACCTTGCGGCCTTCCTCCGCGGCCGGCGCGCGGCTGCGTCCCGCCCACCAAAAGCCCGCCGCCGCCAGGAGACCGATGACCAGCCAGAGCAGGAGTTCGCGGTGACGGGTGAGCATGAAAGGTGACGCCGGGCGCCGGCCGGCAGTCGGGGTTGATGCGGGTCCGGAAGCGAAGTTTCCGCCGGGTGGCGGACGCTCGCATTCCGTCAGCCAGCATCCGCAGGAATGCGAACCCCGGCAAGCCAGCATTGCCCCGCCGGGCGTGGCATGGGTCTCCTGACCCATGATCCAAAAGGTCAATGGTGCACCGGCGTCCTCGCCTGCTTCCCAAACCTTGCCGGCGAGGACGCCTGCGCTACCCCAGCATCACGGGTCAGGAGACCCGTGCCACCGCCGTCGTCACTGCATCAGGCCCGAGCGGCGCGCCGGCGTGACCGCGCCCGCTTGCGCGCGCACCAGCTCGCGGCGGAGCCAGTCCAGCGCGGCGTTCACCGCGCGCACCTTCACGGTCGCGCGCGGACCAGGGTAGTTGAGTTTCTTCGACCACACCCCCTGCGGCGCATGGAGCGCGATGAAGATCGTGCCCACGGGATTGCCGCCGGGCCCCCCGGCGGCGCTCGCCCCGGCGAAACCCGTCACGGCCAGCGCGTAGTCCGCGCCCAGCGTCTCCGCCGCGCCGGTCGCCATCGCGACCGCGGCCTCGGCGCTGACCGCGCCGTGCTGCAGCAGCAGGCACTCCGGCACGTCGAGCAGCTGCATCTTGGCGTCGTTGGAGCAGCAGACGACGCCGCCGGCGAAAAACTTGCACGCCCCGCAGGCCTCGGTGAACGCATTGGCCAGCAGGCC
The DNA here is from genome assembly GCA_903872505.1 of uncultured Opitutia bacterium. Taxonomy (GTDB): domain Bacteria; phylum Verrucomicrobiota; class Verrucomicrobiia; order Opitutales; family Opitutaceae; genus Opi-474. The sequence goes on from CAIQKV010000028.1 coordinate 30,961, forward strand.
GCCCGTCGCGGTCTCGACCACGGCCAGTTTCTTGTCCTGCGCCCGGAGCAGGTCGGCGCAGATCTTGGCCAGCGAATCGTGGCCGTAGCCCATGAAGTCCTCGCCGAGCAGTTGCGCGCACTCGGCGGCGATGGCCTCCAGCTGCGCCGTGGAAAGTTTGCCGCCGGGCGAGCTCACCCGGCAGTCCACCTGCGCCTGGTGCGCACAGAACGCCACGCTGAGCGCGTCGCCGTAGCGGTCGAACACCGGCTGCAGTCGCGTCTCCAGCGCGGATTCGCCGACGCCGGCGGTGCGCAGCTGGACGTAGGCCTCGCGGTCGAGCACCAGGCCGAGCTTCGCCAGCCGCGGGAGCACCTGCTCGATGAACATCGGCTGCAGCTCGTTCGGCGGGCCGGGCAGCATGCACAGCACCTTGCCGTCCTGCTCGACCCAGAGCCCCGGCGCGGTGCCATGGGCGTTGGGCAGCACCTCGCCGCGCTCAAACTTGTACGCCTGCTTGAGATTGTTCGGCGTCATCTTGCGGCCGAAGGCCGCAAACCGCGCGAGCATGGCCTGCTCGATCGCGGGGTCGAAAACCAGCTTTTGGCCCAGCACCCCGGCGAGGACCTCGCGGGTCCGGTCATCGCAGGTCGGCCCGAGGCCGCCCGTGGTGATGACGACGTCGGCCTTGGCCCAGCTCTCGCGAAACTGGCGGGCGATGGCCTCGGCCTCGTCGGTGATGGTGACGTTCCGCTCCAGCAGGACCCCGCGGCGCCCGAGTTGCGCGCCGATGAAGGTCAGGTGGCCGTTGGGGGTCAGCCCCAGCAGCAGCTCATCCCCGAGCGTAAGTAGTTCATAACGCTTGGGAACGGCGGGTGTGGGCGGGAGCTGGGAACCGGGTGAAACCATACTTGCGAGTCGGTGAACTTAGGCGGAATTTGGCAAAATGCCAGCTGAGGGTTCGCCCAATCTGAAGGAAAAGGTCCGCCGCCTGCCGGACAAGCCGGGCGTGTACCTGATGAAGGACCGGCTGGGCCGCATCATCTACGTCGGCAAGGCCAAGAGCCTGAAAAAACGCGTCTCCTCGTACTTCCAGCGCGGCCGGGCGCGCACCCTCTCCCAGCCCAAGATCCGCGCGCTCATCGGGATGATCGCCGACCTCGACACCATCGAGGTGAAGTCGGAGCCCGAGGCGCTGCTGCTCGAGGGCAAGCTCATCAAGCAGTGGCGTCCGCGCTACAACACCGACTTCACCGACGACAAACGCTTCCTGCTCGTCCGCGTGGACCCCGGCGAGGAACTGCCGCGCTTCCGGCTCACGCGGATCAAGAAGGACGACCGCTCGCGCTACTTCGGGCCGTTCGCCCACAGCGGCCTGCTGCGCCAGACGCTCGCGCAGATGCGCCGCCAGTTCGGCATCCTGCTCGGCGACGGCACACCCCGGCAGCTCCCCAGCGGCCACTGGCAGCTCTACGACGACGTGCGGCAGGAACTCTACGGCGCCGGCACGATCGTCACCGCCGCCGACTACCGCCGCCGCGTGGACGAGGCCTGCGCCTTCCTCGAGGGCAAGTCCCGGGAGTGGCTCGCGGCACTGCGGGCGGAGATGGCCACGGCCGCCGCGCGGCAGGATTTCGAGAAGGCGGCGGAGCTGCGCGACGTCGTGTTCGCCCTCGAGAAGACCCTGGCGAAGACACGCCACTTCGCGCGGACCGATCCCACCCGCCCGTCCGGCGACCGCGACGCGCTGCGCGAGCTCGGCGAGGCGCTCGGGTTGGCCGGCCCGCCGCGCACGATGGAGTGCTTCGACATTTCCCACATCTCAGGCACGTTCGTCGTCGCCTCGATGGTGCACTTCGCCGATGGCCGGCCCGACAAGGACGAGTACCGCCGCTTCGCGATCAAGAGCTTCATCGGCAACGACGATTTCCGCGCGATGGAGGAGGTGGTCGGCCGCCGCTACCGCCGGCTCGCGAAAGAGGGCAAGCCCTTCCCCGACCTCGTCGTCATCGACGGCGGCCGCGGCCAGATCGGCGCGGCGCTGAAGGCGTTCGTGGGCCTCGATGTGATGCCGCCGCCGATCATCGGCCTCGCGAAAAAGCAGGAGACGGTGGTGTTTCCCGACGGGCGGACGCCGCTCAACCTGCCGTTGAGCCACCCCGCGCTCAACCTCCTCCAGCGCCTGCGCGACGAGGCGCACCGTTTCGCCAACACCTACAACGCCGACCTCCGGTCCCGCAAAATCCGCGAGAGCGTGCTCGACGACTTTCCCGGCCTCGGGCCGGTGCGGCGGGCGGCGCTGCTGGCGCACTTCGGGTCCATCGGCCGACTGCACGCCGCCACCACCCCGGAACTCGCCGAGGTCGCGGGCGTCGGGCCGACGCTCGCCGCGGGGTTGCACGCCTTTCTCCACCGGCCGGCTCCCGCGGCGGCACCTCCTCCATCCGATGCGGTCAACCCATGATTCGCTCGCTTGCGGGCCCCCGGCACCGCTACACTTCCAGTCCGCCTCCCGCCTTTCTTCCTTGGGCTTCGGTTCAGCCCGCCTCGTGCCTCATGAAAATCCTCCGCCTGCTCCTTGCCTGGTTCAGCCTCGGCGCCCTCAGCCGGGCCGACGTGACCCTGGCGCCGCTGTTTCAGGATCATGCCGTGCTGCAGCGCGACAAGCCGCTGCCGGTCTGGGGCCGCGCCGCGCCCGGCGAGCACGTGAGCGTGGCGTTTCATGACCAGCGGGTCGGCACCACCGCCGGGGCCGACGGGCGCTGGATCGTTTACCTCGGCGCCGCGGCGGCCTCGGCCGAGCCCGCCGAGCTGGTCGTGACCGGCACCAACACCCTCACGGTCCGCGACGTGCTCGTGGGCGAGGTGTGGCTGGCCTCCGGGCAGTCCAACATGGAGTGGCCCGTGGCCAAGGCCGCCGCCGGCGAAAAGGAGATCGCCGCCGCAAAGTTTCCCCTGCTCCGCCTCTTCACCGCCCAGCATCAGGTCGCAAGCCAGCCGGCCGACACCGTGCCCGGCGCCTGGCAGGCCTGCACCCCCGAGTCGGTGAAAAATTTCAGCGCCGTGGGCTATTTTTTCGCCCGCGACCTGCAGCGCAAGCTCGGTGTGCCCGTGGGTCTCATCAGCAGCCCGTGGGGCGGCACCGCGGTCGAGGCCTGGATGGGCGACGCCGCGCTGCGGGGCACCGCGGCGTTCCCGGCGGTTGACGCGCGCTGGCAGCAGAGCCGGGCGGAATTTCCCCGGCGCCTGATCGACTTCCCGCTCGAGCAGGCGGCCTGGAAGAAGGCCGACGAGCACGCCAAGGCCACGCACACCAAGAACCCTCTGCCGTGGCCGCGCGTCCCGGTCGGTCCGGGCACGCCCTACGAGCCCAGCGGGCTGTTCAACGGCATGATCGCACCCCTGCAGCCCTACGCCCTGCGCGGCGTCATCTGGTACCAGGGGGAGTCCAACTGGCCGCGCCCGGAGGAGTATGCGGAATTGTTTCCCGCCATGATCCGCGCCTGGCGCGCCGGCTGGGGCGAGGGCGACTTCCCGTTTTATTTTGTGCAGCTCGCCAATTACATCGAGCCCAGCGATCTCACCAACCGCGGCTGGGCGCGGCTGCGCGAGGCCCAGACGCGCGCCCTCGCGCTGCCGGCGACCGGCATGGCGGTCGCGATCGACCTCGGCGACCCGCACGGCATCCATCCCCCCAACAAGCAGGAGGTCGCACGGCGGCTCGCCCTCCTCGCGAAGGCCCAGGTCTACGCCATTCCCGGGGACTTCAGCGGGCCGGTGTTCGCCTTCAAGACCACCGAGGGTTCGGCCCTGCGCGTGCGCTTCGATCAGGCCGGCACCGGCCTGATTGCGGGCAACCGCCCCGTGCAGTCGCTCGAAATCGCCGGTGCGGACCGCAAGTTCTACCCGGCCACGGGAAAGATCCAGCTCAACACCCTGCTCGTCTCCGCCCGCGAGGTGAAGGAGCCGGTGGCCGTGCGTTACGCCTGGACCAATTCGCCCGAGGCCAACCTCTACAACGGCGCCGGCCTTCCCGCCGCGCCCTTCCGCTCGGACGATTGGTGATGCGGTCGCGCGGAATCCTCCCTAAGATTTCCGCCCCGGGAACGTCATTCCCCCTGAACCCTCCCCTCCCATGAAACGTCTCCTCGCCTCCCTCGGCGCGCTTGTGGCCGCCGCCTTTGTCTCGGGCGCACCCGCGCCGGTCGAATCCACCATCACCGCCGTCACGGTCTACACGGACCGCGCCGTCGTCACCCGCACCGCCGGCGTCGAGCTGGCCGGCGGGATCACCGAACTCGTCTTCGCCAACCTGCCCCAGGCCCTCAACGAGCAGTCGCTCCAGGTCAGCGGCAAGGGCACGGCCGGGGCCACCATCCTCGATGTCGCCAGCAAGCAGACCTACATCGACTTCACGCCTAACGCCCGCGTGAAGGAGCTCGAGGATGTCCTCCGCGGGCTGCAGAAGCAGTCGCGCGGCCTCGACGACCGCGCCGGCATCCTCCAGGCCCAGACCGTCATTCTCGACCGGATGGAGGCCGCGCTTTTCGCCCCGCCGGCCAAGGACGTGCCGCGGCCCGACCTGACCCAGTTTACGAATTCGCTCACCTACCTGTCCGAACAGAAGACCCGGATCGTCGCCGAGCGCGCCACGCTCGATGAGCAGCACGAGGACCTGCAGAACAAGGTGACCGCCACGCAAAACCAGCTCAACGAGCTGCGCGGCGCCGGCGGCCGCGGCTACAAGACCGTGACCGTGCGCGTGTCCGCCGCGCAGCCCGGCAGCCTCACCGTCGCCCTCTCCTACACCGTGCCCGGCGCCAGCTGGGCGCCCAGCTACGACGCCCGCGTGCTCAGCGTCGAGCGCGCGGTGGCGCTCGGCTATTTCGGCGTCGTCCGCCAGAGCACCGGCGAGGACTGGAAGGACGTCGCCCTCACCCTCTCGACCGCGCGCCCCGGCTTCGGCGGCGCCGCGCCTGTACTCACCGCGTGGAACCTCGATGTATTCGTATTTAGTCCGCGAGAACCGTGGTCGGCTTCCAACGAGGCTCCTCGGCGTGATGGCGCGATGTTTAAGGTCGCGGGCGCAGCCGGCGGCCAGGTGAACATGCAGTCGCTCACCAGTAACGCGCCCGCCGTGGAAGCGCTCGATCTGAAGAAGGAGAAGGACGCCGAGCTCGCCGCCGCCACGATCGAGGCCGGCGCGACCAGCGCCTCCTTCAAGATCGCCACCACCGCCAGCGTGCCGAGCGACAACACGCCGCAGAAGGTGCCGATCACCAGCATCAGGCTGGGCGCCAATCCCGAGTACCTCACCGTGCCGAAGCGCCTCGCGACCGCCTTCCTCACCGCCAAGGTATTCAACACCTCCGAGTTCCCACTGCTCAGCGGCGCGATGAACGTGTTCCTCGACGGCACCTTCGTCGCCACCAGCGGCCTGCGCACCGTCATGCCCGGCGAGAAGTTCGACCTCGCACTCGGCGCCGACGAGGGCATCAGCGTGAAATACAAGCGCGTGCAGAAGTTCACCGAGGACACCGGCCTGACCAACTCCGGCAAGCGCATCACCTACGAGTACCTGATCACGGTCCAGAACAACAAGCGGACCGCCGAGCGCGTGATCGTGGCCGACCAGGTGCCGCTCTCGCGCAACGAGAAGATCACCGTCAAGCTGCTCTCGCCCGACGCGAAGGAAGTGAAGCCCACCGACGAGGGCACGCTCAAGTGGACGCTCGAGCTCAAGCCTGCCGAGAAACGCGAGCTGACCGTGAAGTTCACCGTCGAGTTCGCCAATGACGTGAACGTAGCCGGGCTGGAATAAACCCCGGCCACGCCGCCGTCACCGCCCGAGGCCCCTCCGGCTTTGTAACCTAATAGGTTACAAAGCCGCGGGCGTTGACGAATCGCCGCACCCGGCTTGCGCTTTGGCCCGGGGACCGCTTTCTTGTCGCGCCATGAAACTCCGCCACCTCCTCGTGCTCTCCTCCTTCCTCGCCATGTTCTCCTTCGCCCGCGCCGAGCCCCTCAAAGTCGGCGACGCCGCCCCCGCCGTCACCGCCACCACCGAAACCGGCGCCACGCTCGTCTTCGCCGACGTCTACGCCCGGCAGACCTACACGCTCGTCTACTTCTACCCGAAGGCCGACACTTCCGGCTGCACCGCCCAGGGCTGCTCCCTGCGCGACGGCTACGAGGCGCTCACCGCGAAGGGTGTGGCAGTCATCGGCGTGAGCCACGACGACGTCGCCGCCCAGAAAGCCTTCAAGGATAAGTATCGCTTCCCCTTCACCCTGATCGCCGACACGGACGGCAAGGTGATAGCGGCCTTCGGCGTCCCCACCTACCCGGTCGTCGGGTTCGCCCATCGCCAGGCCTACCTGATCAAGGGCGGCAAGATCATCTACGCCGACTACAACGGCACGACCGACAAGCAGGCCGAGGCCATCCTGAAGGTCCTCGCGGAGCAGTAAACGCGAAGCGCGTCCAATGTAGGGCGGGGTCTCCGACCCCGCCTTTTTTGTAGCCACGAGCGTGAGCGAGTGGAGCTCCTAACCTGCCACTCGCTCACGCTCGTAGCTACTGACTGTTAGGCCGACGCCTGCTCGCTGCCCGGGGCCGGCGGCGGGGCTTTCCCCACCAGCACCTTGTCCACGCGGCGGTGGTCCATGTCTACGACCTCAAACCGCCAGCCCGCCCAGTCGAAGTGATCCCCGGCGGCCGGGATCCGACCGAACTGGGTGACGACAAAGCCACCGAGCGTCTGGTATTCCGCCTCGCCCTCGTGCGGCAGGCCGGTGGTGAGGCCGAGCAGCTCCTTCAGGTCGCTCGTCGCCAGTGTCGCGTCGATCAGCCATGAGCCGTCGTCGCGGCGCTTCGCCTCCGGCTGGGCGCGCCGGCCCGCGTTCGGCAGGTCGCCCACGATCGCCTCGAGCACGTCGATCAGCGTCACGAGCCCCTGCACCGCGCCGAACTCGTCGGTGACCACAGCGATGTGCTTGCCGGACTTCTTGAACTGCTCGAGCAGCTGGATCGCGTTGATGGTGTCGGACACCACGAGCGGCGGCAGGAGCAGGTTCTTCAGCGTGGTCGGCAGCCCGATGGCTGCATGCGCCCAGAGCGCCTTGACCGGCACCATGCCGACGATCTGGTCGCGGTTCGCCTGGTAGACGGGAAAATACGAGTGGCCGCTCGTGACGATCTTGCGCCAGTTGACCTCCTCCGGGTCGTCGATGTTCAGGAAAACGATCTTCGGCCGCGGCGTCATCAGCGCCGTCACCGGCAACTGGTCCAGCGCGAGCACGCCCTCGACCATCTGCTGCTCCGCCTGCTGGAACACCCCGGCGTGCAGCCCCTGCTCGACCAGCGCGCGCACTTCGTCGTCGCCCACGCTCTCGGACACCGGTCGCACGCGGAGGCGGATGAGGCGCGTGACCGCATTTGTCGCCAGCTCCAGCAGTCGCAGGAATGGCGCCGCCAGCCAGGCCAGCCCGCGCATCGAACCCGCCAGCAGGGTGGCAACCCTTTCCGGATGCGCCCGGCCGATCCGCTTCGGCACCAACTCGCCAAACAACAGCATGAACGCCGACAGCCCGAGGATGACGCAGACGTAAGCGAGTGATGGTGCATACGGCGCCAGCACCGCCATGCGCACAAACTGTTCCTCCAGCTGGCCCGCCAGTTCCGCGCCGCCGAGCACGCCGGCGATCATGCCGGAAAGCGTCAGCCAGAACTGCACCAGCGCGAGGAAGCGCGTCGGCTGCTCCGCGAGCGCGAGGGCCTTCGCCGCGCCCGGGTGTTTCTTCGCCAGCTCGCGCAGCCGGGACTTGCGCGACGACACGACCGCGGTCTCCGCCATGGCCAGCAGGCCGTTGGCCAGCACCAGCAGGCAGATGATCACAAATAATGCCGGGACGCTAAGCATGGGAAAAATCTTAGGCTGGCCGAGGCGCGCCGGGACGCAAATCCTTCCCGAGATCACCTATGTGCAGGATCCAGTTAAGTCTTTCTCTGGTCGCTCTCTATAAATTTTATCAGGTCCAATATCGTGAATTGCCTTAGATTGGAAGGGATCGCGAGTCCGAACTGGCTTCGCAGGTACTTCTCCAACGTTTCTGCCCCCGCATCGAAGTGCCATGAGTCGATCTTACTCAATTGGGAGATAAAACAGTCACTTGGCCTTAGCTTGGAGTAAGCAATTCCGTAACTCGCACCAATCTGCTTCAAAATCGTCAAGATCGTTTCGGGGGGTAACGACGAAAGACCAAAGAGTTCTGTAAGATTTTGATCCGGGATATCTTCTCGAGCGCCTAACACTCGCCTCTGCGCTATGCGCGGAAAAACAAGCACCACGATAATACTAACGAGTATAATTATCCCAAGGACAGTCACTGGCGACGGGGGAGTAATGTCGGGACATGCTTCCGGATGTTGGGCTCAGCTCAGCTTCGCGATCCGGCTGGCGATATCCGCGCGGAGCCGGTCGACGCAGCCGAGCGTGAAATCCTTCACCAACAGCTTCTCGTCCGCCACCAGGGGCGTCAGATCCATCGCCCATGCGATGTCGGTAAGTGTGTCCGTGGCGTGGGAGGCAAAGAAGCTCGCGTTGGCCTTGCGACGCCCGATGGCGGCGAGGTCGTAGCGCTTGCCGCCCGCGATCTGCGAGTCGAAGACCTGCATCAGCTTGAGCGACAGCTCGGGGTTCGCGCTGCAGTCGAGCGGGACTTTCTCGTCGTCCATCAGCCAGTCGAGTCCGCGCCATGCTTCCACCCCCAGCACCCGCTTCGGCCGCTGGGCCGCCGGCAGGGCGCGGATCGCCTCGAGGCTGCGAAGCAAGACCGCCACATGCGTGTCGTGCTTGTCGGCGGGCTGGTGCAGGTAGACCACGCTCGGCCGGCATCCCGCGAAAATCGCCTTCAAATCCGCCGCCACGCCAGCGTTGCCCGGCTTTTTCAAGTCCACGCTGGGATGCGCGAGCTGGAGCTGCAGGTTGTACTTGCCGATGCGCGCGGCCTCGCGCTGCTCCTCGCGGCGGACGGCCTGCATCTGCGCGTCGGTGTGGTTCGCGAACTTTCCGGTCCGCGGCGAGCCGGCGCCGTTCGTGACCGTCACGCCCGTGAAGAACCGGTCGGCTTTCCCATAGCACTCAGCGATGCCGGGATAGGCATTGATCTCGATGTCGTCCTGGTGCGCGGTGACGCAGAGGTGGGTCGTGCGCGCGAGCGCCTTGGCCGGGTCGCTGCCATCCGGCGTGAAAATGTCGGCGTCGGGACGGGAGAGTTTCATGTGCGGACGGCGGCGGCGATGATGCGCGTCATGGCATCCTGCGATGCCTCGATGCTGCGGACGAGCGCGAATTGCGTGCGGCAGCGGTCGAGGTTGTGGCGCGGGTGCTTGATCTTGTAATAAATGTCGCCCTGCAGGTAGTCGCTCAGGAAGCGCAGGCCGTTCTCGTAGGTCATCAATTTGCCCGCGAAGCCAAGGTGCGCGCGCTCGGTGGCGTTGAGCACGCCGCCGACCGCCGAGGCGAGATAGCCCTCGACCAGCGCGCGGAAGAGCGGCAGCAGCACCCGCATGTTGCCGGCGTCGGGGTCGTCCTCGGCGGTCGAGCTGGCGGAGGTGCGGACCATCTCGCCGAAATCGTAGAGCGGCAGGCCCGGCATGATCGTGTCGAGATCGATCACCGCGACCGTGCGGCCGGTGGTGTCATCGAGCATCACGTTGTTGATCTTGGTGTCGTTGTGGGTGACGCGCTCGGACACCTCGCCGCGCGCCAGCAGGTTGAGCAGCACGTCCGCGTCCGCCTCGCGGGAAAAAGCGAAATCGATCTCGGCCGCCACCTCGGCCTTCCGCCCGGCGGCGTTTTCCGCCACCGCGCGGCGGAAATTCTCGAAGCGGCTGCGCGTGTGGTGAAAGTTCGGGATCGTCTCGAACAGCCGCCCGCCCGGCAGGTCGGCCAGCTGTGCCTGGAACTCGCCGAACGCCGCCGCCGCCTCGCGCGCCTGCGCCTCGTTCGTCACGCGGTCCACCGTGTGCGCACCCTCGATGAAGTCGTAGACCCGCCAGTAGCCGCCCGCCGCGTCCTGTGTGAACGCCCGCCCGTCCCGGACCGGCAGCAGCGTGAGCACGCGCCGCGCCGCCGCCTCGCCGGACGCCGCGCGCACCTTCGTCGCGATGTGCGCGGTGACCCGGCGGACGTTGTCCATCAGCCCCGGCACGTTCTTGAAGATGCGGTGGTTGACCTTCTGGAAGATGTAGCGGCGCGTCCCCGCGCCCTCGGCGAAGACCGCCGCGTAGGTCTCGTTGATGTGCCCGCTGCCGTGCGGGGCGGCGGACACGAGCCGGCCGGGCAGCGGAAAGTCCGGAATGACGGCGTGAAGCTCGGGGGGAACGGGCGTGGAACTCATGCGGCGGGCGTTATTTCAAGCGTGAGCGGCCGGCCCGGCGCGAGGGTTTTCTGGGTTTTAAATTCCTTCCCGCCGTAGCCCGTGAGCGCGAACCGTCCCAGCCGCAGTTTCCCGCCGAGGCAGCGCAGCGTGATCTTCGTGCGGCGGCGGGTGGGCGCGAGCTCGACCGTGCCCCACGCCGCGCCCGCCGACCAGAACCAGCGCACGTGGTGGCGGCTCGGCGCGAAAGCCAGCGCGCCCGTGAGCGCGGAGTAATGGAAGCCCGTGAGCGCGGGGATCAGCCCCCAGCTGTTCATCGCCCGGGCGTAGTGGTGGCCGCACTCGGCCTCGTCGAAGGGGTTGCGCTTGCGGCCGTCGTAGCGCGCGCGGATGTCGCGCACGACTTTCAGCGCGTCGCGCACCATCCCCTCCTGCGCGAGGTGCAGCGCCACGCAGTACTCGAAGCCGGTCATCACCTCCGTGTAGTAGGGAAACGGCCGCGCCGGCCGTTGCCCGCGCGGATACGACGCCATCAGCAGCGCCGTCTCGTCGCCCAGCGCATAGCTGCGCATGTGGTTGAAATGCCCGTTGAAGCCATGCCGGCGGTTGTGCGCGAGCACCGCCCGCAGCGCCTCGCGCTCGTGCACCGGGTCGAGCAGGTGGCCGAGCCCCTCGAAATGCGCGTTCACCTGCCCCGCCAGCTGGTCGATCAGGCAACCGGCGCCGAGCTGGTAGGCGGGCGCGGCGGGATCCTTGCCCTCCGGCGCGTGCACCAGCCCCGGCCGGACCTTGTCCCAGCTGCCCGCCGGCTGGATGTGGTGCTCGTAATAGTCGTCGTTGAACAGGTTCGCGTCGACCCATGCCCGGCCGCGCTCGAACAGGTCGCGGCACCGGGCGGCAAATTTTTTCTCCCCCAGCTCCCGCGCCATCTCCTCTGTTGCGCGCAGCGCGCCGAGGTACCACGACGCCATCTGCGGGTTCGGACCGAAATACTCCACGTCCATCGTGTTGTGCTGCGCACCCTCCATCACGCCGTCCTGGTCGGCGTCCCAGCCGCCCGGCAGCCACGCGAATTCCAGCGCCGCGCGCGCCCGCGGCCACAGCCCGCGCAGCCAGGCGGTGTCGCCCGAGAGCCGCCACTCCCGGTGCAACTTGAGCAGGCAGCCCATCTGCCCGTCCGCCGCGGCGAGATGGAAGCTCATCCCCGCCTTGAGCGGCAGCGCCACGCGGAAGCGCATCAACCCGTCCGCCTGCAGCATGTACTCGGAAAACTCCGTCTCCCGCATCGAGCGCGCCAGGTCGGGGAACAGGTGCGCGGTCGCGTGCTCGTAGTTCCAGACATGCGTGCAGTTGCCGTGGCAGCTCCCCTTGCGGTCGAAGCAGCCCTCCCAGCCGAAGAACCGTCCGTCCGCCGTGCGGAAACAGGTCTGCGACCGCAGCGTCGAGAGGTTGAAGAGTGCCGCCTCGCGCACCTCCGCCGGCAGGCCGCACTCCGCGACGCCCCGCACGAACGCCACGGTGTCGCGCTCCAGCGCCGGCCAGCGCTTGGCCGCGTGCACCGCCGCCGCCCACGCGTCGGCAAACTGCGTCGTGTAGAAATTCCCGACGATCGGCGGCACCACCCCGGGCTCCTGGTGCCACGCCTCGCGGTTCGGGAAATGCCACGCCAGCACGAACTCGACCGTGCGCTCGCCCATCGGCGGTACGTCCACCTCCACGGCGAGGGACGCCGTCGGTGTGTCGGTCTTCGCGGTGCGCGGCTCCAGCCTTCCGTCCGCCGTGAAGTCGTCCCAAAAATCCAGCAGCGCGTCGCTCCAGCCGAAATCCGCCCACGCCGTGCGGTGCGTCACCCCGCTCCGTGCCGTCGTGGCCAGGGCCAGCGTGCCCCAGGCCGGGTGCTCGCGGGCCACCCCGGCGGACCCCAGGGCCACTCCGCGCAGGCCGCCGGCCGCGCGCCACTCGTTGTGGTTGCCCGCCGCGCCCGTCGGGAAAAGCTTCCCGCGAAACTCATCCAGCTTCAGCGCGAATCCGTCCAGGCCGATGAAATTGGGCAGCACCGCCGCCACCGAGGCCGTCACCGGCGCGCGCGAGGGGTTGCGCAGGACCACGCGCACCAGCGCGACCGGCAGGCCGCTGCGCGCGCTGTCGCCGGGAATGAGCGGGTTGAACACCTGCAGGACCGCGCTGACCGGCATGGCGTCGTCCGCCAGCTCGACCGACGCCAGCGGATAGGCGGCGCGGAACGTGCAGCGGTGAAACCGCGGCAGGCCGGCCTGGCGCGAGGGCGAGCCTTCATCACCCTCCCACTCGGACACCGGCAGCTGGCCCTCCAGCAGCCGCGCGACCGGCGCCTCGCCGCGGCGCGCCGCGCGCAGCGCGAAAAACGGCGCCGCACCGCCCTGCCCGGCCGGCGTGAAGTTCTTCGACGGCCGGTTCATCACCTCCCAGTGCCGCCATCCGCCCCAGCCCGTCAGCGACACCGTGCCGGTGCCGATGCCGCCCACCGGCAGCGCGACGCGCGCGAGGTGGTCACCGGAGTAGGACTTGAGGACCGGCCAGCCGGCAGGGGATGTTTTCACCACGGGGAACGCAGGGGACGCAGGGTTGGATCCGCAGCTTTCTTTTTCCCGAGCGGGGCGCCCGGCGCCATCAAAATAATTTCGCGGGGTATTTTCCCGCGCGCACCAGCTCCGCGATCGCGGCGACCACCCGCGGCTTGTCTTCGCGGTAGGTGACGCCGAACCAGGCGCTATTCGTCGGCAGGACGCGCACCGTCGCCTCGTGGCGGGCGATCATCTCGCCCACTGCCACCGGCAGGTAAATCTCGGCGTGGCATGGGTCTCCCGACCCATGGGTCTTTTTCATATCCCTACTCACGGGTCGGGAGACCCGTGCCACGAAGAACTCATGGAGCTGCCGCTCCAGCCCCGCGAACACCGCCGGCGTGAGACCCCAGCAGTTCATCGAGACCGTCTCGCTGCCAGCATATTTCCGGCCCAGGCCCACCTCGGTCGCGAGAATACCCGTCTGCTCCGTGATGGACTGCAGCCGGCCGTCCGGCCCGGCGACGCACAGGCCGCGCGCCACGCCGCCGTGCTCCGACAGCGTGTTGGCCAGAGTGAAGCCGACCATGGCGAACTGCGCCGCCAGCGAATCCGGCGACTTGTGCCCCGACATTGGATCGAAGCCCCGCGGCGCCGCCGCCGGGCTCGTGAGGAATCTCGCCAGCTGCGCGAAGGAGTCCGCCCCGTAGAAATCGTCCGCATTGATCACCGCGAACGGCTCGCGCACCGCCGTCCGCGCGCACCAGACCGCATGGGCGGTGCCCCACGGTTTCTCACGGCCCGCCGGGGCCGCGCAGCCCGCCGGCAGGGCGTCGAGCGCCTGGAAAACGTAGTCCACCGCGGCGCGCCCGACGTACTTGGCGCCGACCTGTTGGCGAAACACCGCCTCGAAATCGCGCCGGATGACGAACACCACGCGGCCGAAGCCCGCGCGCAGCGCGTCGAACACCGCGTAGTCGAGCACCGTCTCCCCGGACGGCCCGACGGGATCGATCTGCTTGAGCCCGCCGTAGCGCGAGCCCATGCCCGCGGCGAGGACGAGGAGCGTGGGTGACATGGTGGCCAACCAGACGAAATTGCCGCGCGCCGGTCAATGCCTCAGCCGAGGTGGGCCAATCGGGTTTAAGCCGGAAGCCAGGAAGCCATGAAAAATTCCTATTCCTGGTTTCCTGGCTTCCGGCTAAAAAAATTGCTCCGTTACCTTCCCTCTACGACACTGTGCTTCAATGTTGCCGCTCAATCCCCTGCTTCAACTCACGCCCCTGCGCGCCCAGCGCGGCGTCGCCCGCCTCGCCGAGCTGATCTGGCACGATTCCCGCCCGCTGCGCGTCGAGGCCACCGCGGCCCGCCCGGACCACGTGCCGCTCGCCGCCGTCCGGAAATTCCCGCGCCGGCTGGTCCGTGCCGGCGAGGCGTGGGGCCGGCTCTACGACCAGCGCTGGTGCCGGGTCGCGGTACCCGCCGGCGGCGGCCGCTGGCTGCGCTGGGATGAACAGGGCGAGGCGACGCTGTTCGTGAACGGCATGCCGTTCTACGGCTTCGACGTGGCCCACCGCACCTGCGAGCTGCCCGCCGGCGTGCGCGAGGTCTGGCTCGAGTGCCTCTGCGTGCAGGCCGCCATCTGGCATCCCGACGCCAAGGGCCTGGGCGCGGACGGGAATGTTTTCCGCGGCGCGGAGCTGCTCCGGCGCAACGACGAGGCGTGGGCCGCCTACCACGACCTCAACTGCCTCTACGATTTCATGCTCGAGCTGCGGGCCCGCGAATATCCCGGCGTGCCGCGCGAGCTGTTCAGCCAGACGCAGCAGCCGCCGCTGACGGACGTGTCGCCCCTCTACCGCCGGCTCCTGCGCGGGCTGGACACCGCGCTCGACGCCCTCGACACCGCCGGGGTGCCGGCCCTCCGCCGCGCGCTCGCCGGCGTCTATCGCGAGCTGCACGACGCGGCGCCGCTCGCCCGCGCGGCGCTCACCGGCCATTCGCACCTGGACCTCGTCTGGCTATGGACCGAGCAAGTTGGCGAGGGCAAGGCCGTGCACACCTTTGCCAATGCCAACCGGCTGATGGCGCTCTACCCGGAGTTCCGCTTCGCCTACTCGCAGCCCGCCAGCTACGAGGCCGTGGGCCGCCGCTCGCCCGAGCTGCACCGCGCGGTGCGGGCGCGCCTGCGCTCCGGCCAATGGGAGGCCACCGGCGGGATGTACGTCGAGAGCGATTCCCACGTCCCGTGCGGCGAGGGCCTCGCCCGCGCCTTCCAGCTCGGGCAGGCGTCGTTTGAAAAACTCACCGGCCGGCGGTCGCGCGTGCTCTGGCTGCCCGACCTGTTCGGTTTCAGCGCCTGCCTGCCGCAGCTCATGCGCCTCAGCGGCGTGGATTATTTTTTCACGACCAAGACCACTTGGAACACGGTGAACCGGTTCCCCCACTCCAGCTTCGTCTGGCGCGGACCGGGCGGCCACGCGGTGGTCAGCCACGTGACGCAGGGCGTGCAGTTTAACAACACCGTTTCCGTCGAACAGCTGCACACCGCCGCCCGCCAGAATCAGCAGGGCGACATCCATGACGAGTTTCTCATGCCCAACGGCTGGGGCGACGGCGGCGGCGGCCCGAGCGAGGAGATGTGCGAGCGCGCCCGCCGGCTCTCGGCGCTGCGCGGCCTGCCGGTGCTGACTTGGGACCAGCCCGAGGCGTTTTTCGACCGGCTCGCGACGAAGCGCGCGAAACTTCCCGCGCTCGATGGCGAAATCTACCTCGAGTACCACCGCGGCACGTTCACGACGCAGAGCCGCGTGAAGTCACACTTCCGCGACCTGGAGCGCGCCCTGCAGCTGCGCGAGGCCGCCCTGGTCGCCACTGGAGCCGCGGCGCCCTCGCCGCGGAAATCTGAACGCGACGAGGGCGTCGCGTCTCCATCCCACACCCCGGGAGATCTCGCGCACGCATGGCAGCGGATGGTGTTCGCGCAGTTCCATGACTACATCCCGGGCAGCTCTATCCCCGAGGTGTACGCCAAGGGCCTGCCCGAACTGGCTCGCCTGACGCGGGAACAGATTGAAGCTGCGACCGAGGCCTTGGGGTGGAACGCGTTGTCCCTAACGCGTTCAAAAGCCCGTCAAACCAAGCGCGTTAGGGACAACGCGCTCCACCTCGACCCCTGCCTTTTCAATTCGCTGCCGCTGGCGCGTCGCCGCGTCGTCGGTGGCAAAGTAGTTGATCTGCCGCCGCTCGCTGGGGTGCGCATGGCTGATGCGCTCGTGCGTGGCTTGCCTCCTGTCACCGTCAAGGGTCGCACACTCACCAACGGCCGCGTCAGCGCCCGGCTCGATGCCCGCGGCGAACTCGCGGCGCTCAGCGTGGACGGCCGCGCTGTCGAGCTGTCGCCCGGCGCGGGCTGCCTCGTGACCTATCCCGACCACGCCGCGAACTTCGGCCCGTGGGATATCGACCGGGCGACGCTTTCGCTGGGCCAGGCGGCGGACGCGCCGGCCCGGATCACCGCCGGAAAAGATTCCCTCGCCGTGACCCGGCGGATCGGCGCCGCCAGCACGGCCACCGTGCGCTATGCGCTGGAGCCGGGCGCCGGCGTCCTGCGCGTCACCGTCGAACTCGACTGGCAGGAAAAGGACGCGCTGCTGAAGCTGCATTTCCCGACAACCTATCGCGGCCGCGAGGTGCGCTGCGGCACGCCGTTTGGCAGCGTGCTGCGCCCGCAGCTCGCCACGACCCGCGAGGCCGAGGCGATGTGGGAATGGCCGATGAGCCGCTGGGCCACGGTGAGCGCCGACGGCGAGCGCGCGGGCCTGTTCGTCGTGACCGAGGCGAAGTACGGCCTGAGCTGCCGCGACGGTGACTTGGCGGTCACGCTGCTGCGCACGCCGCGCCACGTCGGCTTCGAGGAACACGGCAAGGCCTACCCGGCGCATCTCAGCCGCCTGCCGAAGCCGGCGACCCTCTACACGGACCTCGGGCGGCACACGATCCAGCTGGCCCTGGGCTTTTTTGATCTCGCCGCCCCGCGCGCCGAGCAGCCGGCCGCCTTGGCTGAGAGCCTGTTCACCCCGCCCCTGCCGTATCGCGGCTCCCCGCGTGCTTCCGCATTCGGCGGACTTGAAGGCGGCGAGACGCTCATCCCCCACTGGGCGCAGCCCCAAGCCCGCAACCGCTGGGTGCTGCGCCTGCACGAGGTGGGCGGCCAGCGTGACACGGCGAAACTCCGGCTCGCGCCCGGCTGGACCGCCCGGAAGATCGACCTGCTCGGCCGCGCGCTCGGCGCCCCCCTCCGCGGCGGCCGGCTCGCCTTCGATCCGTATGAGATCGTGAGCCTGCAAATCAGCCGCACCTAACTGGACCGAGCTGACAGAAGGAGCCTCAAAGTGAGAAAGATTAGGATCCTCGCCCACATCTCGCTGGACGGCATCATTTCGCCCGGCGGGCGCGGTGAAGGCGCCGAGTTCGAGAACGGCGGATGGATGGCCGCGTATCGTCATCCGGCGGGGGCCCCGGCCATCGTCGAGGCCCAGGGCGCGAGCTACGACCTGCTGCTGGGCCGCCGCACCTACGACCTCTGGGCCGGCTACTGGCCGACGATGAAGGGCGGTCCGTTTGCGGACCCGTTCAACGCCGCAACGAAATACGTCGCGACCCACCGGGCGGACAGCCTTGGCTGGGGTCCGGCCAAGGGCCTGGGACCGGACCTCATCGGCGACGTCCGCCGCGTCAAGGCCACGGACGGGCCTGACCTGGTCGTCTGGGGCAGTTCCACGCTGACCTCGCTGCTGCTCGAGCAGGGACTGGTCGACGAGGTGGTGCTGATCACCTACCCGGTCCTGCTGGGTCAGGGCACGCGCTTCTTTTCCGACAGTGTCGACCGGCGTGAACTCGCTCTTATCAGCTCGAAGGCCCTGCCCACGGGCGCGCTCCTCAACACGTATCGCCACGTCGGATCGCTGCGAAAATGACGGCCTAGCGGTGGGCTGGCGGAGAATCGCTGACTAGGGCCCGCGAGGCCCACCCTTGGCCCCCGGGGATAAAATGAAATTTCGGGGCGTCCTACTTGTAGGATAAACTCGCATTGCTTTTCCCTAGTGGCGGGCGGCGGGTTGCGCGTAATGTGGCGGCGTCCGTCCTTCCACTCCCAGCCCGGTTCCGCTGCTCGCGTCGGCGCGCACCAGGTAGGCCGTGAAATTCCCAGACCAACTCCCATGAACCCCCTGAATCCGCTCTATCTCTTCAACAACCACTTCGTCATGCATCGCCGCAACTACGCGTATCGCACGCGGCTCGCGATCGCCGCCGACCTGGGCTTCGAGGGCTACGAATTTCACCCCATCGAGCCGGACGATGACAAGACCTGGAACGAGGCCGCCGCCGCGTTCAAGGCGAGCGGCCTCAAGCACGCGGGCATGTACGTCGTCGCCAAGGGCGCCACCGACGATGAGGTCGACAAGCTCGACGCCAGCATCGAGCGCACGCGCCGCATCATCGAGCGGCTGCACGCCATCGATCCCCACGCCTTCCTGAATTACACGATCCAGAGCAATCCCGCCGGGAAGAGCACCCCCGACTACCGCGATTCCGGCTCGGCCAAGGCCGAGCCCCGGCACTGGGAACGGACGGCGCGTCTGGTGAAGGCGGCCGATGACGAACTCGCCGCCCGGGGCATGAGCGGCAATATCTACAATCACGTCTGGTTCATGCTGGACACGCCCGCCGCCGGCGTGCGCGCCATTCGCGAATCCGGCGCGAAGGTCATCCGGCCCGGCATCGCGGTCTTCCACTCCCACTTCCATCTCGGCGTGCCCGACTTCGCCGAGCTGATGGCGCAGCCCGGCATGGAAAAACTCGGTTATTTCGCCGTGCTCAACGGCTGGCCGAAGCCCGCCGAGCCGTTCCGCACGCGCCCGCTCCACGACGGCAACATCGACATCGCCGCCGCGCTCGGCGTGCTCTGGGCCCGCGGCTACACCGGGCCGATCATCTCGCAGGCCTACGACCTCGGCGGCGATCCCTACGAGACCGCCCGGCGCTCGCGGGACTATATCCGCGAGGTCCATGCGCGCTTCCTCCGCAATCCCGCCCTGAACCCGGCGAATTGACCGGCCGCGCCCACCCATGAGCCCCATCGTCAAGGTCGAGATCGGCCGCTTCGACTACGCGGTGGCGGGCGAGTTCAAGTTCTTCACGCCCGGCCCGGACGGCCGGGTCACCCGGCCCAGCGTGCTCGTCCGCCTGACCGACGCCGACGGCCGCACCGGCTGGGGCCAGGCCGTGCCCGTGCCGTCGTGGACCTACGAGACGGTCGAGACGGTGCTCACCACGCTGCGGCATCACCTCGCGCCGCTGCTGCCGGGGCGCGATCCCGCGGACTTCGGCGGGCTGCACGCGGCCATGAACACCGCCATCCGCCCGGCGTTCTCCACCGGCCAGCCGCTGTGCAAGGCCGCGCTCGACCTCGCCTGCCATGACCTCGCCGGGAAGCAGCGCGGCGTGCCCGCGTGGAAACTCTTCGGCCCGCCCGGCGCGGCGCGCGCGGACCTCACGCTCAGCTGGACCGTCGCGTCGCCGAAGCGGGAGGTGATCGAGCAGCAGCTCGCCGAGGGCCGGGCGCGCGGCTACCGGAATTTCAACATCAAGGTCGGCTACCCGCAGTCCGCGGAGTACGACCTCGAGCTCGCGCGCCGGGTGCGCGCCTTTGCGCCGGACAGCTTCCTCTGGGCCGACGCCAACACCGGCTACACGCCCGAGCAGGCGCTGGCCATGGCGCCGCAGCTGCACGCGGCCGGGGTGGACGTGCTCGAGTCCCCGCTCCCGCCCACCGCGATCCGCGGCTACCAGGCGCTGAAAAAACAGGGCGCGCTGCCGATCCTGATGGACGAGGGCATCGTCGGGCCCGAGGTCGCCGCCGAGTTCATCGCGCTCGGCCTGATGGACGGCATGGCGCTGAAACCCGCGCGCAACGCCGGCCTCCGCCCGTCCGTGCTGATCGTCAACCAACTCCGCGCCGCGGGCCTCATGATCCTCGGGTCCGGGCTGACCGACCCGGATTTTTCCCTCGCCGCCGCCGCGCAGCTCTACGCGTGGGCCGGCCTCACGTCGCCCTGCGCGCTCAACGGCCCGCAGTTCCTCGCCGATTCGCTCACCGGCGAAACGTTGGTGCCTAAGCACGACATGCTCACCGTACCCACCGCGCCCGGTCTCGGGCTCACGCCGGACGCCCGCGCCGCGCAGTGCCTCGAGCCGGTGGCCCCGCTCTAGCCGCTCTTCTCCAGCTTGGAGTAGTCGCAGCCGATGAACAGTCCGTCGGGCCCCGCGAATTTGCGGCGATATTCCTCCTGCGGCGCGATCTTGGTCTCGGCGCTCTGGTAGTGGAATTGCAGCGCGCGCCGGCGCAGGCCCGAGTTGTTCACCGGCGTCTCGTGCGGCAGCAGGCCGTGGAAAATCATCAGGCCGCCCGGCGGGAGCTCGATCGGCACGGCGTCGGCGGGATTGACCTCCGGGGTGGTGATCTCGCAGTCGACCTTGGACCACTCATGCCGGCGCGGCCCCGCCACGTGCCCGCCCGGGATCACATGCATGCAGCCGTTCGCGATGATCGCGCGGTCGAGCGCGATCCAGACGCCGCAGACGCCGTCGAACCGGTTGACCGAGAAATACGCGAGGTCCTGGTGCCAGGGCTTCTCCGCGCCACCGTGGGCGGGCTTGCACAGCGCCATGCTGGAATACGGCTTGAACCCCGCGCCGAGCACCCCCTCGATCAGCGCCTGCAGCCGCGGATGCCGGTGCGCGATGTAGTCATAGATCGGCAGCTCCATGTCGTAGGATTGGAATTTGCGGATATTGTCCGCGAGCTCGTCCAGCCGGTCGGGGCGCGCCTCGTAGGTGCCTTCCACCTGGAAATGGAAATCGGTTTTGCGGCTCTTGAAGAGCATGCCGCGGCCGTTCTTGATCGCCTTGCCGAACTTGCCGATGCCGCCGACGTGCTCCGTGAGCTCCTCGTTGAACGCGTACTTGCGCACGAGCTGGTTGATCCCGTCCGAGGCCTCCTGCACTTCCTGCGGCGTCAGCGCCTCGAGAAAGGCCAGGTAGCCGTCCTCGCGATAACGCTGGAGCATGGCGGCGTCGGGGCGATCGGGCAGCACGGGGTAGATGGCGGGGGGGTTCGCGGTTTTCACGGCGGGCATGCTTTAAAACCGAACAGACCAGGAAGTCACGTTCGACGTGGCCATGAGCGGCAGTTTGTGGGTGTCGCTCTCGCCCGGCGTCCCGGCGATCAGGATGAAGCCCGGCTCGCCTTTCGGGCGGAGCAGTTTTCCCGAAAGCGTGCGCGTCGCGGCGTTCCAGCGCACGTCCGACAGCTCGCGGCCGCCGCTCTGGTGAAAGCTCGTGCCGACCGGCCACGGGTGCGGGCGCGGCCGGCGCAACACCAGCAGCTTCACCGCCGGGCCGTGAAACCCGATGTCCAGCAGGCCGGGACCCGACTCCAGGATCGGGTTCATAAAGTCGCCCGGATGCCGGTAGTCGGCCTCGGGCCGCGCCGCGCGCGGGATCACCCCGAGAAACTGGCCCGACCAGAATTCATAGGCCCAGAGCTTCGCGCTGGCCGGCAGGCCGAGCCGGGTCAACTCGACCTGGTACCGCCGGGCCAGGCCCACGCCCGACCCCGCCTCGGTGGCAGGTTCGGTCCAGTTCATCACCGCGACGAGCGTCCACTCGTCCCAGTCGGCCCGCACCGGCAGCGCCCAGACGCACGCCCCGGCGGGTTCGCGCTCCTGCAGCAGCTCCAGCGCCAGTTGCTGGTTGGGGTCGTCGACGCGCACTTCCGTCGGCCGTTTCTTCCCCTTGGGCTTCGCCTGGATCAGCGTCAGGTACGGCAGCGTGCCGGTCCTGACCGGGTGGAACAGGTCCACCGGCGTCGCCGGCGTGTCGTTCGGCGGCAGGGTCGCGAGCAGGACGGCCCAGCGGTCCTCCGGCAGCGTCGTCAGGTTGTCGCCGAGGTCCACGTGACCCGCGCCCATGAACGTGACGGTCGCGCGCAACCGCGCCTCCTCCAGCGTGCCGGGCAGGCCGAGCACGAGGCACGAGGGCTGCAGCAGCACCCAGCGTTGCTTGAACAGATGGCACGCATAGCTCGTGTAAACCTCGCGCAGGTGCCGCCAGCCCAGGCCGGTGTTGCCGGTGTCGAGAATCGTGTAGCACAGCGCCGCGATCCCCGCCCCGGCGAGGTCCGTGCCCGAGCAGTCCAGCAGCAGCGCCGGCTCGCCCTGCGAGTTCAGCGCCTCCTGCGCGATGCGCAGGGCGGTGCGCACCGCCTCCCGCGCCCGCGGGTTGACGAGGCGCGGGTTGTGCCGGCCGCGCAGCTTCTCGCCGGTGACGATGCCCGCAAAATCCCACTTCACGTAGCGCACGCCCTTGCGCGCCAGCGCCGTGAAACCCCGCCGCAGCCACGCCTGCGCGCCGGGATGCGACACATCGAGGGCGTAGACCGGGCAGAACGGCGCCCAGAACCAGTGGTAGTTGACGAACGGCTTGCCGTCGGCGCCGCGCAGCAGCCACTCGGGATGCTCGCGGGCGATCGGGTGCGTCTCTGCCACACAGAGGGAGCCCGCCCACACGCCGAGCTCGAAGGACTCCTTCCGCAGCTCGCCGCTCAGCCAGCCGAAGCCGCGGCCGAAGCGCTCGTTCTCCTCGAAGAAAGTCGGGATGTTACCCTGCTGCCAGCCGAGGTCGATCTGCAGGTATTTCAGGCCGAGCTGGTCGAGGCGGCGCGCCCGGGCGGCCCGCGCGGTGGCGAGCAGGTGGGCCTCGCTCACGCCGAGCCGGTAGGGATACCAGCTGCACCAGTTCGCCAGCGGCAGGGGCGTGGCCTTGAACCCGTTGCGCGCCTTGATCCGGTCGCCATGCGCCCCGAGCAGCGCGAGCGGATCGGGTCCCGCCTCGAGCGCAAAATCGCCGAGCGCAAGGATCTCGCCCGGTTCGAGCGGAAAGTCGCCGCCGTCGAGGTCGATCGTGAACCGGCGGAAGGGCGGGACCTTCCCGGACTGAGCGGCGGCCGTCCCGCCTGCGGGGGTGGCCTGCGCCGCGCCTCCGTCCACGTTGTCCTGCCCCGAGGTCATGCGGCCGGTCGCACCGGTCATCCGGCCCGTCAGGTTCGGCAGCCAGCGGTCCACCGTCTCGAAGCCGATCAGCAGGCCGCTGCGCGCGGCCGGATTATAGAACACGGCGTGCGTCTGGCTCGTGAACGCGCCCATCGTGCCGTCGAGCGCCTTGAGCCCGTCGCTGCCGGTCAGCATCTGCCGGGGCGTGCGGACGCGGCCCAGGTAGGCGCTCTGCTCGAGGATGCGCACGTTGTCGGGTTGGACGCCGAGGACCAGCCGCCGGGACTCGAAGAGGGTCGCGTGGTTGAGCGCCACCGGGCGGATGGTCGGGTTGCGCAGCGTGGTGGTCACGCGCACACGGTTCGGCGTCTCTTGGTCGAACACCTGGACCAGCTCCGCCCTGGCGCTGCGCCACGTCGCGGTCCGCTGGTTCGCGGCGCCGGTCACCCTGGCGAAACGCAGGGGTTCCGCCCGGCCGTCGAGCACGAGCTGCGGGCCGCCCGGGCCAAAGACAAACCCGCCCGCCGCCCACGTGACCTGGCCCGCGCTGAAGGTGATTTTCATGATCTTCGCATCGGCGATCCCCGATTCATACTAACCTATTGGGTTATAAACAGACTCGGGTTGCGGGGAATCAGAGCAGCACTTCCTTGCCGTGGGCCGCGCTGCTTTCGTTGGCCGCCTCGATGAAGCGGATGAGCTCGATGGTTTCCTCCGGGTCGACCGGCACGGCGCCGCCCTGGAAAAACGCCAGGTACGCCTCGGTCAGGCTGGCATAGAACGGCTTCACCTGTGTCTGCACGTTCACCGCCACCGAGGTCTTCTCAAAGTGCACCAGCCCGTGCATCTCGTAGTTGCCGGTGCGGCTGCCCCGGACCGTGCCGATGCGGCCGTCCGCCCACACGCCCGTCGCGAGGTCGTACGGCCCGTTCGTGACGCAGCGCACGCTGCGGCAGCCGCGGCCCATCGCGGTGTACAGCATCTCGACGGCGTGGATGCCGTACCAGAACAGCCCGGGGTTCGTCTTCTCGTGCGCGGCGGCGCCGCAGAAGTCCGCGCCCTTGACGGTCGCGCGTGTCTCGGGGGTCACGACCTTCACCAGCGCCTCGGTGAAGCGGAGCGACGAGGCCGAGAAGAGCCGCACGTTGTGCTTTTTCGCCGTCGCAAACATCGCCTTCGCGTCGGCCGTACTGACGGCGAAAGGCTTGTCCATGAAGACCGGCTTGCCGAAGGGCGCGATCCGCGCGAACTGCCCGGGATGGGTGCGCCCGTCGAGCGAGGTCAGCAGGATCGCGTCGCACGCCTGCGCCACCGCCTCGGGACTGTCCACGATCGTCACGCCGAACTTGTCGCGCAGCTCGGCCGTGTAGCCGGGGACGCGGCTGATGCTCGCCTCGATGTCGGGCGAGCCGCCGGGCCAGGCCGCGGTGACGCGGGCGCCTTTCAGCGCCTGCTTCGAGGCGGGATTGTTGAACGTGTCGGTGAAGACGATCACGTGCGACGTATCGAGACCGATAATGCCGAGTTTCAATTCGCGGGACGGTTTCATCGCCGGCGAGCTTGCTCCGCCCGGCGCGGTGGTTCCAGCGCAGAGTGCGGGCGCATTCGGTATTTTCATTCCCCGGGGTGATATGCATCATGCGGAAACCTGATGGCCGCCCTCCCCGCCCCACCCACCCTGCCCCGCGTCCGCGTGCTCGCCACCGGCGGCACCATCGCCGGCGCCCACACCGACGGCTCGCGCAGCTACCAGGCCGCCGCCTTCTCGATCGACACGCTGATCCGGGCCGTCCCGCAACTCGCCACCCTGGCCCGGCTCGAGGTGGAGCAGGTCGCCGCCCTGGGCAGCCAGGACATGAACGAGGCCGTGTGGTTGAAGCTCGCCGCGCGGGCGCAGGCCGCGCTGGCGGAGCCCGACGTCGCCGCCGTGGTCATCACCCACGGCACCGACACAATGGAGGAGACCGGCTACTTCCTGAACCTCACCGTGCCCAGCGACAAACCCATCGTGCTCGTGGGCGCGATGCGCCCGGCCACGGAAATCAGCGCCGACGGCCCGATGAACCTCTACAATGCCGTGGCGGTCGCCGCGCATCCCGGGGCCCGCGGCCGGGGCGTGCTCGTGGTCGCCAACGACGAGATCCATTTCGCGCGCGAGGTGGCCAAGACCAACACGACCCAGGTCGGCACCTTCAAGGCCACGCACCGCGGCCTTGCGGGCCTGGTTCACGCCGGCCGGCTGCATCTCTATGCGCCGCCGGTGCGCCGGCACACCACCGCCAGCGAGTTCTCCCTCGCCGGGGTCACGGCCCTGCCGCGCGTGGACATCGTCTACGCGCACGCCGGGATGGGCCGCGAGCTGATCGACGCCGCGGTCCGCGCCGGGGCGAAGGGCCTCGTCATCGCCGGCGTCGGCGACGGCAACCTGAACGCCGTCGCCCTGGCGGCCGCGGCCGCCGCGGCCCGCGCGGGCGTAGCGGTCGTCCGCAGCTCGCGCACCGGCGGCGGCGTGGTCGAGCGCAACCTGGAGGTGGACGATGACGCGCTGGGTTTCATCGCCGCCGACGAGCTCAACCCGCAGAAGGCCCGGGTGCTGCTGATGCTGGGCCTGACGCGCACCAGCGATCCGCGCGGGCTGCAGGAGATGTTTTTCACCTACTAGGCGGGGGCGCCGCCGCCGCGGCCAGCTCGCGGTCCTGCTCGGTGGAGTGAACCAGGGCGTAGGCCATGTACGCGACGATGCCGAGGTTGGTGGCCAGGATCCCGACCTTCAGCCCGGTAAAGTGGTGGAACAGCTCGTAGATCTCGACCGGCACGTAGATCGCGCCCGAGGCGAGCGCGAACCACTCCGCCCAGCGCCGTTCATACCACAGGCCGTAGGCCTCGACCGCGCGGACCAGCGAGTAAATCGCCGCGAAGGACGCGAAGAGCCAGAGGCGCGCGTCCGTCACCTGCTGCGCCGCATCCAGAAAAATCCGCGGGTACTTGCCGGCTGGGTTCAGGTGGCTGTGGCGGACCAGCTGTTCCGCCACGGCCTGCACGTCGCGGTGGATCAGCGCCAGCAACCCGAAGCCGGCGGCCAGCACCAGCACCGCCTTGGCGGCCTCCACGACCGCCACGGCCCGCATCCCGGCCAGCAAGGGTTTCCGAATCATGGACCCGGATCATAAATTCTGGCTGGCCGGATGCAACCGGCACCACTCCCCACCCACCCGGTTGGTGCTCGCAAACGTCCGGATTTTTTATACCCCGGAAGGTGTCAAATCCACGGCCCGCGGACCACCCGCCTGCCGGCCGGCCATCACCTCCCTCCCGCGACCCATACCATGCGCATTACCACCCCCAACCCCGATGAGGAGCCTCCGCGGGAAATCCCGCTGGAGGTCCAGCTGTGGGTCTCGAAAGGCTGGACCGTCATCGATACGCAGCGCCGGGGCTTCGTGCTGCTGGGCGTTAAATCGATGAATGGGCGGAGCAAGTTCCTCATCACGCTGGGCGTCATTCTCCTGTGCCTGTTCCATTTCAGCCTGCGCCTGCCCCTCGCCGGCGTGCTGCTGCTCGTGGCGGCCTGGCTGGACTACAAGTTCCTGACCAAGCCGCCCACAAAGTTTTTTCCCGCCGAGGGGGAAAAGACCCGCACCATGGAGCGTTGAGGGCGCTCCCGGCGGCCACCCGGCCACCGGGGAAGGCTCGTGTTCGTTGCCGGCATCAGCCAAGGTGGAGCAAGGCACCCGCCTGTTGCTCCCGCCGGCCATGACGAACCCGCAGCCCAGTCTCCCGCCGTGAAATCGCCGCCCCACGCGGAGTATTTCTGCCCGTGCTGCCCCGGCGTCGAGTCGGCCCACCCGGGCGATTGCCCGATGTGCGGCATGGCCCTGGAGCACCACCTCGGCCAGGCCGCGCCCGGACCAGCCGGCTACACCTGCCCGATGCACCCGCAGGTCAAGCAGAACCACCCCGGCGATTGTCCCCTCTGCGGCATGGCCCTTGAGCCCGTGACGATGGGTGCAGCCGCGGCCGACGCAGAAAACCCCGAACTGCGCGACATGACCCGGCGTTTCTGGATCGGGGGCGCCCTCGCCCTGCCGGTCTTCGCGCTCGGGATGGCCCACCTCGTGCCGGGGCTCGCGCACGCCGCCGGCGGCACCGTCAGCCGCTGGATTCAGTTCCTCTTGTCCACCCCGGTGGTCTGGTGGGCCGGCTGGCCGTTCTTTGTCCGCGCTGCGCGGTCCATCCGCAACGGCCACTGGAACATGTTCACGCTCATCGCCGCCGGCGTGGGCGCGGCCTGGACCTACAGCGTGGTCGCGTTTTTCCTGCCGGGCGTGTTCCCGCCGGCGGCGCGGTCCCACGGCGGCATGGTCGAGGTTTATTTTGAAGCCGCCGCCGACATCATCGTGCTGGTGCTGCTCGGGCAGGTACTCGAGCTCCGCGCCCGGGCGCGTACCTCCGGCGCCATCCGGGCGCTCCTCGATCTCGCCCCGCCCACCGCCCTGCGTGTCACGGCGGCGGGCGACGTCGAGATCGCGCTGGCGGAGGTCAAGGCCGGCGACCGGCTGCGCGTGCGCCCCGGCGGGAAGATCCCCGTGGACGGTGTCGTGGAGGAAGGCGCGTCGTCCGTCGACGAGTCCATGCTCACCGGCGAGTCGCTCCCCGTGGAAAAAAAGGCCGGCGACGGCGTGACCGGCGGCACGGTCAACGGGACCGGCGGGTTCATCCTCCGCGCGGACAAGGTCGGGGCGGATTCGCTGCTGGCGCGCATCGTGCAGCTGGTGGCGGAGGCACAGCGCAGCCGCGCGCCGATCCAGGGCCTGGCCGACCGGGTGGCCGGCATCTTCGTGCCCGCGGTCGTGGCCGTCGCGCTGCTGACCTTTGTGCTCTGGTATTTCCTGGGGCCCGAGCCGCGGCTGGCCGTGGCGCTGGTGAACGCCGTGGCGGTGCTGATCATCGCCTGCCCCTGCGCGCTCGGCCTCGCCACGCCCATGGCCATCATGGTCGGCGTCGGGCGCGGCGCCCGGGCCGGCGTGCTGGTGAAAAACGCCGAGGCGCTCGAGCAGCTGGGCCGCGTGCACTGGCTCGTGGTGGACAAGACCGGGACCCTCACCGAGGGCCGGCCGCGGCTCACGGAGGTCCTGCCGGCTGCGGGCTTCGAGGCAACCGCGCTCCTTCAGGCGGCGGCCTCGCTCGAGCGCGGCTCCGAGCACCCGCTGGCCGCCGCCATCGTGCGGGGCGCAGCCGAGCGAAAACTTTCGCTCCGCGAGGTCGCCGGTTTCCGCTCCGTCACCGCCGGCGGCGTCGCCGGCCAGCTCGACGGCCAAACCGTGCTCGTGGGGACGTTGTCCTTCCTGGCCGCCGAGGGCACCGCCGTGGACGCCGCGCTGCAGGCGCGGGCCGAGGTTTTGCAGGCCGACGGGCAGACCGTGCTGTTCGTCGCGCGGGCCGGGCGGGCGGCCGGCCTGCTCGCGGTCGCCGATCCGATCAAGGCCTCCACGCCCGAGGCGATCGTCATGCTGCACGCCCTGGGCGTGAAGCTGTTCATGACGACCGGGGACAACCGCCGCACCGCCGCGGCCGTCGCCCGCCAGCTCGGGCTCGATGAGTTCGAGGCCGAGGTCGATCCCGCCGGCAAGATCCGGAAGGTCCAGGCGCTCCGGCAGGGCGGCCGGGGCGTCGCCATGGCCGGTGACGGAATCAACGACGCGCCCGCGCTCGCCGCCGCCGATGTCGGCATCGCCATGGGCACCGGCACCGACGTCGCGATGCAGAGCGCCGGGATCGTCCTCGTGCGCGGCGACCTGCGGGGCATCGCCAAGGCCGTCCGCCTGTCCCGGGCGACGCTGCGCAACATCCGGCAGAACCTGTTCTTCGCCTTCGTCTACAACGTGGCCGGCGTCCCGATCGCCGCCGGCGTGCTCTATCCGTTCTTCGGCGTGCTGCTCAGCCCCGTGCTCGCCGCCGCCGCGATGAGCCTGAGCTGCGTTTCCCTGATCACCAACGCCCTGCGCCTGCGGCACGTCGAGCTGTAGCGCCCCCCACTTTATGACCCACCGCGAACGCATGCTGGCCGCCATCCGCGGCGAACCCACCGACCGGATTCCCTGGGCACCACGGATGGACCTGTGGTGCATCGCCCAGCGCGCCCGGGGCACGCTGCCGGACCAATTCGAGGGACTGGATACGGCCGGCCTGGCAGACGCGCTGGACCTGGGGTGCCACGCGGTGCGCGCCGACTTCACCCCGGCACGGGATCCGTGGGACTTCGCCTTGCGCGGCCTCGGGATCGAGAATCACCCGGACTCACCGTACCGGATTGAGCTGCGGGGGCTGCCGATGGAGTTCAGCCATAAGGGCGACACCTACCGGACGCGGATCCAAACCTCCGCCGGCGAGGTCAGCTGCTCCCTCGCGCACACCACCGAGATGCGGCGGGAGGGAATTTCCATCCCCTGGGTGGAGGAGTTCGCGATCCGCTCGGTGGGGGATTGCGACGCCGTGGCGGAGGCCTTCGAGCACCTCGTGGTGGTGCCCACGCCCGACGCCTACGCGGCGTTCCGCCGGCGGATTGGCGAGCGCGGGATCGCGGTGACCAACGGCCTGCTCGGCGCCTCGCCCATGCACGGCATCCTGCACGACCTGTTGCCGCAGGAACAGTTCTTCTACCTGTATGCGGACGAGCGCGAGGCGATCACCCGGCTCGCCGCCCGGATGGAGCCGTTCTGGGACCGTGTCCTGGCCGCGGCGCTGGGCTGCGAGGCCGAGGTCGTCTACTGGGGCGCGAACTATGACCAGAACCTGACCTGGCCCCCGTTTTTCACGGCCGAGGTGGCGCCCTGGCTGAAGCGGTCGGCCGAGCGCGCCCATGCGGCGGGAAAGTTTTTGCTCACGCACACCGACGGCGAGAACCAGAAGCTGCTGCCGCTGTATCCCGCCTGCGGGTTCGACGTGGCGGAATCGGTCTGCACGCAGCCCATGACCCGCAGCACGCTGCGCGAGGTCCGGCAGGGGATGGGGCCGCGGACCACGGTGTGGGGCGGAATTCCCTCCGTGGCCCTGATCCAGGACCAGATGGATGACCGCGCGTTTGAAAAATACCTCGACGGCCTGTTCGCCGAACTCGGCGCCGGTGAGCGCCTGATCCTGGGTGTGTCCGACAACGTGCCCCCGGATGCCGACTTGAAACGTCTCGACCGGATCACGGAGCGGGTCGCGGCCTTCGGCCCGGTCCGTCCGCCGGCGGCGTGATGGTTTTTCGTTCCGCGCTCCGCCAGCGCGGATGGACGGATCAAATCACCGGCCGGCGGCGCGGAGAATCCCGTCATCGGGCCCCACCGGGCAGGCATGGGTCTCCGCCCGGGAGGTCAGCCCCATCGAGTCCTTGTAGCCGATCTGCAGCAGGGGGTTGGTGAGCGCGTTGTAGCACATGATGACGGACCGGCGGTGCTTGGCGGAAAGATTCGGCCCCGAGCAATGCAGGAGGTTGCTGTGGAAAAACAGGACCGAGCCGGGTTTCATCTCGCAGTACACGCGCTCGAACAGCGGCTCGAGCGCCTTGATGCGCACGGGATCGATGCCCGTCTGTCCGCCAAACGCGCCATGGGTGACGCGACCGAGGCGATGCGAACCCCGGAGGACCTCGAGGCAGCCGTTTTCCCGCGTGGCAGGATCGAGTGCGGTCGAAGCGCTGATCAGGCGCGGAAAGGCAAACCCCTGATCATACCAGTAGCCGTAGTCCTGGTGCCACTCCCAGGCGCCGCCGGTGCGCGCTTCCTTCAGGATCACCTTGCCATGGAAGAAGGCGATCTCCTCGCCGAGCAGGATCCGCACGTTGTTCACGAGGCGCGGATTCGTGGAAAGCGCGGACCAGATGTCGGTGCCGGTCTCGAACCAGATGGCGAGCTTGGCCGCCTTGCCCGTCGCATCCTTCGGCGCGACGGTGGTTTTTGCGACCCGGTCACCGTGCTCCACCGCCTCGAGCAACGAGGCGACTTCATCGGGCCGAAATACATTTTCGATGATCAGAAAACCATCGCGATGATACTGCTGGACGAGCGCGTCGTCCAAGCCACGGAGCGGGAGCGGGGTGGTTGGCATGGGGTAAATGTCCGAAACAATGCGGGGGAACGGGGAGGCGGGCCGGGGCTGGGGTCAGCCAGGGAGGCGGGTTGATATGGCGGGCAGAGGCGGGGTTGGCAATCCATCGCGGAGGGCAACGCGCGCCGGTGATTGAATGCGGGACATTTTCTGGAACTGCCAACCGGGCTTCCCTTCGCGCAGACGGCCGGATATGGCTGCGGCCGATTCTCCGTCCACCCGCAGTGATCCCTTTGCCATGAAGATAGCCGCGAATCGCACGGCCTTCCTTGTACTATTGCTTTGCCTCATCCCCCTGGCCCGGGCGATTCCTTGTGATGTTACGACCTACGAGCAAAAGTCTGGTTCGCTTGAGCTGCGTCTTTCCACTGGCGAGTTAGTCCGGGTGGACGCCATCACGGCGGACATGGTGCGGGTGCGCATCGCGCCGCAGGGTGCATTTGGCCGGTCGCTGCCGATCGAACTGGGTTTTGTGAAAGACGACTGGCCCACGGTCCCGCTGTCGGTGGAGGCAAGCGGCTCCTCCCTCGTCGCGCGCACTGAGCGCATGATGATCAAGGTGGCCCGCCATCCCTTCGGTCTTGAGTTTCACGACCGGGAGACAGGTTTGCTGACCCAACTGCTTCCGTCCCCGTCCAGGCCGGCCCCGGCGGCGGCCGTCCCTGCCGCCGGTTCGACGCTGATGTTTGCCATGCAGCCCGAGGAGCATTTCTTTGGTTTCGGCTTTCAGCGCGTCGGACTGGATGCCCGGGGCAGGCAGCTGCATTGGGAACGGCGGTTCCGTCATGGCGAGGCGACGGTGCCGTTCTTCATGAGCACCGCGGGTTATGCCATTTATTCGAACAACCCATGGGATCAACGGTTCGATTTCACCGCCACGCAAACAAAGGATGACACTCCCGCCCACTATGAGATCCAGATGACGGGCGGGCAGGCGGATTTTTACGTCCTGCGCGGACCGGGCTTCCGCGCCCTGTTGGATCGCTACACCCAGCTGACGGGGCGCCCCCAACTCGCGCCGCGCTGGACCATGGGCCAGCATTACATCTGCCGGTACTACGAGACGCAGAGCGAAGTGCTGCGCATCGCCGCCGAGTTTCGCCGCCGGGACATTCCGTGGGACATGATCGGTCTCGAGCCGGGCTGGGAGGCCAAGTCCTACAGCATGGATTGGCGGTGGAGTCCGGAACGGTTTCCCGATCCCCGTGAGATGATCCAGCGGCTCGGTCAGGAAGGTTTCCGCTTTGCGTTGTGGGAATCGGGCGCGGCCCCGACGAAGGACTTCACGAGCCCGCATTTACGCAGGGATTGGTATCGGAAGCGAGTGGCCGCGTCGGTGGATCTCGGAGTGAAGTTCTTCAAGCAGGACGATCCCTATCCGCGCATGATTCGGAGCACCGAGCTGGAGGACGGTGTTCTCGCGGAAGATCAGATCGGGGACGACATGGGCGAGGCGAAGAACGCGGCCAATTCCCTCTACTGCGAAACCGCCGTCAAAGAGTACGAACGCCTTACCGGCGAGCGCGCCTTTTTCATCTTCAATTCCTACTTCGCCTCGATCGGCTCCCATCGCTGGCCCACCGCCTGGGCGGGAGACTTTGCCGCGGCGGATGGCTTGCTCAACGCCGGCCTTTCGGGCCACGCGATGGTCAGCCTCGACATGGACGCCGCAACCCTGGCCGGGATCCACTTTGGCTACCTGACGCCCTTTGCGATCGTCGATGCCTGGGCGTATTACAAGGAGCCCTGGCTTTATCCGAAATACCTCGAGCAGGCGCATCAATTCTACGCCAAGTTGCGCCACCGCCTTGCCCCCTACCTTTATTCGACCCTCCACCAGGCCCACCGCACCGGCATGCCGATGATGCGGGCGATGGTCCTGGATCACCCGCACGACCCCGCAACCTGGAATCTCAATACGCAGCACATGCTGGGCGATTACCTCCTCGTCGGCAGCCAGGCGCAGGTGTACCTGCCCGCCGGACGCTGGTTCAACTATTGGACCGGCGAATCCTATGACAGCCTGGGTCAGCTCCGCGACTGCGCCTTCGACGAGCCCGCCGGCGGCCCCCTGCTGGTTCGGGCCGGCGCCATCATTCCGATGGAGCCCGTCACCCCCTGGCTGGGACAGGAAGCGGCGGAATTGATCATGCTCGATGTTTTTCCCGACACGACGCCCTCGGAGTTCACTTTGTTTGAAGACGATGGACACAGCCTGAAATACCGCGGCGGGGAGGTCGCCACGACTCACATCACCTGCGTGCGCGAAGGCCGCACCGTCAGACTGGGGATCGGCGCCCGCACCGGCACCTATGCCGGCCAGCCGCCGGCCCGCACGTACTTGATTTCCTTGCACGTGGGTGTCGCGCCCACGGAGCTTCGCCTCGATGGCACCGTACTGGCCAGGCTCGAGACCAGGGCTGCATTGACGCAACGGGCCGGCGTTGCCGGCTGGGCTTACGAGGGGGAAACCGGCATCGTCTGGGTGAAACCCGCCGCCGGCTGGCAGCTGGGACCGGATGTGCGCGGCGCCGCCGCGGATCCCGAGCAGGACACCCTCGCATGGTCCACGACCGACCGCCCCACTGGCCGGCCCCTTGCCCTGACGCTGAGCCTGCCGGCCAACGCGCCGACCGTCTTCGCCGCCCGTCAAGTCCCCGCCAAGGGGGCCGGCTTGTACCCAGACCGCCTGATTGTCGTGGCCAATCCCCCGGAACGCATCCTCCTGAAACATGGGAAGTGGCTCAAGATGCTCTCCACTTTTTATGTCACTGCCTGTGCCGGCGATTCCATGGTTCCGACCGCGCAGCCCGTGATCCAGATGGAGGTGCTCAATGCCCAGGGCCAGGTGATCCAGACGGAAAAAAGAACCGCGGATCGCGGCCGGGCGGTGTTTTCCCGCATTCCCTACGTGCCGGAGGAATACCTGTTCCGATTTACCAGCCTTGGCTTGAAAGGTTGTGAAACCCGGATTCGGAAGGTACCGGATTTAGTGGGTGAGTATTGAGCACTTTCACGGTGCGGGTCGCGGTCTTCGGCCGGGTCCGTCCGCGGGCGGCGTGACGCGCCTCTGCCCCCGGCCCTTGGGTTCAGACCAGCCGGAACTCCAGTGCCTCGAGCTCGTTCATGTTGAACGGGGCGCTGGCGAGGACCTCCTGCAGCTTGGCGAGCGCCGCCGGCAGCGCCGCGGTCTCGAACACGGCCGCGCCGTCGTCGCTGTCGTGGATGGCCAGCGCCCACGCGTGGGCCGTGACGCCGGTTTCGTAGAGCGAGCCGTAGAGGTAATTGCCCGGCAAGCCGGGATGAGGGCCCGCGCCCGGCACGAGGAAAAGGCTGTGCACCAGGTCATGGACGGTCGTGTCTTTTGCCCGGTGGTGAACCGGGCGGCCGGCCACACCCAGGCGGCGGGCCTCCGCCCGCGCCCGGCGGTCGGCCGGCAACGATTGCACGTAGCGGTCGAAGATCGCCGCGTTGGGCTCGAGGGCCTCGGACCCGATCCGCCCCGCGATCAGTTCATCCAAGTTGGCCGCGTGAAACGACGGCAGCCGCGCCAGCGCCCGCGCGGTCACGTGCCCGTCCTTGTGATCCGCGTCGGCATACGCCTGGTGCGAGGCGTAGAGTCGCTTGATCGCGTCCTGGTAGGCGGGCGTCGCGGGAACTGCGCCGACCGGACTGTGCTCGATCAGGTCGAGCACGGTGTGGTCAAAATGCGCGTGCGGGTCGTGGGGCATGGCGCGTTGATGAACGCAAAAATGCGGCGAAGCAAACTGTCGCTTGGACCCGGGTTCGCCGCGCCCGCCGCCGGAATTTCACCGTGTCAACCGGACTTCCCCGGTCTGCGCCCAGTCGATGGGTGCGACGGGCTGGAACCCGGGCGCTTCCACCGTGAAGGGGCCGGCGGGCGTCCCGGAAACCTTGCGCAGCACGA
Organism: uncultured Opitutia bacterium; assembly: GCA_903872505.1. Classification (GTDB taxonomy): domain Bacteria; phylum Verrucomicrobiota; class Verrucomicrobiia; order Opitutales; family Opitutaceae; genus Opi-474. Next base: position 65,999 of record CAIQKV010000028.1, read on the forward strand.
TGGTGTCGCGGCTCGCGGTCACGGCCAGCACGAGGCCCTTCAGGCGGATGCGGTCGATGGTGAGCGACGGGAAGTCCGCGGGCAGCCGCGGCGTCAGGCAGCACCCGTCGGCGGTCGGCGCCAGGCCGAGGAAGCCGCGCAGCATGATCTGCGGCACGAGCAGTGACTCGAAAAACTCGCGATCCAGGCCAAGGCCGCCCGCCGCGCCGTCGCCCTGGAGCACCAGCCCTTGCTTCCGGTAGTATTCACGGTAGCCGCCGCCAGCCTGCACCTCGGCAAACCACGCCGCGATCTCGCGGAGGCGCGCCCACGCATGGTCGGGCCCGTCCACCTGGAGTCGCGCCGAGAGGTCCATGTAGGACCAGCCGAGCACGGCGCCGCCGTCCTGCACCTGGCCGCCAAAGGCAAACTGCTCCGGGTCGGACCAGCCCCAGAAATAGTAGCCGAGGTTGCGCCGGGTCGTGGAGCGCGGGCCGAACCGGAAGCGGTAGATGTCCGCGCCGGTGGCGGTGTCGCCCGCAACGATGCGCCGGCCCTCGAGCCAGTCTAGGATCTGACGCGCGTGGGCCTCCGTCGCGAAGCCGTAGTGGATGGCGTCGGTGTTGAGGAAGGTGAAGCCGTAGTCGTGCCGCTGGCCGGTGTGATCGGGCCCGGCGACGAAGCGGCCGGTCTCGTCGCTCCAGAAGATCCGGTTGCCCTCGGCCTTCACCGCGACGGCGTGCTGCTCGAGGTCGGTGGGGTCAAAGCGGTCCTCGGCGGGAAAATTCCATTCGGGATGGCGGTCGATGTCGCGCTCCAGGGCGGCCATCCGCACCAGCGTGTCGTAGTAGCGGATCGTGGCGTAGCCATCCTTGTGGCCGAAGGGCAGCAGGTCCCAGTAGTTGCTCCCGATGCCGCTGCCGGGGAGCAGCGTCTTCGTGCCGTCGGCGTGGCGGACGAGCCCGGTGGTGCCCTCGTGGCCGACCCAGGTGGTCAGCACGCAGTTATGCTCGCGGGTGTGGAATTCCGCCTGCGCGTAACGCAGTGCCTGGCGCAGCCGCGGCAGCGCCGCCCGCATGAACGCCGTGTCGCCCGTCCAGAGAAACGTGTCGATCGCGCCGCGGATGAAGTCGAAATTGTTGATGTTGTGCCGCGTGTCGTACTGGGAAAACAGCGCCTGCACCACGACCTCCGCGCCCGGCGCCGGGTTGCCGAAACCCACGCGCAGCCGCGTGATCCGCCCCGTCCAGCGCGGGTGGCGAAAGAGCGGGATCATCTCGCAGGTGATGCCGCCGTCCGCCGCCGGCGACGGGAAAGACATCCGCCGGTCCGGGGAAAATCCGTGATCCTCCTCCGTCTCCCACTCGAGGAACGGCTGGAGGTCGCCGGGGGTTTTCACGGCCCAGCGCAGCTGCAGGAAGGGCGACACCCGCGGCACAATCACGCCGATCGAAACGGTGACGGTCGCCTGGGCGGCGGTCAGCGTAAACTGCCAGCCCTCCGCGCCGAGTCCCCGGTCCTCCGCGCCGGCGAGCGTCCAGCCGGCGGTTGATTTGGCGACCGGCGCGCCTTCCGGCAGCACGGAGGAAGCCGTCCCCGCGGCGGAAAAATGCGCGCCGACCGCCCCCGGGCTGCCGATCCAGTACGGAAACGGCCAGCCGTGCAAGTGGCCGATGCCCTCGTGCTGGTGCGTGGCGACATAGCCCTCGGCGTCGATGAACTTGTTGAGGAAGGAATGCTTCAGGCGCGGCGCGATGCCGGACTTGCCGTCGCACACGAGGAGCCCCGCAGTGTCGGCCCAGAGGCACGGGCCGGGCAGCCACTCGTCCCACAGCGTGCAGAGGCCGGCGGTGGGGTCGCGGTGCGGGTAGTCCAGCCAGGCCGGCGGATAATGGAGCCGGTGCATCGCGTTGAGCGCGGCCATCGCCGGCTCGCAACCCGGGACAATGAAGCGCGGGAAGTTTTCGGCAGGCGCGGCCGCCAGGTCGGCCGCGAGCACGGCGTGGTCGAGCGGCTCGGTGGATTCGCTGGGCATGGCCGAGAGTTAGCCGCCGGCCGGTGGCGGTGCAAAGGCCGAACTCCGGCCGCCCGGGCACAAAAAAGCCCCGCGGGTGGCGGGGCGAAAGCTTACTTCTTGGACAGCTGGTCGAGCACCACGAGCACCCGGCAGGCCCAGTCGATGAAAACCTTGGCAAAATAACCGACGAAGCACCCCAGTGCCCCGGTGCCGGCGACGATGCCGATCAGGGCCACCTTGTGCCAGAAGGCGATGGAAGCGCCGGCCATGGCGCCGGATTCGGCGAGGGCAAAACCGGAGCCGAGGACGCCACCGCCCACCGTGCACATGACCCAGACGGCCATCGAGATCACCCGCAGGCGCGCCACGACCGACCGCGAGGTCGGATCCATGTCAGCCTCCTGCGGCGGCATTTTCCAGGGCGGGAAGGTCGGTCCAATTACTGCCATGCCCGGAATCTTGGACGGTTGCCGGATCCGTTGCGACGCCAAACCCCTACGTAACTTTGCTAAGCTTCGCCGCCGCGGCCCGGACTTCACGCGACCTGGAAGTGGCCAGGCCGTGATTCCACTCGGTGGGGGTTGGCCGTTCAGGCGGCGGGCGCCTTGGGCGGCTCTTGGGTCAGCCAGGCAATGGCCTGCGGTCGATCGTGGAACAGCTGCACATTGAATCCCCGGTTGACACAGATCGTTTCCCAAAAACCTCCCAGCTCTTCGGGGCCCTTGCCCGCCGGTAGCAGCACCGCTTCCCGCAGCCGGATGTCCGCGCCGGTCTCAAAGAGCCGGGTCATCTCCATCATCGTGTAGAAAAGATCGGTCACCGAATGACCGCCCTCCAACTGCTGACAATTGGCCAGAAATCGATACCGGTCTGAGTCCTTGGCGGCCTTGGCGGTGGCCGCGAGCGCGGCGGACAGATCGGCCGGGGTGATATTTCCGGAGTAGACCACCTCGATGAAAGGCAAACCGGGTGTGTCAATGATGCTCCAGCTCATGGTTTTTCAGTCGTTGTCGGTCAGCGATAAAGTACCGTTGGACCCGTGCCCGACGCGGTTTGGTCGCTCAGCTATTGTATCCGTCAGGCCAGCCGCCGTCGGTGATTGCGACCTCGGTGGCCTGCCGCAGGATGGCCGCCGAAACTTCCTCCGCCAAGCGCATAACGTCCCGCAGCGCCGCCATCTTGGCCGGGCCGTCCGGGAGCTTGGCCGCGATCCCCGCCATCACCCGGTGGTTCACCCGGGCGCGCGTGACGTGATCACGCCGGCGTTCATTGCGAGCCGGGTGGGCGAAAGTGGTGTTGCTGCGTGTTATGGTCTCCATGGGCGGGGGTTTCTGAGGATGCCGCCTGCGGGATCAACCCTAGAGACGTAGAATAATTACACCACCGGTGACACTATTTCCATGACTCCAAGTATGCAAATTTACCTCGGTGCGAGAAAGCATATCATGGCCTTGACCGTCACTTGGTTCAGCCCTTGCGCCCGCCGATAACCACGGGTGATGGCCAGGTTCAGAACAATGGGCCGACTGGGATTCGAACCCAGACTCAAAGGATTATGAGTCCTCTGCTTTAACCGTTAAGCTATCGGCCCGTGTTCCCGCGACTTTGTCGCGATCCGGTCGAAAGTGACAAGTGGCAAGTGGCGCCCGGCTCGGCGGGGCCCCGCCGCCTCACGCGAATTTCTCCAGCTTCGACCAGTCGAAGTCCGGGCCGCACGGGCCGCCCAAGGCGGCGGACTTGCGCTCGATCACGTTGCCGTGGAAGTCGTGGAGCGGGAAATACCATTCGACGATTTCCTGCGCCGCCGCCGGCATGTAGTGGCAGATGAAGCTGCGCCGCCACAGCGTCGGGTGCGTGTTCGGTTCCGAGCCGTGGATGACGCTCCCGTTGAAGAAGAGGACGTCGCCGGGCTGCAGCCGCGCCGGGACGGGCTGCTTGCCGGTGGGCGGCGGGACGTAGTTGTTGACGAAGCTGCGCGCGCCGTCGGCCGGCCCGGGACACTGGAGCGGATAATCGTGGGTGCCGGGGACCACCCAGAGCCCGCCATTTTCCGGGAGCGCGGGATCGATGGCCGTCCACGCAGCCACGCACGTGCCGGGTTTCACCATGAGATAAAAGTTATCCTGGTGCAGCGCCTGGCCCCGGCTGCCCGGGGGCTTGAAATAGACCATCGACTGGCAGGCGATGGGCTCGTCCCCGAGGAGCGCGCGGACGACCGCGCCGATGCGCGGATCCAGCATCATGCGCTGGCCGATGGGCTGGTGCCGGTGGAGGTGGAGCATGCGCGGGTAGCGCTTGAGCGGGTCGGGATCGAGCGAGCCGTCGGGCCTGGTCGTTGGCTCCCAATATCCCGGGATCGGCTTTCCCGCCGCGGCGAGCCCGTCGACCACTTGTTTCAACTCCGCGATCTCCTCCGGCCGCCAGAGCCCGCGCACGATGAGATAACCCTCGGTGCGGTAAAATTCGCGCTGCTCGGGCGTGACGCCCGGGGCGGATGGCGTGGCCGTGCTCATGCGGGGTGCGGGGATAAACCGCGGCCAATGCAACGCAGGCCGCGCAACGCGTCGATGCCATTTTGTTTGGTAGGGCTGATTATCCTTAATCAGCCGCGGCGCGTTAGGGATAACGCGCCCCACCCCGCCGGCGGCGGACCGGCGGCCAATTGCAGCCTTGCCCGGGCCGGCGGGAGCGGCCCATCTTCCCGTCAATCCCATGCCAGCCAAAGTTGCCCTCATCACCGGCGCCGCGCGCGGCATCGGATTCGGCATCGCCACCTGCCTCGCCCGCCAGGGCACGCGCATTGTCATCGCCGACCAGGACGGGGCCAGCGCCAAGAATGCCGCCGCGCGGCTGGCCAAGGCCGCCGACGTGCCCACCCTCGGGCTGGCCTGCGACATCACCGTCCGCACCCAGGTCGCGGCGCTGGTCCGGCAGACGATGAAGCGCTTCGGCCAGATCGACATCCTCGTGAACAACGCCGGCATCTGCCCGTTCGTGGACATCATGGAGATGAGCGAGGCGGTGTTCAAAAAGACCATCGACGTGAACCTGCACGGCGCGTTCCACTGCACGCAGCTCGTCGCGCAGGAGATGATCAAGCGCGGCCGGGGCGGGCGCATCATTTTCATCACCTCGCTCGCGGTGAACGTCAGCTCGGCCGCGCAGGGCGACTACGCCGCGTCCAAGGCCGGGCTGCACATGCTGATGAAGAGCTTCGCCATCGCGCTCGGCCCGAAGGGCATCACCTGCAACGCGGTCGCCCCCGGCATGATCCTCACCGACATGACGCGGTTCCACTGGGAAAAGCCCGAGCCCGCCGCCTTCGTAAAGCAGCGCGTCCCCGTCGGCCGCATCGGCACCCCGGAGGACATCGGCAACGCCGTCACCCTGCTCTGCTCCGACGCGGCGGCGTACATCAACGGCGTCGGCCTCATCGTGGACGGCGGCCACCAGGCCGTCTGCGCATGAAGATCGACCTGACCGGCCGCGTGGCCCTCGTCACCGGCGCCACCGGCGAGCTCGGCCGCGCCATCACCCGCACGCTCGCCGGCTGCGGCGCCCGCGTGGCAATCCATTATCACAGCGCCGCCGACCGGGCGGCCGCGCTGCAGTCGGAACTGCCCGGCGCAGGCATTTTCCAAGCCGACATCACGAGCAAGGCCGCCATCGACCGGATGCGCGACGCGGTGAAGGCGCAGCTCGGCGCCCCCGACATCATCGTCACCAACGCGGTGATCCAGTACCAGTGGACGAAGGTGCTGGAGCAATCGCCCGACGACTACCGCTCGCAGTTCGAGAGCTGCGTGCTCCAGAACGTGCTCATGGCGCAGGCTTTCCTCCCGGACATGATCGCGAAAAAACGCGGCCGCGTCATCGCGATCAACACCGAGTGCGCGATGCAGAACACCCCGAACCAGTCCGCCTACGTCGCCGGCAAGCGCGGCATGGACGGCGTGCTGCGCGTGCTGGCCCGGGAGGTCGGCGCGCATGGCATCACGGTGAACCAGGTCGCCCCGGGCTGGATGGTCAGCGAAAACCGCCCCGCCGCCGGCCGCCCTGACTCCTACCGGGAGGGGATCCCCCTGCAGCGCTGGGGCACCGACCAGGACGTCGCGAACGCGGTCGCCTTCCTGGCGTCCGACCTCGCGGGTTACATCTCCGGCGTCTATCTGCCTGTCTGCGGCGGCAACGCCATGCCGGCGATCTGAGCGGCGACGGCGGGCCGCCTGGGACTCGAACCCTTAGCCAAAGGAGGATGAGTCCTCGGCTTTAACTGGATTGCTGTCGGTCCGCGAGGCGCTGGGTGGTTGCGCAGTTTTTTGGCCCCGCGGAAAGCCCGCAGTTGGCCGCGGTCGATGGACGTCTCTCCCTGATCTCCCTGCCGCGCCCCCGGCCGCCGGGTTCCCGCCCGCGCCGGCGCCGAACGTTCATTTTCCCGGAATTGCCTCCGCCGTATTCCCCGTTCTTCATCGCGGCTTGAATCTCGCCGACGCCATCGCCGCCACGCGGTCCTACATCGACGCCAACTGGGAAAAGACTTTCCGCAATTCCCGCGAGGAGACCGCCAAGGAGATCTCCCTCCCCCGCCCCCACACCGTCCCGTCCACGGACCCGTGCATGTGGCTGTTTTTCTACTGGGACACCTACTTCACCAACCTCGGGCTCATCCGCCAGGGCCGCTTCGACCAGGCGCTCAACAACGCCGAGAACATCATCTACGTCCTCGATCGCTTCGGCTTCGCGCCCAACATCTCCGTCAAGATCGCGCTCAACCGCAGCCAGATCCCCGTCTCCGCCGTCCTGTTCCAGGAGATCTACGCCCACTCGCGCGACCAGGCCTGGCTCGCCCGCGCCTACGCCGCGCTCGTGAAGGAATACGCCTTCTGGATGGCCCTGCGCCTCGCGCCCAACGGCCTCGCCACCTGCGGGAACTTCGCCGACCCGGTCACGCTCGCCAATTTCTACGAGGTCATCAAACACCGCCTCGGCGACATCCCCGCGGACCCGGTCGCGCGCCTGCGCTACCTCCACCACAAGATGGCCGAGTGCGAGGTCTGGGACTTCAACCCGCGCTTCGACCAGCGTGCGGCGGATTTCAACCCGGTGGACACGAACGCCATCCTCTACCAGTTCGAAACCATCGCCGGGAATTTCGCCCGCGAGCTGGGCATGGCCGAGGCCGAATCCGTCTGGCGCGACCGCGCCGCCCGCCGCCGCGCCCTCGTGGACCAATACCTCTGGCACGAGGACAAGGGATTCTACTTCGACTACGACTGGGCCAACCGCCGCCCAGGCCGCGTCGTCTCAGCTGCGCCGTATTTCGCGCTGTGGTCGGGCATCTGTTCCGACGCCCAGGCCGCCGCCCTCGCGCGCAATCTCCCGCTCGTCGAGCGCCCGCACGGCGTGATGGCCTGCGCCGAAGGCAGCAACAACTCCATCAACACCTACCAGTGGGACGCCCCCAACGCTTGGCCGCCGCACCAAACGGCCGCGATCATCGGCCTGCTGCGCCACGGCTACAAAGCCGACGCCCGCCGCATCGCGGAAAAATACGTCCTCACCTGCGCGCGCAACCTCGCCACCACCGGTCAGCTCTGGGAAAAATACAACGCCCTCACCGGCCGCATCGACGTCGCCGACGAATACAAGATGCCGCAGATGATGGGCTGGACCGCCGGCGGCTGCATCCACGCCATCGAGGTGCTCGAGTCGGCCTGAACCCTTCGCGCCGGCCCCTCACCCGCTACCACGTCACGCACGTTGAGCCGCGGCAGCGCAGTGGAACTGCGCGCGTATCGCGGCCGGAAACTGCGCCAGCCCGTCATCCAGCGCCAAGCGGGAATGCCTGCAGCGGGCTCAGGTAAACGCCCCGCCAAACCACTTCTGGTAATACTCCCCGAGCACGGGCACCGGTTTTTGCTGCCCGCTGGCGGCGGCGACCAGGCCCATGATCACGAGCACCAGCAGGCCGAGCCAAGCAGCCATGACGGCCAGCCAGCCGAGGATGGGGATGAACATCAGCACCACGCCGGCCACGCTCAGCGCCAGGGCGGTGATGATCAGGCCGAGGGTCTGGCGGAGGTGATAGGAGCCCAGGGCGGTCTTTTTGCTGCTGTGCAGGACGAGGGCGATAATGAAGCCGATCAGCGTAAGGTAGCTGAGGATGGCAACCGTGCGATCCTCGGTAACGGGCGGAGGCGTGTTGGGTTCGTTGGACATGGGATAGCCTGTGGGTTGGACCGGGGTGGGTCGTTGCGGACCATGCTGCGAATCCAACCGCGGGCGTCAATGCCTCCCCTCCGGCCGCGCCCGCCATCATCCCGCACGATGCCGGCGGTTTCGGCGGCGGGCGGTCACGCCAGCGGGACGACCGCGAGTTCGTTGAGTGGCAGCCCGGGGGCGCAACCGAAGGGCGCGCACAGCACGGAGCCGAGGGCGATCTTCCCGTCGCGCACGTCGAGCCGCGGCCAGCCGGCGGCGCTGCGCGTGTAGAGATCGCCGTGGTGCGTGAGGATGTGCGCCTGCATCGCCGCTGGAAACGCCGCCAGGCCGGCGAAGTAATGGTGTCCGTTGCGCTCCACGCTCGTCACGCCCAGCACCGCCTGCACCGCCAGGTCCTGCAGCAGCGCCACGGGACCGACGTTGGTCAAGTCCTCGCCGCTGAGCATCGAAGTTTTCCCCGCCGCGCGGCGCTGCGCCAGCAGGCAGGCGTGGCCCACGCCCTTGAAGACGCCCTTGCAGTTCTTGTGGCTCGTGCCCGCGTAGCCCAGCGCGAGGGCGGTGGGCAGGCTGCCGAGCTCCGCATCCGACTCGTCGATGATGATCGGCGGCCGCTCCGGCCACGCCGACCAGTCCGCCGCGGGCGTCAGCGCCACGTCGCGGTGCAGCGGTTGTTCGATGAAGAGCAGCTTCGGCCAGAACTCCTGCAGCGCGGGCTCCGCCAGCAGCGCCCGCATCTGGGCCGCAAACGCCGCCGGGTCGCGGAAGCTCTCGTTGCCATCGAGCGAGAACGCGTAGTCGCCGCCGCACTCACGGGCGAGCACCGGGGCGATGCGCCGCAGCCGGTCGCGGGCCCGTGCCACATCCGCGTCAATTTTGATTTTGAAGTGCCGCAACCCGTAGAATTTCACGCAGGCGGCGAGCGACTGCGGCAGGCCGTCGTTCACGCGTTCGGCCGCGGCGATGTCCGCCTCCTCGATCGGGTCGAGCAGCCCCACCGTGTGGCGGGCAAACACCACCTCCGGCGGTTTCGCCGGCAGCCAGTCGCGCGGCGCCGTGCCCGCGAGCGGGGCGTGCATCGCGCCGAGCTCCACGCCGAAACGGTTTTCGCGCAGCGCCGCCGCCAGCGGCAGGCCAACCGACCGGCAAAAGGCGTCAAGCAGCGCCCGCTCGACCAGCGACGTGCCGAACTGCGCGAGCAGCGGCGGAATCTTGTGCGCCACGCCCCACGCCGCCTGCGCGGCGTACAGCTGCTGCCAGAATTGAAAAGGATTCGCCGCCTGGATGGTCCGCGCGGCCGCGACCGCGGCGCGGATCACCGCGAGCATCTCGTCGATCTCCTCGCCCAGCGGCCGGTTCGGGTCCTTCGTGAACCATTTGGGCGGCAGATGATCCGCCGCCAGTCCCTCCGAGGCGCGGCCGGCGAACTCGAACGTCAGCCGCAGAATCACGTGCGGCACCTCCGTCATCGTCACGATGCCGTAGCGGAAAGGCATCCGGGCGCGGAGCGGGAGGCGGAAAAGTTCGGCGTCGCGGAGTTGGATCATGGCGGCAGCGTGGGCGAACAAACCTCCGCAAACAACCCTGCCGGCAGCGGACCGGCGGAAAAATCCGCGAGCGCGCCGGCCAGCTCGGGCGGCGTGCAGGCGCCGATGACCACGCGGTCGATCTCCCCGACGCTGAACAGGAACCGGTGGGCCAGCGTCGGCAGCGGCAGCCCGTGTTTTTCCGCCAGCGCGCGCAGCCGGATGGCGCGTCCGATCTGCTCCGGCCAGACCCATTCCGGATGCTCATGCACAAATACATCATATTTCGAGCCCAGGAGGCCCATGTGCAGCGGACTCGCGCCGTAGGTGACCAGCCCGGCGCGGCGCAGCCGGGGCACGTCGTCCGCCAGGCCGTCAAAAATGCACGCATCGAGCCGGCGGAACAGCATCACCACATCGAAAATCCCGGACTCGATGAAGCCGTCCCAGTCGGCACCGTGCCCTCCCCCCAGGCCGAGGTGTCGCGCCAGACCGTCGGCCTGCAGCTGGCGGAGCACCCCGACCACGCGCGGGCGCTCCGCGGGCGGCACGTAGTCCGGCTCGTGCAGGAACAGCAGGTCCACCGCCGGCAGCCCGAGCCGGGCCAGGCTGCGTTCCACGCTGTCCCGCATGCCCGCCGACGAAAAGTCGAACACTTCATCCCGGGGAGTCCGGCCGGAAACCCGGCCGACTTTCGTGCTGATCACCGGGCGTGGTCCGCGCCAGCCGGCCAGGGCCTCGCCCAGCAGATTTTCCGCCGTGCCATAGGATGGGGCGGTGTCAAAAACCCCGACGCCGAATTCGACGGCCTGCCGGAGCGTCTCGCGCGCCGCGCCTGCGTCCACCGGCCCCCACGCCCCGCCGATCCCCGCCAGCCCGAACGCCAGGCGGTCGCCCCGCAGGCCCAGCTGCGCCAAGGCGGCGGAGGGCGTGAATTCCTCGCGGCGTGTCGGGCGCGGCCCCGGTTGGACGGGTGGCGTCATGCTACTGGCCGGCGCTCCGGCCGCCGTCGGCCAGCAGCACGGCGCCGGTGACGAGCGCCGCCTTGCCTGTGAAGTCGAACATGGCCGCCAATCTGCCGGGGCAAGTGGCACGTGACAAGTGACGAGAAAACGGCAGGACCGCGGCGTGCGGGGGCTGCTTCGATATCTTGTCACTTCGCCCCGGTTGCCTTTCACTCCGGCCCAACCCCACCCTATGAAGATCATCGCCGTCCATGCCTACGTAACGCGGACCAAGCCGAAGGTGCCGTTTGTCTGGCGGAAGGGCCTGCCGGGCAGCGACCCCGTCAACGAGGAAACCTGGCTGCGGCTGGTGACCGACGAGGGCATCGAGGGCTGGAGCTGCGCGGTGCGCGGCGCGATCGCCCTCGACCTGATCGAGCGCCGGCTCAAGCCGTGGCTGCTCGGCAAGAATCCCCTGATGAAGGAGCTCCTCTGGCACGAGCTCTGGGAAATCGACCGGATCGAGGAATTTCCCATGTACATGATGGGCGTGGTGGACGCCGCGCTCTGGGACATCACCGCGAAGGCCGCGAAGCTCCCCCTCTACCAGCTGCTCGGCGGCTACCGCGACCAGATCGAGGCCTACGCCAGCACCGTCACCTACGCCTCGACCAAGGAGTTCCTCGACGTGGCCGACCAGTGCCTCGCCCGCGGTTTCCGCGCGATCAAGCTCCACGCGTGGGGCGACGCGCGCAAGGACGCCGCGCTCTGCCAGGCGCTGCGCGCCCACGTCGGCCCGGACATCGCGCTGATGTACGACGGCTCGGCGGGGTTCGACCCGTATGAGTCGCTCTTCCTCGGCCGCGCCCTCGAGGAGGCCGACTACCTCTGGTACGAGGAGCCGATGCGCGAGTTCAGCATCAACGCCTACCGGCGCCTCTGCGAGCAGCTCGACATCCCCGTGCTCACCGCCGAGACCTCCGACGGCTGCCACTACAATGTTGCGGATTTCATCGCGCAGGGCGCGGCCGACATGGTGCGCACGAGCTTCTTCTACAAGGGCGGCATCACGGGCGCGCTGCGCGTGGCGCACCTGGCCGACGCGTTCCAGCTCAGCGCGGAGGTGCACGGCACGGGCGTGGAGAACATCCACCTCTGCCTCGCGATCCGGAACAACCACTACTACGAGACCCTGATCCGGGGCAATCCCATCACAGTCGACGCGGACATCGGCAAGGACTGCTTCGTGCGCGCGCCCGCCGCGCCCGGCCTCGGGCACGACATCAGCCTGAAGGCGCTGGAAAAGTCCGCCGTCGCCAAGCTCTGATCCCCCATGAACCGCTCCGCCCTGTTGCTCGGTTTCTGTCTCCTCGCTTCGGCGCTGCGGGCGTACGCCCCGCACCCCTCAATCTTGACGGTCAAGTATAAGGACCACATGTGGCCTGTGGTGGAATATGGCGTGGGAGGATGCACTGCGATCATCGAGGGCAAGCGGAAGGAGCTCTGGCGGCCGGACGGCTTTGCCCTGCAGCCCGCCCCGGGTTACAGTGACAATTTTGTCGATTCGCCGGGACGGCTCGGCGGCCCGGTCAAAATCGAAAAGCTCGGCGGACCGCATCAGACGCAGATGCCCGACCACCTCGTGCTAACCACCACGCTGAAGGCCCGGAAGGAACTCTACCTCGGCTTCTCGGTCGTGGGAATCTATTCTGCGGCCCATATTTCGGATCCGCCATCGGCTGCCAACAGCCCGGCTCTCATCATTGAAGGACTGCCCCGGCTTCCGGCGGGCGAGCCCGTGACGGTGGAAATCAATCTCGGCGTGCTGAATCCGCCAAAGGACCCCAGCTATTTTGTGCTAATTTTCGACTCGAGTGGACGAGAGGTGATGACGTCCGGAGCGGAATACGCGTGGGAGTATTTTTCGCTGTGTGACCAGGCCCGTCTGAAGGTCGCGCAGAAGATGTATCTGGAAAGATTCCCGAGTTCGGACCACGACGCCGTTCCGGCCATCATGCCCAAGCCCATCTTTCCGGCGGGGGTTGCCCCACCCAAGCAGGGCCTTTCTGCAGTGCTCACCATCGAAGCCTCCGGCATCGTGTCGAACGTGGAGATACACGGCAGCCCGGATCCCGAGTTAAACAAGAGTCTCGCCGCCGCCTTGGAAGGCTGGTTATTCCTACCGAGGCTCAAGGCTGGGCGCCCAGTGCCCGTCCGCTTGGAAATTCCGCTCAAGTTATAGTCCTGCGCATGCCCAAGAAGTCCGCCGTCGCCAAGCTCTGATCCCCCATGAACCGCTCCGCCCTGTTGCTCGGTTTCTGCCTCCTCGCGCCGGCGCTGTCCGCCGCCGCGCCCCGCCCGTCCGTGCTGACGGTGCGATACAACGGCGAGATGCTGCCGGTGGTCCGCGTCAGCGGCACCGAGCCGTACGTGCTGGTTGCCGGGAAGGAAAGGCTCGTCCGGTCGACCCCGGTTTACGCGGTGGAGGACGCCAAGGGATTCAGCGATGACTTCGTGCAGGCGCCCCGGGGAGCCCTGGGCGGGCCCCTCCACATGGAGATGCTCGGTGATCACGATTCCGCGTATGTTCCCTTCGGCTCACTCTCAGGCAGCACCACTTTTCAAGTGACTTTGACCGCGACCAAAACGGTCAAACGTGGATTTGCGGCCGTGGTGTTTTATTCCACCGGCGTCTCCAGCCGCCACCCCTGCTATGTCAGCGCGCCGGAAATCCTGGTTCACGAAATACCCGCGTTGCCCGCCGGGCAGGCCGTGAAGGTCAAGTTTTCCGCCGGGGTGCTCCCCGACGCGGACGTTTATTTCATCCAGCTCTTTGACGAGACCGGACGGGAAATGCTGACCAGCGGCATCGATCACGCCTGGCAGTTCTACGCGGCGCGCAACCGCGCCCGCCTTGACGAAGCCGTGGAAAAATACCTCGAAAAATTCAAGGGCGCCAACCATGACGCCGTCCCGGCCCTCACGCCCGGTCCCATTTTCAAGCCCACCGCCGTGCTCCCGACCGGCGAGATCACCGTCGTGCTGACCGTCGAGGCGGACGGCACTGTGTCGGCAGTGGACGCGGGCATGGTGGCGGATGACAGCGCCCGGGGCAGCCTCACGGAGGCGCTGGGCGGCTGGCTCTTCCTGCCCAAGCTCAAGGCTGGCCAACCGGTGTCCACCTACGTCAAGGTGCCGCTGCAGTTCTAAAACCGCCCCATGCCCCGAAAATCCGCCGACCAGTGGTTTGCCGAGTACGGCGAGAGCCACCAGCACTCCGCCAACGAGCTGATCCACTGGGTTTGCGTGCCGCTGATCTTCTTCAGCGTGCTGGGCTTTGTCTGGGAGATCCCGATTCCCACGGCGTGGGAGACCAGCCTGCCGTGGTTCAACTGGACGATCGTGGCCATCGCCGCCGCCACGCTGTTCTACGCCTGGCTGTCGCTCCCGCTGGCGGTGGGGATGCTGGCGTTCATGACCGTGTGCCAGTCCCTGCACCTGCGGCTGGAGGCGCAGGCGGCGTGGCCGGTGTGGCAGATCTGCCTCGTCATCTTCGTCCTCGCCTGGATCGGCCAGTTCATCGGCCACAAGCTCGAGGGGAAGAAGCCTTCCTTCCTGAAGGACGTGGTTTTCCTGCTCATCGGTCCGGCGTGGCTGCTGAGCTTCGTCTACAAAAAAGTCGGCCTGAAGTACTGAGCGGGCCGCCGCGGGGCGCGGCCTACTCCGGTGCCGAATAATTTTTCAGGCCGCCCAGCGCGGTGAACCGCCGGTAAACTGCCAGCCCGGTGCCGAACGCCGCGAGTCCCAGGAGGCCGCTGAGGCCGATCGTGAAATGGTAGTCGCGGCCCAGCCCGTCGAGCAGCAGGCCGAGGGCCGGCCCGAACCCGATGTTGACCAGGGCGGAGATCACGGCGGCGGACGAGGCGAACTGGGCGAACTTGAGCTTGGGAAACAGCATCTGCCCGATGGCCGCGGCCCCGGTGAAGTAGCAGCCCGACAGCACGACATGCGCCATGAGCGCCGTGCCAAAGCTCCTCGGGCCGGTGACCAAAAAATACGCCACCACCATCGCCGTCCCGTAGATCGCCAGCGTGCCCAGGCCCACCCGGATGGCATGAAACCGGTCGGCCATCCAGCCAAGCGGATACGCGAGGGCGAGCGAGCAGGCGAAGGTCACGCCGATATACTTGCCATACGCGTCCATCGAGAGCCCGAAGCTTTCCGCCGCGTTGACGCTGTAGAGGTTGATCGGCACGAAGGCCAGGTTGGACAAAGCCAGCCACGCGAAGACCCAGCGGTAGTACGGCCGGGAAAAGCAATCGCGGGCGAAGGACCGCACCGCGGCCCTCAGCCCGGGCGCGGCACCCGGCGCGGCCGGCTCCACCGGCGGGTACCCGCCCTCCTTCACGCGGAAGCACATCAGCGCGATCCCGATCCCGTAGGCGGTCCCAATCCCCACGAAGAGCGGCAGGAAGTGCTCCTTCGCGCTGCCGATCAGGTAAAAGTTGAACAGCATCCCCGTCAGCAGGCTCACCGCGCGGAACAGCCCGAAGAACCGCCCGATGATCTCGTGCGGCACCACGTCGTTGATCAGCGCGCCGAAGATCGCGTTGGCCGTGACCGTCGCCAGCTCGAACAGCGTCCAAAACAGCCCCATGACCCCGATGATCACGAGGTTGCGCGACGCCGCGGGCCACCCGAGCGCATGGTGCAGCCAGCCGCCGATCACCGGGCTGAAGGCGAGCCCGTACATGGCCGCGGCGATGAACGGCGTGGTGACCAGCAGGTAGGGAATGCGCCGGCCCCAGCGGCCCCGGTGCCGGTCGCTGTGATAACCGACGACCGGCCCGAGCAGCACGCCGACGGCGGCCGGCAGCGAGAGTAGGAACAGCCCGGTCAGGAAATCCGACGCCTCGAATTTCCGCAGCATGATCTGCACGACCGGCCAGACCGAGCGCTCCTTCAGCTGCCAGGCAAAGTCGCCCCACAGGAGCCAGCAGAAGAGCACGACCAGCCCGCCGGCCGTGTACGTCAGCGTGCCCACCCGCCACTGCTTGGGCGCTGCCCCCGGGGAGGCGACCACCGGAGGTTTTTCCGCGGTCATGTCAGATTCCGCCTCACGCGATCACGCCGATCAGGCCAAGGGCCGTCCGCGAGCCGCGGACCGCGCTGCCCGGACCCGGCAGGGTCTCGAGTTCAAACCGGTGCGGCCCGGGCGCCAGATCCTCGGTGATCAGGTGATGACGCAGCCAGCCCGCGTCGCCCGCCCACGCGGGACAGTCGCGCTGCGACACGGTCCAGGCGCCGCCGTCGAGGCGGTGGCGGAATTCGCCGGACGCCCGGCCAAAGTCGAAGGCGAGCACAAGCCCGCGGCCGGTAAACGCCACGCGCAGGCCGGCACCCGGCGCGGGAGTGACGAGCACCTGCGTGATACCCGGACAACTCGTGCCGCGTCGCAGCGACCACGGCCCGGTCAATTCGGCGGCGGTCAGCGGCAGCAAACCCACGCGTTCCCACGCGCCCGGCGTCAGCGCGGCGGGCAGGCCCGGCTGGCGCGCTTCTCCTGCCAATCCGCCTGGCGCCAGTCCCTCGGCGAGGAACGCCATCACGCTCTGCGCGTAGCAGAGGCTGCCGCGCGTCGTCGGGTGCAGGCCGTCCGGCAGCCATTCCTCCCAGCGCAGGAGCCCGCGCTGCACCTCGCGAATGGCGTGCAACCCCATCCACACCGAGCTGAGGCCGTAGTGATCCGCCAACCGCTCGAAATCGGCGATGGAAGGCGGCACCTTGCCCGCAAACATGTCCGCCTGCATGTCGGGGCCGTAGGTGTAGACCAGCACCACGTCGCAGGCGCCCGCCTGCAGCAACTGCCGCAGCAGGCCCTCACGGGCGCGGGCGCGCAGCCCCGGCTCGGTGCCAAAGTCATTCACCGCGTATTCGACAAACACCAGGTCGCAGCCGCGATCGAGGATCTCGGTCTTCACCCGGATCGCCGCGAGTTCGCTGCCGGTGGCGCCCAGCGCGGCGTTCTCGATCGCGAGCCGCACGCCGGCATAGGTGTCGCCCAGCCAAGCGGCCAGCGGCTCGGGCCAGGACACGCCGGGGGCGGTGATGGAGCCACCGAGGAAGCCCACGGTGAGCTGGCCGCGGGCCAGCGCGGCGCGGGTCCGGTCGAGCGGGCCGCGGCGGCGGACGACCGGGCCGAGATGTTCAATCGGGTTGGAGGAGGGAGGCATGGGAAAGTCGTGAAGGAAAACCAAGCCGGACCGGCGGCCCAGACGCCAGCCTCACATCGCCATGCGCGCCCAGCCGGTGCGGGCCGGGTCGAGCGGGGGCAGGCCGAGCATCTCGCGCCCCAGGGTGACGTAGTAGCGGTAGTTCTCCAGCGGCGTGCCGTTGGGAATGCGGTGGTCGAGGCTGAAGACGCAGCCGCCGGCGCGCAGGGCCGGGGCGAGCTTGTACTCGAGCTCGCGGCGGATGGCGGCGCGGTCCTGCCGGATCACGTGCTTGTCGATGCCGCCGCGCATCGCGAGCCGCTGCCCGTAGGTCCGCCGCACCTCCACGATGTCCATGCCCGCGGCGGGTTCCATCGGGTAGATGCTGGTGAGGCCGCAGTCGAGGAGCGCGGGAATGACGGGGTTGATGTTGCCGTCGGTGTCCTGCTCGAAAATGCGCGCGCCGCGGGACGAGACCATGTCCCAAACCTTGCGGTAGTAGGGCTGGAAGTATTCGCGGACCTGCACGGGGCCGACCAGCGGTCCGGACTTCCCGGCGAAGTCCTCGTGCACCATGAGCTGGTCGATGTGGAGCTTCTCGCTGATGGGTTCGAGCACGCGCATCGTCGTGTCGGTGATCGTGGCGAGGATGTCGGCCATCAGCTCGGGCTGCTCGTAGTAGGCCAGGCAGGCGATCTCCTCCCCCATCAGGTCGCGCGGGGTGTCGAACGCGCCCGGCATGTGCGCGACCACGAGGCTGCCTTCCCCCTGGGCCCGGCGCGCGGCCTCGACCTCGTCCCAGTGGATGCGGCCCGGGTTGAACGTGAAGAAGGGCTTCACGCGCAGCCAGTCGTCCATGTCCTTCACCGGAAAATTCATCGGCAGCGGGATGGTGGCGGTCTTTTTCAGCAGCAGCATCTCGCGCCCGAGGCAGTCGCGCTCGCGGCGCAACTCGGCGGTGTCCTCGAGGACGACGGACGGCGGGCCCTGCAGGTGGGTGTAGCCGCCGCAGAACACGGTCGGGACGAAATCCCAGTCAAAGGCGGTCATGCCGATTTCCGCCTCGGAGGCGCCCTGGGCCCGCCACTCGGCGTCGAGGCCGATGAGGGGGCCGAAAAGCTCGGTGAACATCGGGCGCGGCGAGGCGCCGAAGGTCATGAGGTTGAGATACTGTTCGCGGTTCCAGCGCATGATCGGGGGGTTAGCGGTGGCGGTTGGCCTGCAGGTAGGCGCGGTACTGCTCGAGGATGGGCGCCGGGATGTTGGCGGGGAGGTGGTTGCCCGTGGCGAGGATCACACTCCGGCAGCGGCGCGCAAGGTCAAGGGAGCGGTCGAGGGCGGCGCGCACGGTCTCCCAGCTGCCGAAGGTGAGGTCGCGGCAGTCCACGGCGCTGCCGACGAGCACGGTCGTCTGCCCGAACTTCTCCACCATCCCGCCAAATTCCATCACCGGCTCGAAGATGAGCCCGTCGGCGCCGGCCGCGACGATGTCGGCGGCAAACTCGCGGAAGTCGCCGTCGGAGCAGAACAGCACCTTCTTGCCGGCGCGCTTGAGCGGTTTCCACAGCTCGGCGTAGCGCGGGATGATGACGGAGCGATAGATCTCGGGCCGCATGAAAGCGCCCGCCGTCCACACAAAGTCGTCGTGCTGGATGATGGCCTCGGCGCTGGTCTGCGCCCAGGCATCCATGTGGAACTTGGTCCGCCGGAAAAACCCGTCGAACACCCGCTCCATCTTGTCGCGGTCGGCCGCGGCCTCGAGCAGCATGTCCCAGCCGAACGCCTGGATCGCGCCCGACACGATGGTCTTGTAGTAGCCGCCGGGGCAGAGCTGGTCCGGAAAATCGCGGCGTTTCTCCGCGAGCCACGCCTCGTAGGCCGCGACCTGCTCCGCCATGGCGGGCAGGCCGTATTCCGCGACGGCGTCGAACGCCCACACGTCCTCCACCCACTCGAACGGGCACTGGTTCGGCTGGTGCAGGTCGCTGCCGTCGGACGCGTACTCGGCGTGGCCCATGTCGGTGCAGCGGCCGAACTTCGCCCAGTTCCCGTGCAGGCCGTCCTCCGTGGTCCAGAGAAAATCCAGGCCCCACCGGGCGTAGAGCGCGCGCGGGGCCGCCGCCGGGTCCACGCCGGGGACCGGGGCGAGCGGATCCTTGGCCTGGTGGTATTCGAGGCTGTATTCCGTGCGGGCGAAGCGCGGCACGGACTTCAGCGCGAGGGTGTCGAGGGCGAGTTGGCGGCTCATGGGGTGGAATCGGCCGGGTTAGAACGCCTCGCCGCGGAGGAGCTGGTGCTTGCGCCGCATGTAGTGCTCGAAGTTCGCCAGCGACACGTCGGGCGGCACGAGGTGGTCCACCGAGGGAATGAACCCGCCCTCGGCGATGAGCGGCTGCATCGTGCGCAGGTGCGCGTCGATCGCGGCGAAATCCTTCGCCAGCTCGCGCTTGTCCACGCAGCCCCACAGCCGCAGGTCGCGGCCGAATTTTTTGCGGATGAGCAGCGGGTCCATGTCGGAGGCGCGTTCGAGCGGCCAGATGCCGTCCACGCCCGCCTCGAGGAAGTTCGGGATCACGAGTTCGCAGTTCCCGTCGGTGTCGATGATGACCCAGTCCACACCCTGGGACTTGAACCAGGCGATCAGCCGCTTCAGCTCCGGCTGGATGAAGTTCCGGTAAGTCTCGGGGCTGAGCAGCGGGCCGTTCTTCATGCTCAGGTCCTCGTTGATGAAGACATAGTCGGGCTTCACCCCGCGCTCGAGGAACGGCCGGGTGGTCTCGATGGTGAAGTCGGTGATGAACTCCATCATCTCGTGCATCATCGCGGGCTCGTCGTACCAGGCATAGCTGGTGTTCTCGGTGCCCATCCACTCGCGGGCGCGCCAGTAGTAGCCGAGGATGGAGCAGTTCCGGCCGAGGATGAGCGGGTGCTGGCGCAGGCCCCAGCCGGGCAGCTGGAACTGCTCCCAGTAGGCCGGGTAGCGCACGGGGCTGGACGGGCGGAAGCGCTTTTTCAGCTCCGAGAAGTCCGCCGGCGTCTCCACCGGAAAGCTGATGAATTCGTCCATGCTCGCGCGCATGCCGTCGATGGTGCCGGTGATGAGCGCCTTGGTGGTGACGCCGTTGGCGCCCCGGATGATCTCGGTCTCGCCCTCGCGGCTGATAACCTTCACCTCGAAGGGCGGGAACATGCTCGTGTTCACGTCGAGGTACTCGCGCGGGTCCATGTCCCAGCGGGCCTCGCCGGTGAACCAGTCCCAGTGCAGGTCGTCGGCCGGCAGGCCCTCCGCGCGCCAGCGCTGCTTGGTCTGGGCCCAGACGCCAACCTCGTGATTCGGCACCCGGTCGACGGGCTGGTAGTTCATGCAGGCGTGGAAGCGTTCGCGTGGTGTCATGGGAGGTAGGAAAATGAATTTGGCCGCAGGGAAAGGAAGTCTTGCGGCGATGGAGCCGCGACGCCCCCGTCGCGCCTCATCGTGATCAGCGGACCGGCACCGTCCGCGGCGAGGGCGCCGCGGCTCCACGCTCCGGAGTCGTAAATGCCAATGGCTGAATTGGAATCGCGCATGCTAATACGTGCAGCGCCGGGCCTCGTCGGCGAAGGCGTGCAGGAGTTCGGGCTTGGCCTCGAAGAAATGGTCCGACGGGCTGAGGATGAACCCGCCGCCCGCGCCGGCCTCGCGGAAGCAGCGGCGGACCTCCGCGCGCGTCTCCTCGGGCGTGGCGGTGGTGAAGAAGCGGTTCTGGTCGAAGCCGCCGATGAAGCAGACCTGGTCGCCGATGCGGCGCTTCGCCTCCGCCAGGTCCAGGTCGCCGCCCATGGCGGGCGGGGTGAAGGTCTCGAGCGCGTTGGAGCCGAGCGTGACGAGCCGCTCCAGGATCGGCATCATGCCGCCGCAGGTATGGTAAACGATCCGCTGGCCGGCCGCCCGGGCGTGGGCGATGACCTCGCGGTCGTAGGGCGCGACGAACTCGTCGAAGACCTTCGGCGAGATGACGGTCGAGGAAGCGTCTCCGCCGCCGTGTTCGAGAACATCGTAGCGCGCCCCCTTCAGCGAATCGGCGTAGCGCACCTTTCGGTCGCGCAGGATGCCGAGGAAGGCGTGGACCCACTCCGGGTCGTCGAAGGTCGCGAGGATCATCTCCTCGACGCCGTAGAGCACGCAGGCGTCCTGCCAGCAACCCGGCTGGCCGTAGAGGTCGAAGCAGTTGATGTGGCCCCGGACCAGCGACCGGTCGCCGTAGATGTCGGCGTGCCGGTTGACGGCCGCGACGTCGCAGAGCGGCTGCGGGGCAAACTCGGCGATGAGGTCGATGTCGGACTTTTCTTTGATCAGGCGCTCGGAGAGCCACGCGGTGAACACGTTGCCCTGCAGCTCGAGGGACAGCGTCTTGCGCGGGGTGACGATCCGGTGGCGGGTCGTGGCGTATTCGCGGCCGGGCACGTCCTCGTGCTCGAACCGCCAGGTGTCGGACTCGAGGCGGCGCGCCTCCATCGGGCCGCCGGGTCGGTGAGCCTCCTCGTAGCGCGCGCCGGAACCGGGCGCGGGCTGGTGCGCGACGAACCAGGTGATTGGGTCGAGCCCGAAGGTCGCGAAAAACTCGGCGTCGGTCTTCCCCGGCAGGTATTTGTCCAGGTAATAGCGCATCAGGTGATGCGTGGTGGCCGGCAGGTGGTCCGTGGGCTGGCGGTCGAGCGCGGCGACGAGGCGTTGCTTGGGGGACATGGGTTTCATGGGCAAGAAATGCGCAGGGCCGGGGCCAGCGCAGGATTGATTTCGGCGGCGGGGCCAACCATCACGCTGGCATGACCTCGATCGAACGTGTACGCCGCACCCTCCGCGGCGAGGCGGTGGACCGCCTGCCGGCCCAACCCATGGCGATGATGTATTCCGCGAAACACGCGGGCATCCCGTTCATCGACTACACCAAGGACGGCCGCAAGATGGCCGAGGCCCAGCTCAAGCTCGTGGCGGACTTCGGGCTCGACTGCCTGCTGACCTGCTCCGACCCCGCGCGCGAGGTCATCGACATCGCCGGCGACGGCAGCGTGGACTGGTTCACCGACCAGGGGCCGGCGATCAACGAGGAACGCGCGGCGCTGGCGGACAAGCTGCGGCTGCGGACCTTCCGGGTGCCCGACCCGCTCAACGGCGGCCGGATGCACGACCGGGTGAAGAGCATCGAGCTCATGCGCCGCACGGCCGGCCCGGGCATGTCGATCGTCGGCTGGATCGAGGGCCCGCTGGCGCTCGCCGCCGAGTTGCGCGGCCTGAACACGATCATGCTGGATTTCGGCGACGACCCGCAGTTCGCGCACGACCTGCTGGCATTCTGCGCCGACGTCGCGATCGCCTACGCCCCGGCGCAGATCGCCGCGGGCGCGGACACCATGGGCATGAGCGACGCCGCGGCCGGCCTGATCGGCCCCGCGCTCTACGAAAAATTTCTCTGGCCGCAGCAAAAACGCGTGCTGGAAACGCTGCGGCGGAACCACCCGGACGTGCTGCTCCGGCAGCACATGTGCGGGCGGATCGACCGGCTCTTCCCGAAGATGGCCCAGCTGCCGATCGACATCTACGAGATCGATTTTCCCGCCAACCTCGCGCTCGCCCGCGAGCAACTCGGCCCCACCCGCGCGATCGCCGGCAACGTCTCCACGATCACCGACCTGCTCGAGGGCACCCCGGAGCGGGTGTACGAGGCCTGCCGGCGCTGCCACGAGACCTGCGGGCGCTACTTCATCGTCGGTGCGGGCTGCGAGATCTCGCCGCTCACGCCGCCGGAGAACCTGCGCGCGATGATCGCCTACGCCCGCGACCACAAGCCGGAGGACTGCGGGAAGCGCTAGGCGGGCGGCGGTCATGGCGGGTCAGGCGCGGCCCTCGACGAGTTCCATGGCCATCGCGGCCCATTCCCAGAGCCGTTGCGGCTGGCGCGCCACGGTGGAGATGTCCTTCAGGACGATCTCGACGTGGCCGCCGCGCGTGCAGTCGAGCATGCGGCGGAGCTCGGCGCGCGCCTGGCCGAGGTCGAACTTGTCGGTGGCAAAGCACGCGGGGTTGGGTTTGTAGCTGAAAACATAATCCTTTCCGAGCGCCGCGGCGGCGCGGTCGACGTGGATGCGGTAGTTCATGGAGACTTTGCGCAGGTTCGGGATGCGCCGCAGGATCTCCATCTTCGTGTCGAGCACCTCGCAGCAGCCGTAGTAGACGAGGCCCCAGCGCGCGAGCCACGGCAGGTCATGCCGCAGCGCGAACTCCCAATGCATCTCGGGCGAGACCTCGGTGAAAATCTGCGCGTTGGAGCAGCCCCAGAGGTGCTCCGGCGTCGGGTGGGCGGGGTTGAAGCCGGCGCGCGGCAGCTGGTCCGTGTAGCCGTAGGCGCCCGAGCCGATGCGGCAGTTGTTGTGGTTCACCGCGAGGAGGTTCAGCGCGACCATCTGGTCGAGCTCCTTCAGGCAGCACTCGACGATGCGGGCGATGGCGGCGTTGATCACCTCCGGCTGCTCGATCAGGTCCATCAGCGCCTCCTGCACGCCATACCACATCACGAGGTTGTCCCACGGCGTGAACCAGAGGTTGTTGCAGCCCTGTTCGCGCGCCGGGATGATGTCGCCGAATGCGTCGGTCATGACAGCCAGGCGCGCGGCGGTGTCCGCGCGGTCCACCGTCACCACCGGGTCCTTGATCTTGTGCAGGTCCGCCATCGAGGAGATCTGCGGCTCGAAGTGCTGCGAGGAGATGCCGGCGCCGCCGGTGATCGCGAGGAGCTCACCCTGCCGCAGGATGCCGAAACTGGTGCTGCGGTAGGCGATCGGGCACGGCACGTAGTCGTTGAAGATCATGTCCACCGGCAGGTGCCGCCACTGGTAGAGCTGCCGGCGCATTTCCAATTCCACGTTCCGCGCCCAGGGCGCGCGGCACCGCAGCACGAGCTCCGGGGTGTCGTCGCTGAACTCGTGCCACGGCACCTCCGTGATCCACACCATCGGGCGCACGCTGCGCAGGTCGTTCATCCGGCCCCACAGCCGCGCCTTCTCGCGGTGCACGGGCAGCGCGGCGATTGCCGCCACCTGCTCCGCCAGGGGGCGCAGGACCTCGCGGTCCTGGGGTAACAACTGGATCAGGGACGAGGCGGGCGCGGGCATGGCGGGGGTGCTGGGTTGCTAGAGCTTGAGGGCGTTCCAGGAGGCGAAGACCTGCCGGACGTTTTCCGGCCGCGCGGCGGGCCCGAACTCGCACTGTGCGATGCAGCCGCCGTTGCGCCAGAGCTGGGCATGCACCTTCCGGACCGCGGCGTCGATCTCGGCGGGTGTGCCGTCGGGCAGCAGGTGCTGGCGGTCGATCTCGCCCCAGAAGGTGATGCGGCCGGCAAAGGGCGCGAGGTTCTCCACCCCCATGCAGAAAAGCTGGGAATTCACCGCGTCCATCCCGATCTCAACGAGGTCGGGATAGATGGCGGTGATGTGCCCGTCGGAGTGCATGAACAGTTTCTTGCCGTGGGCGTGCGCGATCTGGACGTAGTCCCGGTACATCGGCTTGAAGAGCTCGCGCCAGAGGCGCGGCGCGATGAGCAGCGCGCGCTGCGAACCCCAGTCGTCCATGAACCGCAGCGCGTCCACGTCGGTCCGGGCCCACGCCTCGAACACCTCGCAGTTAAAGGCGTGCAGCTCGCGCATGAAGGCCAGCAACTCGGCCGGCGGATCCGCGAGGTCGAGGTAGAGGTTTTCCGAGCCGCGCAGGAACTGGAGCTGCTCGAACGGCCGTGGGCAGGCCATGGCAAAGGTGAACCGGTCCGTCGCCGCGCAGTCGCGGTTCACCGCGTCGCGGTCGAGCGTGAGCCACTCGCGGGGCACGTGGATCCGCGCGCGGTCGGCGACCCAGTCCTTCACCGGCGGGTCTTTCACCTCGCCGATGACGCCGCGCTGGATGTTGATGAAGGTGCAACCCCACTCGTCGGTGAACTCGCCGACCACGTGCGGCGCGCCGCGGGTGGGGGCGGTCTCCCGCTCATGGCCGGGGATGGCGGCGAAGTCTGAGGGAAAATCCCGCTCCAGTTCAGCCAGCGCGGCGGGATATTTCTCCGCGGCGATGGGCAGCACCCACAGTTCGCGGGGAACGCGGGCCGGCCCGGCAAAGGCCAGGGTTTGATGGACGATTTCACGGGGGGTGGCACTCATGGTAAGGGCGGGTTGGCTGCCGGCTCACGGCAGCATGAGCTGGTCGATGTAGGCGTCCTCGAAGCCGGGTTGCAGGTTGAGCTCGACGGACTCCAGCCGCGTGCAGGCCGACGACATCTCCGCGAGGAGGCTGCGGTCGTTGAGCGCGAGGAAGGCGCCGCCGAGCGAGGTGTTGCCCACGACCTGGATCTGCGCGGGCGTGAAGCCGGGCAGCAGGCCGCAGCCGATGGCGTGCTCCAGCGAGAGGTGCAGCCCGAAGCCGCCGGCGAGGTAGAGGGTCTTCACGCTGGCGGCCGACACGCCCAGCAGCCCGAGCAGGGTGTTGATGCCGGCGGCGATGGCGGCCTTGGCCTGGAGCAGCCGCGCGATGTCCACCTCGGAGATCCACACCGGGCCCGAGGCGCCGCGGGCATGCAATTGCAGCTTGCGACCGTACTCGTCGGCCTGCACCAGCGCGCCTGCGCGTTTCACAAAATCATCCGCGAAGCGGCCGTTGTCCTGCACGATGCCGGCGCGGCGGCCCTCCCAGAGGAAATCCACATAGGCCGAGCCGCAGATGCCGATGGGCCGGGCCACGTTGCCAATCACGCCCAGCTCGGCGGCAAACGGGTCGCCGTGCAGGGTGATGCGCTCGATGGCGCCCTTGACGCCGCGGGTGCCGCTCGTGAGGCCCGCGCCCTCGAACGCCGGGCCCGCCGCGGTGGCGCAGCCGACCAGCCGGTCGCCAACCTTGGCGATGATCTCGCCGTTGGTGCCGACGTCCACCAGCAGCACCGGCCCCTCATGGTAAAGCATGCCGGTGGCGATGATCCCCGCGGCAAGATCGGCCCCGACGTAGGCGGCGGGTCCTGGCAGCAGGTGCACCTTCGCCCCGGCGCCCCCGAAGGCGAGGCCCAGCTCGGCCGGCGCATACTGGCGGTGCTCCAGAAAAACCGGCTGGAACGGATGCACGCCCAGCGGACTCGGATCCACGCCGGCGAGGAGATGCTGCATGGTGGTGTTCGCGGCCACGGTCATCACGCCGACCTCGGACACCGCGATTTTGGCCTCGGCGCACGCCTCCACCAGCAGGGGTTGGATGGTTTCGACCGCCACCGCGTGCTGCAGCTGCGCCACGGCCGCGGGATTCTGGTAGCACATCTGGATGCGCGTCAGCACGTCCTCGCCAAAGCGGATCTGCGCGTTGAAGGCCGACGCCTCCCCCACCACCTTGCCGGTCGCGAGTTCGCTCAGCAGGAGCGCGACCGTCGTCGTGCCCACGTCCACCGCCGCGCCGATGCGCGCCGCGGGGTCCAGCGGATCGCTGGCCCAGGGAACGTTGATCTTGAACTCCGCCACGACCGCGGGCTCGTGCTTCAGCAGGGAGCGCGCGGGCACGGTCACGGTGGCATCACCGCCCTCCACCAGCCGCAGCTGGCAGGAACGGAGGCGGTCGTCCGCCGACGGCGCCACCGCGGCGCCGTCCGTCGTGCGCCGCAGCGTCCCCGCGCGCAGCCCCACCTCGCAGCCGCCGCACAGGCCGCGGCCGCCACAGCGGGTGTTGAGCGGGTGGCCGCGATGGGCCAGCAACTCGGAGAGCGGCAGGCGCAGGTCGCCCGGGGCCAGGCCGATCTCGGTGCGGCCGTCGGGGGTTTCGAGATGAAGTCGTGTGCTCATGGCAAATTGGGTTCCGGTTCGGCGCGGATGATGGTGTCGTCAGCAGTGAGGCGGATGACGTGCCGGGGGGGCACGACCAAAAAGCGTTTTTCATCCCAGTCGCCCTGGAGCAGCGCCTGGAGCAGCGCGGGGTCGCCCGGGACCTGGTCAAAGCCCCAGCCGTGGCAGGCGGCGCAGGTCCGGGTGTACTCGGCCTCCTTCTGCGGGTCGCCCAGCCCGAGCCCGACGTAGGCCGCGCGGTCGTAGTGCGCGAACCCGGCCCGGTCGGTCTCGAGGAGATATTCGACGTCGTCCTCGCCAAACTTCGCCGCGTACTCCCGGCGCAGCCGGGCCTCGCGCTCGGGACCGGGCGAAGCGCCGCCGCGGATCCAGCCCGGATTGAACCAATACGTGCCCGGCTGTTCCCGCTGGCGCGCCGCATAGCGGTCCTTGTCGCCCAAAAACAGGGTCACGCAGTCGTGCGCCCGCGCGATCACCAGGGGGCAGCGGGCATGGCGCAGATTTTCGACGCCCCGGCTGCACAGCCCGTAAACCAGCACCACGGCCTCGATCTCCGGGTTCGCCTCCGCCCGGTTGATGGCCGCCTGCAGTTCCTGCTGCATCCGCGCCGGGTCGTCATGCAGTCCCTGCGGGAGGAAAACCAAGTCGCGGATCTGCGGGTAATTACGGGCAAAATGCCGGACCTCCGGCTCGATGACCCCGCAGGCAATGACCGCGCTATTATACAAATTGGACATGGGTATTAAGAGTCCGATTGGGCGTCCGACACCTCGTTCATTCTGTAAACCAGCGGTCAAACCGGCTGACAACGCATGCGGCATGTAAGTTTTGGGAATAGTTGTGTGTTCGCCGGGACATTGGTGGTGTTCGCATTTACTTCATCCAGCTGACGCGCTTATAAAAGCTCCATGCCCCTCCTCAACGACCTAACCGCCGCCGTGGCCGCCGGGAAGCGGACCGACACCGTGCGGCTCACCCAGGAACTCCTCGCGGCCGGCACTCCTCCGCAGACCATCGTCGAGTCGGGCCTCGTGCCCGGCATGGCGATCGTCGGCGAACAGTTCAAGAAGAACGAGATCTTCGTCCCGGAGATGCTCGTCGCCGCGCGCGCCATGAAGGAGGCGCTCAAGCTGCTCGAGCCCCTGCTCGCCAGCGCGGGCATCAAGCCGAAGTACACCGCCCTGATCGGCACCGTACAGGGCGACCTGCATGACATCGGCAAGAACCTGATTTCCATGATGTGGCGCGGCGCGAACTTTGCCGTCGTCGACCTCGGCACCAACGTGAGCCCCGACAAGTACCTGGCGGCGGCGAAGGAGCACAAGGCCAACCTGATCGGCCTGTCCGCCCTGCTCACCACCACGATGCCGGCGATGAAGGAGACCGTGAAGATGCTCAAGGCCGCCGGCCTGCCCGGCGTCAAGATCATGATCGGCGGCGCGCCGATCACCCAGGCGTTCGCGGACGACATCGGGGCCGACGGCTATGCCGCCGACGCCGGCACCGCCGTGGACGTGGCCAAGAAACTCGTGGGCGAGGCGGCCTGAGCGCCCCTGCGCCCCGGCCCCCCACGGGGTTCGGCCATGAAGGCTACATCCATGACTGGGTGCGAACGGGTGAACCGTATGTTCGCCCGGCAGGATCAGGACCGCATCCCGCGGTGCGACACCTACTGGCCGGAAACGATCACCCGCTGGCAGCGCGAGGGTCTCCTGTGGGACCACGAGGACGCGCTGCTTTTCCTGGAGAGTGACTTCCAGGCGCTGTGCTGGTCGTGGCCCGCGCCGTTTCCGCAGCAGCGCGAGATTATCACGCAGGACGCCGAGACCGAGACCTACCGTGATGCCTGGGGCGGCATCGTCCGGTACTGGAAGGGCCGTTCCGGCACGCCGGAGCACGTGGGCTTCGGCTGCGATTCCCGCGCCGTTTGGGAAAAGACCTACCGCCCCGCCATGCTGGCAGCCCCACTGCAGGTGAACCCCCAGCTCACCGCCCTGCGCTACCACAAGGGCCGTCAACTCGGGCGGTGGACGCATCTGAGCGGCGTCGAGGGCTTCGAGGCCCTGCGCAAGCAGATTGGCGACGAGGCCTTCCTGATCGCCATGGTCGATGATCCCGAATGGGTCCGCGACATCGTGCGCGTGCACACCGACGTCGTGCTCCGCACCTTCGAGGCGGTCCTCGCCGAGGGCATCCAGCCCGACGGGCTCTGGATCTACGGCGACATGGCCTACAATCACGCCACCATCTGCTCGCCCGCCATGTACCGCGAGCTGGTCTGGCCCGAGCACAAGCGCATGGCGGACTGGGCCCACGCCCATGGCATGCACGTCATCTACCACACCGACGGCCGTGTCAGCTCCGTCCTCGACCTCTACATCGCGGCCGGCTTCGAGTGCCTCCAGCCGATCGAGGCCAAGGCCGGGATGGACATCCGCACCTTCGCCCCGACGCACGGCGACCGCCTGGCGATGTTCGGCAACATCGACGTGATGAAGATGGCCACCAACAACCTCGACGTCCTCGAGGAGGAGATCCGCACGAAGTTCGCCGCCGGCATGGCGACCCGCGGCTATGCCTACCACTCCGACCATTCCGTGCCGCCCCAGGTGAGCTGGGACACCTACCGCGCCATCATCGGTTTCGTCGAGCGCTACGGCAACTATTGACCCGCCCATGAATCCGACCGCCATCCAACCCTTCCGCCCCAAGTGGCGCGGCACGCTCACCGATCGCGAGCGTTTCCGCCGCCAGCTGCACCACCAGCCGGTGGACCGCTGCTTCAACATGGAATTCGGTTACTGGGACGACAACTTCAAGCTCTGGCCGATGTTCCGCGACCACGGCATCACCAACAACACCGACGCCGACATCTTCCTGAACTTTGACCGCACCGCGACCGTCGGGTCGCACTGGATGCACCCGGTCTTTCCCTACGAGGAGATTTTTCGCAACGCCAGCAGCCGCATCATGCGCAACGGCGACGGCCTCATCGCCGAGATCCCGCTCGACGGGCACGACACCATCCCCCACTTCCTCGAAGCCACCGTCAAGACCCCCACCGACTGGGCGAAGGTGAAGGCCGAGCGTTTCGACCGCAGCCACCCGGATCGCAAGCCGGACCTTGCCGCCATCCTCCGCGACAACCCGGCGGATCGCGACTATCCGCTCGGGGTCTGGTGCGGCTCGATGATCGGCAAGGTGCGCGACATGCTGACGGTCGAGGGTCTGGCCTACGCGGTGTATGACTACCCCGAGATGGTCGAAGACATCGTCGAGACCTCGTGCCTCCTCGTGGAGGACTTCCTCGACGCCGTGCTGCCCCACGTGCAATTCGACTATGCCGCGGGCTGGGAGGACATCTGCTACAAGAGCGGCCCGCTCGTCTCGGTCGGGTTTTTCCGCGACGTGGTCGTACCCCGGTACAAGCGCATCAGCGCCAAGCTCCGCGCCCATGGCGTCGACGTCTGGTGGATCGACTGCGACGGCGACGTCCGGCCGCTCATCCCCCACTTTCTCGCGGGCGGCGTGAATACGATGTTTCCCTGGGAGGTCAACGGCTCGGGACATCCTGGCGAATCGCTCGACCGCTGGGGCCCGGAGCTGCGCATCATGGGCGGCGTGGACAAGATGGTCCTCGGCCGTGACCGCCCCGCGATCCGGAAATGGGTCGAGTCCCTCGCGCCCTACGTGGCGAAGGGCGGCTTCATCCCCTTCTGCGACCACCGCTGCCCGCCCAACGTCGATCCCGGCGACTACCTCTATTATCTCGACCTGAAGGAGGCGCTTTTCGGGCTGCGCGGCTGACCGCCTCCTCCCTTCCCTTATGACCTCCCGTGAAAAAGTCCGGCGGGCGCTGGCCCACCAGTCCGGTCCGGTGCCGGTTGACTTCGGCAGCACCGGCCTCACCAGCATGCATGTCAGCTGCGTCGCCGCGCTGCGCGAGCACTACGGCCTGCCGCGGCACCCGGTGAAGGTCTGCGAACCGTACCAGATGCTGGGCGAAGTCGAGGACGACCTCGCCCGCGCCCTGGGTTCCGACTGCGTGGCGGCCAACGGCCGCGGCACGATGTTCGGCTTTGCCAATGAGGGCTGGCACGAGTGGCGGACGCCGTGGGGGCAGGTCGTGCTCGTGCCCGAGGGCTTCCGCACCCGCGAGGACGCGGGCGACGTTTATCTTTTTCCCGAGGGCGACACCTCCGTCCCGCCCAGCGGCCACATGCCCGCCGGCGGGTATTTTTTCGACGCCATCGTGCGCCAGGGGCCGATCGACGAGGCCAAGCTCGACCCGGCGGACAACTGCGAGGAGTTCAAGCCCCTCAGCCCCGCCGACCTCGACCACTGGCGGCGTGAACTCGCCCGCGTGCGCGGCGAGACCCGCGCCGTCGTCGGCGGCATCGGCGGCATGGCCTTCGGCGACATCGCCCTCGTCCCCGCGGTGTTCCTCAAGCACCCGAAGGGCATTCGCGACGTCGGCGAGTGGTACATCTCCCTCGCCGATCGCCGCGACTACGTCCACCGGATCTTTGACTACCAGTGCGAGGTCGCGCTGCGAAACCTGGCGACCTTCGCCGCCATCGATGCCGAAGCCATCGATGTGCTGATCGTCTGCGGGACTGATTTCGGCACGCAGAGCTCGCAATTCTGCTCGCCGGCGACCTTCGACGACCTCTTTGCACCCTACTACCGGCGGGTCAACGACTGGGTGCACCGCCACACGAAGTGGAAGACCTTCAAGCACTCCTGCGGCGCGATCCGGCCGCTGATCGACCGCTTCATCGACGTCGGCTTCGACATTCTCAACCCCGTCCAGTGCTCGGCCAAGGACATGGACCCGGTGCGGCTCAAGGCCGACTTCGGCCAGCGCGTCGTGTTCTGGGGCGGCGGCGTGGACACGCAGCGCACCCTGCCCTTCGGCACGCCCGCGGAGGTGCGCGCCCAGGTCACGGAGCGCCTGCGCACCTTCTCGCCCGGCGGCGGCTTCGTTTTCAACACCATCCACAACATCCAGGCCCGCACCCCGGTGGCCAACATCGTCGCGATGGTGGACGCCATCCGCGACTTCAACCGCGCCTAGCCCCGCATGAACCCGCGCAACCATTACTTCACCCATGCCGCCGCCAGCGCCCGCTACGAGGCCTGGTGGAATTGCAGCCGGCTGGACCGCCCGCCGGTGACGCTCTCGGTGGAAAGCAAGCGCTCCCTGCGGACCCCCCGCTCCACCCACGCCACGCTGCGCGAGCGATGGCTCGACGTGGAGTTCCAGGTCGAATGCGCCCTCGCCGCCCTCGAGACGAACCCGTGCCTGGGCGACAACGTGCCCTCCTACCTGCCCAATGTCGGTCCGGACCTCACCTCGACGCTGTTCGGCGCCGAGCTGGTCTTCGGTGAGACGACGAGCTGGTGCCAGCACACCGTGCCGGAGGCCGCCGACTGGGAGCGCTTCATCGCGACCCCGCCGGATTTCAACAATCCCTACTGGAAGGCCATCGACGACATGATCACGCTCGCGGCCGAGCGCTTCGCCGGGCGTTATTACATCGCGGTGCCCGACCTGCATGGGAGCTTCGACATGCTCGCCGGCCTGCGCGGGCCCGAGAACGTCTGCCTCGACCTCCTCGACGAGCCCGAGTTGGTGCGCCGCGCCAGCCAGCACGCGACCCGCGCCTACGTGGAGGCTTACCGGCGGTCCTACCAGCGCCTGACCTCGCTCGGCCAGCCGAGCACCACCTGGTGCTCCTACCTGCACACCGGCCCGGCCTATGTGCCGAGCTGCGATTTCTGGTGCCTGGTCTCCCGGGAGATCGCCGAGGACTTCATCCGCCCCACCATCGAGCAGGAAATCGCGCCGCTCGAGCGGACCATCTTCCACCTCGATGGCCCGCAGGCCCTCCACCACCTCGACCTCGTGCTGCGCCTGCCCCGCCTGAACGCCGTGCAGTGGGTCTTCGGCGCGGGTCACGGCCCCGCGGCGAACTGGCTGGGGGTTTACCGGCGGTGCCTCCGGGCCGGCAAGGCCGTGCAGGTCCTCGCCGAGGACGCCTCGGACGCGCTGACCGTGCTGCGCGAGCTCGGCCCCGACGGCGTGTGGCTCACCGTCAGCGCCCCGTTCCAAAACGCCGACCGCGCCTGCGAGTTTCTCGACGCCGTCCACCAGCTTTCCTCGTGAATCCCCGCGTCACCCAGCTCCGCCAGACCCTCGCCCGCCGGCCGCTCCTCGGCGACGGGGCCACGGGCACGCAGCTCCAGCAGCTCGGGCTGGCCCCCGGCGCCTGCGGCGAGCTCTGGAACGCCACGCATCCCGACCATGTGCGGCAGGTGCACCAGGGCTACCTGGACGCCGGTGCCGACCTGCTCACGACCAACACTTTTGGCGGCACGTCGTTTGTCCTCGCCGGCCACGGCGCCGGGGCCCGCGTGCGTGAGCTCAATCTCGCCGGCGCGCGGCTGGCCCGCGCCGTGGCCGGCGACCGCGCCTGGGTGCTGGGCGACATCGGCCCCTTCGGCGGCATGCTCGAGCCGCTCGGCGAGGCGTCGCCCGACGAGGTGACCGCCGCCTTCCGCCAGCAGACGGCCGCCCTGCTCGAGGGCGGGGCGGATGTCATCCTGGTCGAGACGATGTCCGACCCGGCCGAGGCCGCGCTGGCGGTGCGGGCGGCGAAGGCCTCCGGCGCGGAGCTGGTCATCGCCACCTACAGTTTCCAGCAATCCGCCGCCGGCTACCGCACCATGATGGGCACGAGCGTGGCCTCCGCCCTGGCCGCCGTCCTCGCCGCCGGCGCGGATGTCGTCGGCGCCAACTGCGGAACCGAGCTCTCGCTCGACGACTACGTGTCGCTCACCGCGGAACTCGTCGCCGCCGCCGCCGGCCGGCCCGTCATCGTCCAGCCCAACGCCGGCTCGCCCCGCCTCGTGAACGGCATGATCTGCTACGACGAGTCGGCGGCGGAGTTTGCCGCCGCGGCTCCCCGCCTCCTCGCCGCCGGCGCGCGCCTCGTCGGCGGCTGCTGTGGCAGCACCGCGGCGCATATCGCCGCCATGGCCCCCTGTTTTCCCCGATGAACGCCCGCGAAAATTTCCATGCGATGATGTCCGGCGGGCCTGCCGAATGGCTGCCGCTCAACGTGCCGGTCACGCCCCCGGTCGCCGACCTGATCGAGGAGCGCACCGGCGTGCGGAGCCCGGAGCTGGCCTTCGAGACCGACTTCGGGTTCGAGTGGGTCGGCTACAACGAGGACGCGTCGCGCTGGCATGACGCGCTGGCCGCTCTCGGCTGCAAGCTCCCCGCCAACGTCGAGCTCGGCCCCTTCTGCGTCGCGCACGTCGCCCCGCCCGCGGGCACGGTCGGCAAGGCCTACCACTTCCGGATCATGCTGCATCCGCTCGAGAAGATCACGAGCGTGGCGCAGCTCGAGAAGCTCCCCTGGCCCGACACCTCGGACCCCGCCCACTACCGGGCCGTCACGAACCGCATGCACCAGATCCACACCCGCGGCAAGGTCGCCTTCGCCGGCCTCGAGTGCACCGCCTTCGAGATCTCGTGGTACGTCCGCGGGATGGACAACCTGTTCCAGGACCTCGCCGAGGGCAACGGCATCGCCGACTGGCTGCTCGACTATTTCACCGAGCGCTCGGTCAACGTCGGCCGCGCCTTCGCCCGCGCCGGCGTCGACATGATCGGCCTCGGCGACGACGTCGGCATGCAGACCGGCATGATGCTCTCCGTCCCGATGTGGCGCCGGCACCTCAAGCCCCGCCTCGCCAAGGTCATCGCCGCCATCCGCGAGGCCTCGGGCGACCGCAAGGTCTGGGTCCATTACCACTCCGACGGCGACATCATGCCCATCGTGCCCGAGCTCATCGAGATCGGCGTGGACATCCTCAATCCCGTGCAGCCCGAGTGCATGAACGCGACCGAGCTGGTCCGGCGCCACGGCCAGACGCTCGCCCTCAGCGGCATGATTGGCACGCAGACCACCATGCCGTTCGGCACGCCCGACGACGTCCGCCGCCGCGTCCGCGAGATCGCCGCCCTCCACCGCGACCACGGCGCCCGGGTCATGATCGCCCCCACCCACGTGCTCGAGCCGGACGTCCCGTTTGCCAACATCCTCGCCCTCGTCGAGGAGGCCAAGTCCATCCGTTTTTAGCGACCGGCTTCACCTGTTTTGACCGCCAACCTTCAACCCCCTGCCAACCGAAATCGTTTCCCAACATGAAAAACTCGAACCTGATCATCGCCCTTGGGCTGATCGTCGCCGCCGCCGCCTACCGCGTGGGCGCGGTGTTTGTCCCGGATTTGTCCAACGTCTCGCCCATCATGGCCCTCGCCTTCTGCGGCGCGGCCTATTTTGAGCGCCGCAGCCTCTGGCTCGTGCCCTTCGTGGCCCTCGCCGCCAGCGACCTC